>VGIF01000087.1 GCA_016868015.1 Betaproteobacteria bacterium
CACCGGCGTCATCTCGCTGTAGTGCGGGCCGCGGCCGACGATGTTGTTGGTGATCATCGCCTTGGAGGCCATCACCAGCCGGTGCCCATCGCCGGCGTGCTGGTTCAGATAGGAAAACGCCACCGCGCTGCCGCCGCCGGGCTTGTTGGCGATGGTGAGCGGCACGGGAAACAAATCCTTGCGCTCTTGCAGCACATTTAACATGATGCGAATGATGCGGTCGGAACCGCCGCCGGGCGCATTGGTGGCAACGATTTCGACCGCCTTGTCGGGCTTCCACGCTTGCGCGCGGGACTCGCCGCCACCGAGCCAGCCCAGCCCGATCGCCCCGACACCAAAGATCCACCACGCCAGCCCTCGAACACCACCCGCGTCTTGACGGACATTGTGCGACATAGCCACCTCCTCGGAAACCTGCGTCCAAGTACAAAATCTACGCCGATTGCGCGGCGCGCGCCCGTCGAACGGCGCGTTTCAGGCCGCGGCGAACGCCGGCGCAATCTCTTTGGCAAACCGCCGCAGCGTGTCGCGCGCGCCCCCGCCCATGCTGGCGAGCACGTAATGCACGCCGGCCGCGCGCAGCGCTTCCAGCTTGCGCGCGATTTCGTCGGGGCTGCCGTAAAGCGCCGCGGCTTCGTTGCCGGTGGCGGAATCCTGGTACGCGAGCACGTGCGAGCCGCCGCTTTTGCCCGGCGCCAGCGCCACCTCGATAATGCGCTGGCGTTGCCGGGCGTTGCGCTCCAGCGCGGCTTGTTTATCGGCCGCGTCGCGCGCGATGTACACGTCACGCGCCAACGCCACGCTCATCGGATCGAATACGCGCCCGCGCGCTTGCACTTCGCTTTTGTAAAGCGCAATGCGCTCGGCGATGACATCGGGCAGCGCGTATTGATCGAGCAATAAGTTGCAGCCGCGCTCGGCCACCTTGCGTATCGATGCCGCGCTGCCCGCCGCCATCCACAGCGCCGGATGCGGCTTTTGCGCCGAGGGCGGTTCGACGATGATGTTTTCGAATTGCCAGAATTTCCCGCGATGCGAAAAGCGCTGCCGGGTGGTCCATGCCTTCACCATCACTTCCAGCGCTTCGTCAAAACGCGCCTCGGCCTCAGACTCGGGCACGCAAAAACCGGTGAATTCAGTGTAGCGGTAGCCCTTGCCGATACCGAGATCGAGCCGCCCGCCCGACAGCAAATCGAGCGTGGCCGCCTGCTCGGCCAGCAACACCGGGTTGTGCCACGGCAACACCATCACCGCCGTGCCCACGCGGATGTTTTTCGCGCGCGCGGCAAGCCAGGTCAGTAAATTCAACGTCGCCGAAATTTGCGCCCAGCCGGTGAAGTGGTGCTCCACGCAAAAGGTGCTGTGATAGCCCAGCGCATCGGCCTCGACGTTAAACTCGATGTAATCGTGAAAGCCTTGGCCCTCGATGCCGCTGGCGGCAGCGTGGTTTTGTGGGCCGCTGGCGGCAGCGTGGTTTGAGGTACCACCCGCTGCGGCGTTGGCTTGCGCGCCGCCGAACAGTCCGAATCTCATGTGCTTTCACCGCCGATTGTTATTGAATCTCGATTTTCTTCGCTTGCGCGATCTTTTTCCACTTGGCAATTTCGCCCGCCACATGGCCGGCGAATGCTTCCGGCGTACTCGGCACGACCGTGCCGCCCAAGTCGGTAAACCGTTTGCGAATGTCGGGTAACTCGAGCACCGCGCGCATTTCGCGGTTCAGGCGCGCGATAATCGCCGGCGGCGTCGCGCGCGGCGCGGCAAAGCCGGAGAACGAGGTGACTTCATACCCCGGCAAGGTTTGCGCCACCGTCGGCAGGTTGGGCAGTTGCGGCGAACGCTCGGCGGAAGTCACCGCCAGCGCGCGGATTTTGCCGCCCTGGATATGGGGGTAGGCGCCGGTCAAGGTGTCGAACACCACGTCGATGCGCCCGCTCATCAACTCCAGCAGGTGCTCGGCGCCGCCCTTGAACGGCACATGCGTGATGTCGATATTAGCCATGGCGTTAAACAGCTCCGTGCCCAAATGAAACACCGAGCCAATACCGACCGAGGCGTAATTCAATTTGCCCGGCGATTTTTTCGCCACCGCGATCAAATCGCTCACCGATTGCATCGGCGCATCGGGTTTGACCACCACCACGAACGGATAACTCACCGCGTTGGTGATGTACGCGAAATCGCGCAGCGCATCGTACGGCAGCTTTTTCATCACCGCCATTTGCGTGGTCACCGCGCCGCTGACCAGCAGCAGTGTGTAGCCATCGGGCGTCGCTTTCGCCACATAATCGGTGCCGATCAGGCTGCCCGCGCCGGGGCGGTTTTCGACGTTCACCTGTTGACCCAGACGCTCGGAGAGTTTTTGCGCCATTGCGCGCGCGATGATGTCGGTGTTGCCGCCGGGCGGAAAGCCGGTGACGATGCGCAGCGGGCGCACCGGATAGGCCTTGGCCGCGGCAACATCGCGCGCGGGCTGCGCGCCGAGCGCCTGCGTGCCGAACGCAACGACGCCGCCCAGGAAATACTGCAAGTATTTGATTTTATTCACTTTTTAATACTAACCGTCGGCCCGCGCGCCCGACAGTTTAATGATGCGAGCATATTTTTCGATCTCGCGCGCGATCAGCGCGACCATTTCGGCGGGCGTATTGCCCACCGGCTCGGCGCCTTCGCGCGTCATGAAGTTTTGAGATCTTGATGCTGCAGGCTTTTCACCGCTTCGGCGTGCACTTGATTGATGATGGCTTGCGGGGTGCCCGCGGGCGCCCAGTAGCCGAACCAGTTGTCGATGTCGAATCCGGGGAACAGCGAAGCCACCGTCGGCAATTCGGGAAACACCGATGATTTGCGTTCGGTGGAAACCGCCAACGCGCGCATTCTGCCGCTGACGACGTGCGGCCGCGCGCTGGTAACCGCGGGTGCGGCGACGGAGACCTCACCGCTCGCCAACGCCACCACCGTCGCGCCCGCGCCCTTGTACTGCACGTGAATAAACTTAACCCCCGCCAGCTGTTGCAGCAGCTCAAGCGCCAGATGGCCGGTGGTGCCGATGCCGTTGGTGCCGTAGACGATGGGGTCCTTGCGCGATTTTGCGAGCGCGATCAGCTCCTTCATGCTCTTCACCGGCACCGAGGGATGCACCACGAACAGCAACGGCGCCGACGCGACGGTGGTAATCGGCGCGAAATCCCGGCGCAAATCAAAGGGCAGCTTGGGATAGAGCGTGACGTTCACCGTCGCCGATGCACTGTTCATCAGCAGCGCGTAGCCGTCCGGCGGCGCCTTGGCGACGATTTCCGTGCCGATGTTGCCGCCCGCGCCGGCGCGGTTCTCCACCACCACCGGCTGGCCCCACGCCGCTTGAAAACGCGCGCCGGTGAGCCGGGCCAACACGTCGGTTGCGCCGCCGGGCACGAACGGCACGATAACGCGTATTGGCTTTTGCGGATAACTTTGCTGCGCGTGCGCGCTGGCGATGACCGTGATGCCGGCCAGCACCGCACCGGTTAGTTTAATGCCTTTGTTCACTACTTCTCCTCGAGTTGTTAGGGTTGATTAAGTCCGACAGGCTGCTACCGCGCCGCCCACCCCGGCAACTTGCGGCAGCGCTCCATCCACTTCAGGATGTTGGGGTAGGGCTCCAGCGCCACCTTCGCCTCCGGCGCGGTTTCAATATACGCAAAACACGCGGGCTCGGCGATCGTCGGCCGATCGAGCGCAAGCCATTCGTGTTTGCCCAGTTGCGCTTCGCATACATCGAGCGCGACTTTGCCGAAGTTTTGCCCGTCTTCGAGCGAGCCCAGCGTCCAGCGCCCCTGCAGCACACCGCGGCGAGCGTATTGCAGACCGCATTGAATCTCGGTCGCGGCCAGCGCGATCCACTGCATCACTTCCGCCAGGCCCGCCGCATCGGTGGGCAGCCACTGCTCACCGCCATATTTGCGCGCGATATACACCAAACACGCGGCGGAATCCCAAATCACCTGGCCGTTGTCTTCGATCGCCGGGACTTCGCCGCGCGGATTGATTTTTAAAAACGCAGCACCCTTGTGTTCGCGATTTTTAAGATCGATGATCACCACCTCGTGCGGCACTTTGAGCAAGCCCAACAAAATGCGCAGCTTGTATGAATTGCCCGACACTGTGCCTAAATACGCTTTCATATATATCTCCGTAAGCATTTGATTTTATTGATTTTTTTATGCAGCACATAAAAACGGCAAGGCCTCGCCGATCGAGGTGTTTAACACCACATCGGCAATGCCGTCGAACTGCGTGGCTTGCGCGTTGAGTATGACGAGCTTCGCGCCCGCGCGCTTGGCCAGCGGCACCGCGCCCGCCACCGGGTACACCTGCAGCGTGCTGCCGATGGCGAGCAACACATCGCATTCTTGCGCCACTTCCATCGCGCGGTCGATCACTTCGGGGATCAACGCCTGGCCGAAGGAAATGGTATCGGTTTTCAGAATGCCACCGCACTTGTGACACCCCGGGTCTTGCTCGCCGGCGCGCACGCGCTCGATCACCACTTGTATATCGTCACGCCAGCCGCAGGACATGCACATCGCACGGCGCATGGTGCCGTGAACCTCGATCACCTTTTCTTGCGGGATGCCCGACATCACGTGCAGCCCGTCGGTGTTTTGCGTGATCAGCGCGTGCAGCTTGCCGCGTTTTTCAAGTTCGACCAGCGCCAGATGGCCGGTGTTGGGCTTGGCTTTCCACGCCGGGCTATCGAGCCGACTTAGCCACGCGAGCTTGCGCACTTGCGGATCGGCCATGTAGTAGCGGATATCCGACATGCGCTCGGCCAGCGGATTTTTGGTCCACACGCCCTGCGGCCCGCGAAAATCCGGAATGCCCGAATCGGTGGATATGCCCGCGCCGGTTAACGCCACCACGCGTTTGGCATCGGCGATGTAGTTGCGGACTTTGTCGAGAGGCGTTGCAGCCATATCGGTAGGATGGGTGCAACCCATCAACTTTATGTTGTGCAAGCGTGATTGTCGCACAGCTTCACATTCGCTATGCTCTGCGCCTGCATTCGAACATTCCCGCGGTTACGCCCTAACTTCGCGCCTCAGGAGAACCCCAAAAATGGCAGCCCAAGACAAGGCCGCAATTCTGGCCGCATTGCCCGTACGCCCCGATGAAAACCCGCACGCCGTCACCATCGGCGGTTTTTACCGGCGCTGGTTTAATCTGGTCGACGATCTGCAAGCACTGATCGACACCGTCGCCCATATCAACAGCACGGAAGACGAAGAATGGGTGCCCGCATGGAGCGCGGTGGCCGAACGCTTCGAGAAAAAAGCCGATGAAGCGCTGGCGCGCGGCAACCGTGCCGAGGCGCGCAAAAATTATCTCGAAGCGAAAACGTTTTATTCCATCGCGCGTTTTCCCGCGCCGTATCATGGTGGCTCCAACATCTGCCCGCCGCAGATGAGCGACATCAAGGCGCGCTCGTATCAGCGTTATCTTGATTGCTTTCACAAAGCCACCGCGCTGCGCGACGAGCCGCAGATCGAGCTGCGCATCAAGCGCGACGGCAAGGAAGCCGTCGGTTATCTGCGGCTCCCCAAAGGCGTGTCGGCGAAAAACAAAGTGCCCGCGGTGCTGGTGATGTGCGGCGGCGACATGTACAAGGAAGACCGCGAAAAATACGCCGAGGGCGCCAACCGCGAAGGGCTCGCCGCGCTGGTGGTCGATGCGCCGGGTACTGGGCAAACCACGTTCGAACACAACGCCAACGCCATCATCGCGTGGAAAGCCGCGCTCGACGCGCTGCAAGCTCGCCCCGAAATCGACGGCAATCGCTTGGGCGCGTTTGGCGTGTCACGCGGCGGTTTATGGGTGATGCGCTTAGGCGCCCTGGATAACCGCGTTAAGGGCTTGATCTCCTGCGCCCCCGGCGGCGTGGGCTATTGGGGCACGCCCGAAGAGCGCGAAGCGCAACGCAACGCCGCGTTCGAGCGCAGCAGAACCAACTGGTTCGGCCCGCGCGGCACCAAACCCGAACCGAAGATGCTGAGCGAGGAAGAACAGCGCAAGGAATTCTTGCGGTGGTCGCTCAAAGACAACGGCCTGCTGGATAACCTCACCATGCCGATGTTTTTGGTCAACGGCAAAGTCGATCACTTAACGCCGATCGGCAACCTCTACATGGCACTCGAATCCGGCCCACCCGCCGGCCGCGTGGCGCGCGTGTATCCAGACGACGGCCACATCGCCGCGCGCAACGAGCGTGAGTGGGGGCCGGCGGCATGGAAGTGGCTCGCGGGCGTGTTGAAAGAGGGCATGAAGCCGGCGGCGCCGGCGAAACCAGCAAAGGCGGCAAAGCGTGCCGCTGCCTCAAAAGCGGCGGGCAAGTCACGCCGTACGGTCAAAAAAGTGACGAAGAAAAAAACCGTCGAAAAGGCCAGCAAAAAAGCCACCAAGAAATAGCGGCATCCAGCGCGCGCTGCCCACCGTTCACCGATTGATGACTGCGGTAAACATGTCGACGACCGCTATAAATCCTCAGGCCAGCGCCGCGAGGTATGCAGCACGCGCAGGATTTCGATGTCGTTATCGCGCACGCGATAGGGAATGACATACGGCAAGCCGCTAATCACGAGTTCGCGCGTACCGATCACGCGGCCAGGGCGGCCGATCGCAGCATGCCGCGTCAACGCCCTTTCGGTCTGATCGATCAGTTCCAGCACGACCCGCGCCGCCGCGGCCGGACTATCCTGACCGATGTAGGCAGCGATGTGGCCGAGGTCTTGCTCAGCGAGCTTTGTCCATCGCAGCCGCAAGCTTTTTCTCCCATTTGGCTTTCAGCTTGGCGTGGTCTATAAACTGCCCGCGGTCGGCCTGCTGCACGCCTTTGCCAATGGCTGCGATTTGCCACTCATTCACTTCGATAAACTGCCGCACCGCATCCGCCGCCAACGCGGCGCGGCTACGCTCGGTGGCTTTGGCCAGCTTGTCAAGCCGCTTGCGAGTTAAAACGTCAAGCCGAAGTGTCACCGGTTCACTCATGCGTGCCTCCTGTATACAAAGTATACAAATATTACCACAGGCGACCGATCATCGCCGCGGTTACTTCACCCGCCGCAATTTCTGCAACGAACGCAAATTCGCCGGTATCGGCTCATCCGGGTGCGTGGTCGGCCAGTCGGTGAAGCTCACTTCGCCGACGTAAATATCGCCGTGCGAATCCAGCGCCACGCCGTGCGGCGCGATGAATTTGCCGGCGACGTTGCCGGGGCCGTCTTGCCCGCCCAAGCGCTGGATCACCTTGCCGTGTTTATCGACGATGGTGATGCGCGGGCCGATGCCGGGGTGATTGCGATTGACACGCGCGCCGGAACCCAACTCGCCGATGACAAACGTCGGTTGCGCGCCGCTAACACCAATAGCGCCGCGGTTGCAAAACAAGCCGCACGGCCGATGCATGTTGTTCCACTGCGCCTCAAACTTGCCGTTGCCGTCGAACACTTGCACGCGATAGTTTTCGCGGTCGGCGACATACACCCAGCCATCGCGGTCGGTGACGATGTTGTGCACGATGTTGAACTGCCCCGGGTCGGTGCCCGGCTCGCCCCACGAAAATAGATATTTGCCATCGGGCGCATACTTGTGGACCTTGGCGTTGCCGTAACCATCGGACACATAAATTTCGCCCTTGGGCGACAGCGCCGTATGCGTGCAGCGGTGAAACGGCAGCCCACTCATGTAGGGCTGCGGCTGGCCCGGCGTGCCGAGTTCGAGCTGCACTTTGCCCATGGTGTCGGTCTTGCGCACCACATGACCGCCGTCGTCGGTGAGATACAGCGTGTCGTCGACATCGATGAACAAACCATGCGCGCGCGGATACTGGCCTTCGCCCCAGGAGCGCAAAAAATTGCCGTCGCGGTCGAACACCATCATTGGATGCTCGCCGCGGTTGAACACATACACTTGATCGTTGCTGTCACATGCTACCGCGCCCACGTCCTTGAAGCTCCAGCCCGGCGGCAGCTTGGCCCAGTTGTCGATGACTTCGTAACGGTGTTCGCCGGCACCTAAGATGACTGACATGATGTGCACTCCCTGATGAACGGTCACGAGTATCGAACATTACCGCAACTAGCGCTGGTGCGAAAACGCGCAATACCAGCGGTCGACGCGCGGCCGTGCCACGGGTTACCCAAGGTGTTCGATACCGCCAGCACGCGCGGGTGGATGCCCTCGGTGACAAACGCGGGGATCACCGCGCGGCCCAACACTTGGCCGCCGCCTTTTATCATGTGCCCGTAGGGCCGATAGGTGGTGATCCCCACCAGATCACCGCTGCGGATGCCGTGGCGGGCCGCGGTGTCGCTGTGTATCCACATCGGGTTGTGGTGCACGATTTCGCTTAAATACTTTTGCGATTGCGTGCGGCCCTGCGTGTGCACGTTCCACTTGAAGGTGATCAAGTGCAACTGATCGGGCTTCATGTTGGCGATCGACGGCACCGGGAAATACTCAGGTATACCGTTTTGGAAATCCTCTGTGAAGCCCGTCTGCTTGGCCGCGTCCTCGATATCCGGGTGATACACCGAGAATTTGCGTGAGGGCGTGGCGAACCCGCGTTTAGGCTTGCCGTCGATTTGGATGCCCACCGCCGTTTCTCGCCCATCGGCGGCTTTGCGGTAAATGATCTGCGTCGCCTCATCCACGCGCGTGCCTTTCACTTCCGCGGCACTCAAGTCCCAATTGTATAGTTCGTAGTACTTGGGCTTGGACATATCCTGCCACACGCCGGTTTTCTGCATGTACTCGAAGCCGTCTTCCTTGACGCGCTTGGTCAGCGCCGCACAACGCTGGCGTATCCAATCCTCGTGATCCTTGAACTGGAAATACTTTGCCGTCTCCGGTCCGATACGCTTGGCGACGTCGATCATGGTATCGACAAAGCTTTTGCACTCGCCAGGCGGCGGCACAATCGGCTGACGCAGCGTCACGTAATCGCGCAGCGCCATGTTGTTGCGGGTGTCAAAGCCCCAGCGCTCCATGTAGCTGGCATCGGGCAAAATCATGTCTGCCCAGTGCGCCTGCTCGGAGTAAACGATGTCGGAGCACGCGTGAAACGGCACCAGCTTTTCGTCCGACAACACATCCACCGTCAACTTGCGCCCCTCGGGCCGGGTCTGCGGCGAAGCCACGGTGTAGGACAAAAACACCTGAATTTTGCCGCGGCCTTCCTTGATGTATTGATAGACAATCTCGCCCACCTTCATGCGCTGCCATTTGTTGGCGAGCGGCCCTTCGGGCGGGTTCTCGATTTCACTGCGCGCCTTGGCCGCCGGCGGACGCGGCTGCGGCTGCGGGAACACCGTCTGCGGCACGCGCGTGGGCTCGAAGGTGTAGCAGTAACCGCCAACCTTGCCGATGCTGCCGACGATTGCGTTTAACAAGATCACCGCGCGGTCGTTGTTAAAACCGTTGTAGTGCGCCCCTGAACCGCGATTGGTGAACGCCACCGCGGCGGGTGCTGCCGCCGCGAACTCCAACGCCACGCGCCGTATGTCCGCGGCTTTGATGCCGGAGACTTGCTCGGCCCACTCCGGCGTGTAACGCGAAATCCACGCTTTCAAATCCGCGGCGTTGACGTTGCTCCAGGTGTCGAGCCATTTCGCGTCGTGTTTATTGGCCATCATGATGGCGTTGCCCATCGCCAGCGCGATCGCGCCGTCGCTGCCCGGCGTGGGGCAAAACCATTCGTCGGCGCGGCCCGCGGTGTTCGACAAGCGCACGTCGAAGTACACGAACTTCTCGCCATTGTCGTAACGCCCACGAATAATGCGTTTGCACGCATGAATCGCGCCTTGGTGCGCCTCGTAGACGTTGGCGCCGAAATCGAGGATATATTTGCTGCGCTCGAAATCACCCGACTCCCAATCGGTTTCACCCAGGCTCACGTAATTCGACGCACGCTTATTCGAGGAACACAGCACGCGGTGATTAAACAGCGAGGGCGAGCCGATGGCGTTTAAAAAGCGCCCCATTTCCTCGCCGATACGCGAACGGCCGATCTGGATCGCCACCTCCTCGGGCTTACCGTCGTCGATGGCCTTGCGGATGCGGCGCGCGATTTCATTGTGCGCTTCATCCCAGGTGATGCGCTGCCATTTACCTTCGCCGCGTTTGCCCACGCGCTTTAACGGGAACAGCAGCCGCTTCGGGTAATTGTTGATAGTCGGCCCGCTTTGCCCCTTGGCGCACAACGATTTGCCGTTGTTGGGGTCGAGCGGGTTGCCGCCGACTTTGACCAACTTGCCGTCGATGACATAGCCCTCGATGCCGCACACCGTCGAGCAGTTCAAGCACACGCTTTTTACGATTTTGGCCTTGGTGTAATCGTTTTTGAGACGCCCCTTGCCGTTGGCACGGCGCACCGCTTTGCGCTGGCCGATGAGTTCGGTTTTCTTCTAACCGAAGAACTGCGCGTTGGCGTCGTTGGGCGCGAGCAATATGGTTTTGCCCAGCGCGAGCGTGGACAGCGCGCCGAAACCGCGCTTAATAAATTGGCGACGTTTTATGCTTTACCTCCCGTGCCTACGCCACCAGGGTTGGGCTTGTACCCCACCGTGTTTTTCGCCGGCTCCACCTTCGCCCACATCACGCGCCGGCGCCGCGGGAACTCTCCTTGCAACTGCGCCCAGGTTTCGATTTCATACGAATACGGATCGTGCACGCGGCCCTTGGGAATTTTTTCTCCATCGCCTTTTCGTGCCCTTTGTAGGCGACCGACGGCTTGGTTTTTTCCTCGGGTTTTAGCACCGCGGTTTTGGCGCCGTGCTTGGCCATGAAGCGCGAATACGGCGATTGCGGATCGTTGGCGTCGCCGAAGTGAAACACTTCCGCCGGGCAGGTTTCGACACACGCCGGCTCCAGCTCCACGCTCAAGCGCTGCGAACAGAAATCGCATTTGTCGGCCACGTCGTTGTTATCGCAGCCGATCGCCGCGTACGGGCAGCGGTTTCGCAACTGCCGTCGTGATCGCATTTGTCCGGATCGATGCGCACAATGCCATCGGCCAAGCGGTTGATCGCCTTGGTCGGACACGGTTTCAAGCACGGCGCGTCTTCGCACTGCATGCACAGTGTGGGCAGAAACGCGCGTTTGACGTTGGGGAATTTGCCGTGCTCCCAGTGATAAACCTTGGTGCGAAAACGGCCGAGCGGCACATTGTTTTCGACTTTGCAGGCGACGGAACAGGCGTGGCAGCCGATGCAGCGCTCGACATCGAGCGCCATTTTCCAGCGGGGTGGCTGGCCGGTGGCGGGGTTAACAGTGACGGGCTCGCCGATGGCGGGTGAAAGCAGTTTCAGGCTATCGGTCATCGTTGCTTCCTTTGAACATTTGTGCGAGGGTTTTGGCGACATTCGCACAGCCATTGCAAACCACGCGGCGCGTACGGGACGGGCTGGGTATCAACATGATGATGTCCTTAGTCTTGGGTATTGCGCTCGTGCGATTGCACGAGCATCACAATTCCGAAACACAACACTGTGACTGTCGATCAAAAATTTCCGCGCGAATCGTTTTGTGTGTGGTGCAATGGGTGAGCCGTGGTACGCTGCGCGTGTTGAGTATTTTCACGCGAACGATTCCGCGCCAGCATTTTTCCGCCGAGGTTCGTCAACCAATCGCTATAAAAATATTGAATAAAATCAAATACTTAAGTTTATTCACTGCACTGGGGCTGAGCGTACTACTGGCGCTCGTCAACTTCGCCGCGCACGCTCAACCACGACCGCTCTTCGCGCATCCAATGCACGCGCCGTATCCCGGCGGTGTTGCGGTGGTCAAGCTCGGCGAAGCCGATTCGCAAGTCGCAAGCGTGACGTTCAACGACAAACGCGTGCTCACGCTGCGCACATCTGAAGGTTTTTATGCGTTGGTGGGTATTGCGCTCGATGCCACGCCCGGCCCGCACAAACTGCACGGCGTGGTCGAGAATGGCGGCATCAAGCTAGACTTCACCACCGCGTTCGAGGTCAAAGCCAAGGCATATCCCGCGCAGCACCTGAAAATCAATCCACGTTTTTTGCAGCCCTCGAAAACCGATCAGGAGCGCATCGAACGCGAAGTGCCGATCATCGTCAAGGCCCGCGAACACTGGAGCGATGCCGCGCCGGCCACACTCACGCTCGATCTGCCATCGGTGGGGCGACTGTCGGCGCGCTTTGGACTGCGCCGCGTGTTAAACGGCCAGGAGCGCGCGCCGCATGCCGGGCTCGACGTGGCGGTGCCCACCGGCGCGCCGGTGCGCGCGGCGGCGGCGGGCCGCGTGGTCCACATCGGCGATTTTTTTTACGCCGGACAATCGGTGTTTGTCGACCATGGCCAGGGCTTCATCACCGTCTACATACACCTAAGCCGCATCGACGTCAGAGAGGGTGAAATCGTCGAGCGCGGCGCACTGCTGGGCGCGGTGGGCGCAACCGGGCTGGTCACCGGGCCGCATCTGCATTGGGGTGTGTTACTGAATGGCACGTACGTGGATCCGGAATTGTTTTTGCGCCGCTAGCGCGCTAGCATCGCGCTCGACGCGAACGGAACTGGAAGCGAATTGCGAAACTTGCCGTTGCGCGCCATGTCAAAATTTGATTGCGGCTCGCCTCGCCGCTGCTATTCGCCGACAAACCGTCGGCAAACCGTCGAATTACCACCGTTAATCCCGAATGTTTGCCGCGCGCGATAAATCGCGCTGCGTCTGACGTTCAGCCTCGCCCGGTCCAGTTTTTCTACCGGTTGAGCTCTAAATTCCTCAATTGGCGACGCCCGCGGAGACCTTTGCATGAAGTTGTCATTACGTTTTGTCTTGCCGCTGCTGTTGGTGCTGGCGGGCGTCGCCTACGCGGTGATCCCGCTGGTGGACCAATTAACGCTGCGCTGGTTTGTGCGCGATCTGGAGCATCGCGTCGGGCTCATCGTCAACGCCGTGCAAGATCCGCTCAAGGATGAGCTCGAAGCAGGCCGCGAAACCAGAATCGTCGATTTTTTTAATCGCATCACGCAAGACGAACGGCTTTACGCCGTGGGCTACTGCGCCGTGAAGGACGGCGCGCCGCTCGCCAGCCGCTGGCTGCCGCCGGAAATCCGCTGTGGTCAACTCGATCGATGGGGCGATGGCGCCGCTGCATTGCTGCCACGCAGTGAAGGGCCGCTGCACGTCGCGGTGCGGCCCCTGACCAGCGAAACCCTGCCCGGCGGCACGCTGGTGCTGGTGCATGACATGAGTTTTGTCACGCGGCGCATTGAAGAAACCAAGCGCTACATCTTTTTCTTTTTCATGGGCCTGGCGGCGGTGATTTCACTGATCACTGTCGTCGTCGCGCAACTCTCCTGGCGCGGATGGATGGCGAGCATGCGCGCCCTGCTGCACGGACCGACACTTTCGCTACGGCCACGCGGCGAAGCGGTGAGCCAAGGCCCACGCGAACTGCGGCCGATCGCGCGCGATTTGCACCGACTGGTGAGCGAGCTCGAGGCGCAAACCCACGCGCGCGATGCCGCGCAAATCAACTGGACACCCGAAACCCTGCGCGGCATCCTGCGCGGCGATTTGCGCGGTGAAGACGTGATCGTGATTTCCAACCGCGAACCGTACATTCATCAGCGCCGCGGCGAGGGCATCGAGGTGCAGCGCCCGGCGAGCGGCCTGGTGACCGCGCTCGAACCCATCATGCGCGCGGTTTCCGGCACCTGGATCGCGCACGGCAGCGGCTCGGCCGATCGCGAGGTGGTCGACGCCAATGACCGCGTCGCCGTGCCGCCGGAGAAACCCTCATATCAGATTCGCCGTGTGTGGCTCAGCGCCGAGGAAGAAGCGGGCTACTACTACGGTTTTTCCAACGAGGGTATCTGGCCGCTGTGTCACATAGCGCACGTGCGGCCGACGTTTCGTTTAAGCGATTGGACGCATTACGTGGCGGTCAACCGCAAGTTCGCGCAAGCCGCGGTGGCGGAAGCCAAAACCAAAGACCCCATCGTGCTGATGCAGGATTATCATTTCGCCTTGCTGCCGCAAATGATCCGCGAGCTCTTGCCCGATGCAACCATCATCATGTTCTGGCACATCCCCTGGCCCAACCCCGAATCATTTTCGATTTGCCCGTGGCGCGATGAAGTCATCACCGGCTTGCTCGGCAGCAGTATACTGGGCTTTCACACGCAGTCGCATTGCAATAATTTCGTCGATACCGTGGATCGTTTTCTCGAAGCGCGCGTGGATCGTGAGGCGTTTACCGTGTCGCTTGGCGGCAAACTCACCGCGGTGCGCCGCTACCCGATTTCGGTGGCGTGGCCGCCGGCGCCGGAAATGCTGCAAAAGCCGGTGGCCGATTGCCGCGACGCCATCCGCCGCCTCAATCATCTGCCGCCGGCGCACAAAATCGGCGTGGGCATCGAGCGGCTGGATTACACCAAAGGCATCATCGAGCGCTTTCGCGCGATTGAGCGTTTGCTGGAACTCAATCCGGAATGGATCGGGCGTTTCACCTTCGTGCAAATCGCCGCGCCCTCGCGCACCGGCATCGAGGAATACCAGCATCACGGAGCGCAGGTACGCGCCACCGCGCAGCGCATCAACGAACGTTTCACCCAGGCCACGACGGGCGAGCCCGCCCCGATTGCGCCGATCCTGCTGCGCGTCGAACACCACGAGCCGCGCGAGGTCTACGAATATTTCCGCGCGGCCGAACTGTGCTTCGTCAGCAGCCTGCACGACGGCATGAACCCGGTGGCCAAGGAATTTGTCGCCTCGCGCGACGACCACCTGGGGGTGCTGCTGCTGTCGCAGTTCACCGGCGCCGCGCGCGAGCTGCCCGAAGCATTGATCGTCAACCCCTACGACACCGACCAATGCGCCGGCGCGCTGCATCTGGCGCTCACCATGCCGCTGCAGGAACAACGCGACCGCATGCGGCTGATGCGCGGGCTGATCGCCGAATTCAACGTCTATCGCTGGGCGGGCCGCATGCTGCTCGATGCCGCGGCCATGCGCCGCCGCGGGCGCGTGCTGGAAAAAACCAGCCGTGATAACAACGGCAACGGCGCCGATGGCCCAGGGTGAGGCAGCGCTGCCGCCGGCAAGCGTTAAGTGGGCGTATTTTCTCGACGTCGACGGCACCTTGATCGATATCGCCGACACGCCCGACGCGGCGCAGGTCGACGCGGCCTTGCTCGATTTGATCGCGCGGCTGCATCAGGCAAGCGGCGGCGCCATCGCCTTGGTGAGCGGGCGCGCGCTGTCGGACTTGGATCGGCGCCTGGGCGCGCTGCGCGTGCCGCTCGCCGGACAACACGGTCTGGAACGGCGCGACGCCGCCGGCCGGCTGTGGATACACGCCGCGCCCCCCGAGGCCAAGTTCGCCATTAAAGCAGCGCTGGCACCGGTGCTCGAACGCCATGCCGGGTTGCTGCTGGAAGACAAGGGCTTGACGCTCGCGCTGCATTATCGACTGGCGCCGCAGCTTGAAGCATACGCGCGGCAACTGATGCAACAACTCGCCGCCGGCGCGGGCACCGCGCTGCAAGTGCAACACGGCAAGTGCGTGGCCGAAGTCAAACCCGCGGGCATCGACAAAGGCACCGCGGTCACCGAATATCTGGCCGAATCGCCGTTCAAGGGGCGGCGCGCGGTGTTCATCGGCGACGACTTGAGCGACGAACACGGCTTTGCCGAAGTCAACAAATCCGATGGCATTTCCATTAAAGTGGGCGCGGGCGCGAGTTGCGCCCGCTTTCGCCTGCCCGACGTGGCGGCGGTGCGGCGCTGGTTAAAGGGCGCGCTTGATCACGCGCGGCCCATCCGCGCGAAGAGGAATCGATGAAAACGCTCGATCTGGCCTTGATCGGTAACTGCACCGTGGGCGCGCTGGTGGATGCGCGCGCCACCATCACGTGGGCTTGTTTTCCGCGCTTTGACGGTGACCCGGTATTTTGCTCGCTGCTGAAGGACCAGGACGACCATGGTTTTTTCGCCATTGATCTCATCGATTGCGAGCGCAGCGAACAACGCTATCTCGAAAACACCGCTACGCTGGTAACGTGTTTGTACGATCGCCACGGCGGAGCCCTGGAAATCACCGACTTTGCGCCGCGTTTTGGCCAATACGGGCGCTTGTTCCGGCCGATGATGTTGGTGCGGCGCGTGCGGCGTGTCAGCGGCAGTCCGCGCTTGACGATACGGCTGCGCCCGGCGTGTAACAACGGCGCCGCGCGCCCGGAAGTCACCTGGGGCAGCAACCACATTCGTTATGTCGCGCCGGCGATGACGTTGCGGCTCACCACCGATGCCTCGCTCACCGCGATTTTGCAGGAGACACCGTTTTACCTGGATGACGCAATAACGCTACTGTTGGGTCCCGACGAAACCGTGCAAGGCTCGGTGGCCGAAACCGGGCGCCATTTTCTGGGCGAAACCACGCAATACTGGCGCGAATGGGTGCGCGTGTTGGCGATCCCCTTCGAGTGGCAAGAAGCGGTGATTCGCGCCACCATCACGCTCAAACTCAACACCTATGACGATACCGGCGCCATCGTCGCGGCGATGACCACGTCGATCCCCGAGGCGCGCGGCAGCGGCCGCAACTGGGACTATCGATATTGCTGGCTGCGCGACGGTTACTTCGTGGTCAACGCGTTAAACCGCTTGGGCGCCACCCGCACTTTGCAGCGTTACTTGAACTACATCACCAACATCGCGGCGGGCGCCGATTACGGCCCGCTGCAGCCGGTCTACGGCATCGACGGCCGCGCCGAACTGACCGAGTGCGAAGTGCCGGCGCTGCCGGGTTATCGCGGCATGGGGCCGGTACGTATCGGCAACCTGGCGTACCGCCAAGTGCAGCACGATGTGTATGGCTCGGCGATCCTCGCCGCGACCCATATTTTTTTCGACCAGCGCCTGGCGCGGCGCGGCGATGAGGCGCTGTTTCACCGGCTCGAGCCGCTGGGCGAACAAGCCAGGCGCTGTCACGATCAACCCGACGCCGGGCTGTGGGAACTGCGCGGCAGCGCGCGCGTGCACACCTTTTCATCGGTGATGTGCTGGGC
>VGIF01000088.1 GCA_016868015.1 Betaproteobacteria bacterium
CGGCGGTTGGCGATATGCGCGTCATGCACCTCGAAGTCGAAAAAGCAGCGGCCCAGCAAATCGTTGGGGGCCATGCCGAAAATTTCATGGGCCGCGTTATTCAGATAGGTAAAGCTGCCTTGCGCGTCGGTGGCCCAGATCAAATCGTGCGAGGTTTCAACCAGATCGCGATAACGGCCTTCGCTTTCGACCAGCAACTGGATAATGCGCCCCTTTTCGGCGAGTGCTTTTTTCGCCGACGCGAGTTCGTTGGTGACCCGGCTGTCGCTGCTGCTGGTGCTGGCGATTTGGTCGATCAAATCCTTGGGGTAGCGGCGATGGCCGCCTTCGGTGCGTACCGCGACCAGCACGCCTTGCTGGTCCCAGCGGCGCAGCTTGGGGATGGGAACGCCCAGCAATTTGGAGGCTTCGTGTATGCTGTATTCTTGGCTCGACGCCGAAGCGGCGGGTGCGCGCGCCATCGGCGTAGGCGGATTGGTTTCGAATGGTTGCACGGGCGGGTGTTCCCCTTAACTTAGTGGATGTGGGCGGATTGAGCCGGCGCGCCCAAGCCATTTTGGCGCGACACCAAGCGTTGCATGAGTTTCAGATCGCGAACATTCAGGCGCAATGCGGCATCGACCCATATTTGTACCACGTCCATCAACTCCTCAAACGTAATACTGTGCACGCGCCTGCGCACTGCAGCAAGCGCAGCCAAGCCGTTACGGCTGCGGCTGCGTTGCTTGATCAGATCGTGGACGCCCTGATCGCCGGCGCCGTCTTCCGTCACGACATCGACCACGCCCAACGCCAGCATTTCATCGGCGCTGTAAATTCGGCCGCTGCTGATGATGTCTTCGGTTAATTTGCGGCCGATCTTGCGGTCTAAAAAGCTATAGGCGCCCATGCCGGGGAATAAATTGAACAGCACCTCCGGGAAGCCGAAGCGCGCGCTTTTTTCGGCAATGATGATGTCGCTCGACAATGCGGCTTCGAAGCCCCCGCCCAGACATTCGCCCTGAACCAGCGAGATGGAGGAGAGCGGCAGCTCGTGGCCAATATAGTTTCGATAAAGCACGTCGATGCACGCGCGCCCGTAACGCAACAAACCCTGGCGATCCTGTGCGGCGATCAATTGCTTGAACAAATCGAGATCGCCCCCCAAGTTGAATATCCCCGGCGTATCCGAGGCCAATACTGTGTATTCGATCGGCATAACCTCGGCATCGCATGTAACGGTGCCGCCGCTTTGCGCCACGAAATCGCAGTATCCGCGCAGTTCCGCCAGCAGCGGCGGCGAAAAGCAAGGCCGCGGATGCGCCGACCAGCGCGACCAAAGCGAGCGCGTGGTTTTGTCAAAACGCGCGGTGAGTTGCGGCGAAAATTCAAATTCGACCGCCGCATTGGTCGAACAAACTGCTGGCTGTAGGCGAGCTTGCTGCACCGCCGCAGGTACACGTATATCCATGATTTATCCCCGATTTCAAAAAACGAGTCAGACTGAACGCCAAGATCTACCGCGGCTGTGCCGCGGCAGTGTCAAGATTAGACGCAGACCAAACGAGAAAATCAAATCTACTCGTTTGGTAGATTTTTATTAAAGTCATAAATACAATTACTTACATCACACTTATTGGAGAAATCTGTAAAATATTCGAAAAATCTGTTTTGCAGATAGAATCACAATATATTTACATTCGTAAGACATGCTAAGGCCCGGGCTATGCTTTACTGGCCCACAACAAGGGGGCCTGGGAGGAGGTGTGGATTGCTGTCGAGTAACCTGCGCTTGGTGCCTATCGCGTGTGCCGGCGATTTGATTTCGCGCGCCTTTAGCTATTGACATGCGTGGATTGGTGCGCTGGCTGCTGCGTACGCTGTTGCGCGTGCGGGTGAGCGGTGCGCTCGCCGGCGGGCCGCAACTTTTGGTTGCGCACGCGGAATCCGCGCTGGACGGCGTGTTACTGGCCTTGTTGCTGCCGCGCGAGCCGCTGCTGGTGCCAACGCCGGAAATGCTTCGAACCTGGTGGCCGCGCCTGCTGCTGCGGTGCGTGCCACATGTAGTCGTTGAGGCTGCGGATGCGCAGCGTTTGCGCGCCGTGGTGCGCCATGTGCGCGGCGGCGGGGTGGCGGTGATTTTTCCGCAGGGCCGGGTGAGCTCCAACGGCAGCCCCATGCAAGTGCTGGAAGCCGCCGGTTTGCTGGCCGGCTGGCTGGACAATGTCGTGGTGCCGGTCGATGTGAATGGCACGCTGTATGAGGCGTTCCTCGATGCGGCCGCGCTTTACGGGCGGCGTAAACGCATCATCGAGGATGCGCGCCGCGAACCGGAAACCTACGGCAAGCTGCTAAAGGCGGCGCTGGCGCTGGGCCGCTTGCTTGAACGCGAAACCATGCCGCGTGAAACCGTCGGCATATTAATGCCCAGCATTTCCACCACGATCGCCCTGTTGTTCGGCCTTACCGCCAGGGGGGCGCGTGTGCGCCATGCTTAACTACAGCGCGGGCGTTGAAAAAATGCGCGAGGCGTGCGCGGTGGCGAAGGTGCGGCTGGTCATCACTTCACGCCGTTTTTTGGAGGCTCTGCAAATCACCGGCCTGGAGCAATCGTTCGCGGACCTGCGCATTATCTACGTCGAGGATCTGCGCGAACGTTTCACGCTGGCGGACAAGCTGTGGCTGATGGGCTATGCGCTATGGCGCCCGCGCGGCGTCGCGCTCAAGGTCAGCGCCAAAGACCCCGCGGTGGTGTTGTTCACCTCCGGCTCCGAGGGCGTGCCCAAGGGCGTGGTGTTATCGCACGCGGCGATGCTGGCGAATCTTGCGCAAATGCGCGCGGTGATCGACTGCGGCCCCGATGATAAATTTTTCACCGCGCTGCCGCTTTATCACACCTTCGGGCTGGTGGCGGGGGCGTTGTTCGCACTGACCACCGGCACGCCGCTTTTTTTGTACGTCTCGCCGCTGCGTTACAGCACCATCCCCAAACTGGTGTACGAAACCGGCGCGACGATTTTTTTCGGTACCAGCACCTTTTTGGGCCACTACGGGCGCCAAGCCGAGCCCGGCGATTTTCAGGGTTTGCGCAAGGTCATCACCGGCGGTGAAAAATTAAATCCCGAAGTGGCGCGCTTGTGGCAGGAGAAATTCGGCGTGCGCTTGCTTGAAGGTTATGGCGCCACCGAGTGCGGCCCGGCGATGTCGTTGAACACGCCGCTGGCGTATCGCAAGGACAGCGTGGGCTTGTTTTTGCCCGGCGTCGAATACCATTTGTTCCCGCTGCCGGGCATTGCCGCCGGCGGTGTGCTGCACGTGCGTGCGCCCAATCTGATGAGCGGTTATTGGCTGCGCGACGACCCCGGCGTGTTTAAGCCGCCGCGTTCCGCCGCGGGCGAGGGGTGGCACGACACCGGCGATATCGTGTGTGTCGATGCCGATGGTTTTGTCAGTTTCATTGGCCGCACCAAGCGCTTTGCCAAAATCGCTGGCGAGATGGTGTCGCTCGATGTGCTGGAGCAGGCGGCGCTCGCCGCTTCACCCCAATTCCAGCACGCCGCGGTGCTTGAGCAAGTGGCGGGGCTGGGGGAGAGCACGGTGTTGTTCACCACTGATCCCGCGCTCGATCGCGCCGCGCTGTCACGTGCGGTGCGCGCCGCGGGCGCCACCGATCTCACCACCGCGCGGCGCATTGTGCAGGTGCCGGAATTGCCGTTGTTGGGTAATGGCAAAGTTGACTACGTGGCTTTGACTAAGCGAGTTAACGCATCCGGCACGGTGGTAACGCCGCCGGCGTGATATGCTCGCCGCGCCACACGGGAGCGACGCTTTAATCGTCCGATGTGATAAAAAAATATTCAATTAAATCAAATACTTAGGTAATCGGATGGCTTTATACGCCGGGACCATTTTTTTAAGCGCGTTTTTGTTGTTTTTGGTGCAGCCGATTATCGCGCGGCAAATTTTGCCGTGGTTTGGCGGCGGAGCATCGGTGTGGGCGGTGTGTCTGGTATTTTTCCAAAGCATGTTGCTTGCCGGTTATGCCTATGCCGACTGGACCTCGCGCCGCTTAAGCCCGCGCACTCAGGCCAAACTGCATCTCGCGCTGCTTGCGCTGAGTTTGCTGCTGCTGCCGATTATTCCCGATGTGCGCTGGAAGCCGGGCGACGAAGGCATGGCGCCTATCGTCACCATCCTCGCCTTGCTGGGCGTCACCATCGGACTGCAATACTTCTTGCTGTCGTCCACCAGCCCGCTGCTGCAAGCGTGGTACTGGCGCCACTATAAACACGCGGTGCCCTACCGGCTGTTTGCGTTATCGAACTTCGCTTCGCTGCTGGCGCTGCTGTCCTATCCGGTGCTGATCGAGCCGTGGCTGCCGAGCACCCTGCAATCTTATGGTTGGTCGGCCGTGTACGGCCTGTTCGCGCTGTTGTGCGGCTTCACCGCCTGGGTGAGCGCGCGCGCGGCGGGGGATATCGCCGCGCCGGCGCGCGAGATGGCGGGTGATATCGCCGCGCCGCCATCGCTCGGGCAACGTCTTGCCTGGATCGTCTACTCGGCGATGGGCTCGTGCCTGCTGCTGGGCATCACCAATCATCTCACCCAAAACATCGCCTCGATTCCGTTTTTGTGGATCGTGCCGCTGTCGCTGTATTTGATCACCTTTATTTTGTGCTTTGATCATCCGCGCTGGTACGTGCGGCCGATGTTCATCGCGTTGGTGGCGGCGGCGCTGCCGGCGATGGCGTGGTACTCCGATTCGCTGGCGCTTTATTTCGCCGCCCCGCTGTATGCGGCGGGCTTGTTCGTGTGCTGTATGTTCTGCCACGGCGAGCTTTATCGCATGCGCCCCGCGCCGCGTTATTTGACGACGTTTTATTTGATGATCTCCATCGGTGGCGCGCTCGGTGCGCTGCTGATCGCAATCGCCGCGCCGCTGTTGCTCAAGGGCTATTTCGAACTGGGCATGGTGCTGGTGGCCTGCGCGTTTTTGCTCGCGTGGAGCGCGCTGGCGGCCGAGCGCTGGCTGACCTTTCTCGCCTTCGTGGTGGTGTGCGTGACCACCGGCTTTGTGTTCATGAATGTCGCCGAATACACGAGCGGCGTGCGCGTCATGGTGCGCAATTTTTACGGCGTGGTTCGCACGCGCGACTACACCGACCCGGTGCCGTTTCGCGTGATGTATCACGGCGGGATCAACCACGGCGGGCAGTTGCTCACGCCGTCGGGTGCGCGCACGCCGTCGACTTATTTCGGCCCCACCAGCGGTTACGGGCGCGCGCTCGCGAGCTTGCGGGCGTTTCACAACGAGGGGCCGCTGCGCGTGGGCGTGGTCGGGCTGGGCGCGGGCGCCATCGCGGCTTACTCGCGCAAGGGCGACACGTTTCGCTTTTACGAAATCGATCCGCAAGTGGCGGCGGTGGCGCTGAGCGATTTTTCGTTTTTGAGCGCGGCACGCGATGCGGGCACGCAGATCGAAATCGCCTTGGGCGACGGGCGTCTGACGCTCGAACGCGAAACGCCGCGCCAATTCGATTTGCTGGCGATCGACGCGTTCTCCGGCGGCTCGATCCCGATGCATTTGTTGACGCGTGAAGCGATGGCGGCGTATGTCAGGCATCTTGCGCCCGATGGCGTGATCGTGTTTCAGGCGACCAACCGTTATGTGAGCATCGCGCCGGTGGTGGAGCGGCTTGCCGCTGGCGTTGGCATGCAAGCAGTACTGGTGAGCGATGAGCCGGACAACGCCAACAGCACCGGCGCGGATTATTGGCTGTCTTCCACCGATCAAATCATCGTTTCGCGCAATCGCGCGCTGCTTGCATCTGAAAAGATCAAGTCCGCGGCCGAGCCGCTCGCTGAAAATCCGGCGTTTCGCGTGTGGACCGACGATTTTTACAACCTGCTCGGTGTGTTGAAACGTTAGCGCGCGGCGCTCAAATTTTAGGCGTCGCAACCTAAGTTCAAGCGGCACCGTTGTTCGCGGCGCTCCCCGCGGCATTTTGCACAGGGTTATCCACAGTTTTTGTGCATAGCCCTGGACTTGGATGGTTTTATAAAAATACCAATAAAATCAAGTGCGTACATTTTAGTTTAGAAAGGGCGGGCCGCTTTGTCCTTGATTCGTTTGAGAAAACGCTGCACGCGATGGCGCGCGCGTTGTAATTTGCTTGTCACAACTGAAGCGATTTGCGAGTTGATTGCGGCAAGCCTTTGTCGCCGCGTATTTTTTAGCGGCCGCGGGATGTTCAGCCGCAAGCGGCGCTGCTAGAATGCGCCGCTGCGATTTTTGGAGTCTTTAACGCGCAACGGTCGCGGCGCCAGCGCGTTTCATGCCGCAGGTGTTGCGGACAAACCAGCCACTAGACATTTTGCATATGATCAAGCTAGCATTAATTTCCGAAGGTGTGAACACTTGGCCGGTCTATATCGCGCAGTCGATGGGATTCTGGAAAAACGCCGGCATCGACGTCGATATCACCGTGACCGGCTTGTCGATCAAACAACTGGACGCGCTTAAAAAAGGCGAGTTCGATATCGGCTTTCAGCAAGTTGATCACATCGTGCGTGGCGTCGAGCTGGGTGCGGATTTGTTTATTTTCATGGGCCAGTCGCACGCGCCGGCGTTATCACTCGTCGTCGCCAAGGACATCAACACGGTGGCCGATCTCAAGGGCAAAACCATCATCGTCGACGATGCGCGCACCGGCTATTCGCTGATGCTCAAAACGCTATTCGCGCGCTATGGCCTGGCCGAAAGCGATACGCATTTCAAAAATGTCGGCGGCTCGCAAGAGCGCTTTGACGCGATGAAAGCGGGCGAGGGCTCGGCGTGTTTTTTGAACCCGCCGTTCGATCGGAATCTGATCGCGGCGGGGTTCAAAAGCCTGGGCAGTTCCAGTGAATTTTTCCCGACCTATCCGGGGCCGGTTTCCGCCACGCGCCGCGCGTGGGCGCAAGCGCACAAGGCGGAGTTGATTGCGTTTATCAAAGGCTTTAACCGCGCCTATGCCTGGCTGCAGGATGCGGCCAACCACACCCGGGCGATCGAGTTGCTGCCCGCGCGTTTGAATACCCCCGCCGATGCCGCGCAGCGCGTTTTGAACACCGTCTACCGGCAGCCGCGGCCGCAAGTCACCGAGGACGGGGTGCGGCAGGTGATGGACTTGGTGTGGGCCGCTGAAAAATTCACCGCGCCCAAGGGGAGTCCCGCGAAGTACTTTGATTTGAGTTACCTTCGGGAAGCCGGCAACTAAAATTTCCCCAACCGGCGAGGAGCAAAGCATGCCCGATAAACGGGTCGAAGCCGCCATACACCATTGGGCGCCGCGCTTTGTCGCAAACGGCGTACCGCTTACCGACTTTCAGGAAGTCACCGCCGGTATCGCGCAGTGGGCTGATTGGTGCCGCGCGTGGAGCGCGCGCGCGGCGGTGCATGAACAACTGGGCAACGACGCGCACGCCGCGGGCAACAAGTTGACCGCGGGCGAACACTGGAACCGCGCGGCGGTGTGTTATCACTTCGCCAAGTTCGTGTTCGTCGAGGACGTGGCGCAAATGAAAGCCGCGCATCTGAAGGCGGTGGCCTGCCGCGAAAAAGCGCTGCCGTATTTGCGCCCGCCGGGCGAGCGCGTGTCGATTCCGTTTGAAGGAACTTCGTTCAAAGGCATATTGCGTAAACCGGTTGGCATCGAGAAGCCGCCGATCGTCATCATGTGCATGGGACTCGATTCCGCCAAAGAAGAAACCGGCGCCTACGAAGAACCGTTTCTCGCGCGCGGGATGGCGATCCTCGCCTTCGACGGGCCGGGGCAGGGCGAGGCCGAGTACGAGCTGGGCATCCGCGGCGATTACGAAGTGGCGGTGCGCGCGGTGGTGGATTGGGTGGAGCAACGCGGCGATTTGGATTGCACGCGTATCGGACTGTGGGGCGTGTCGCTCGGCGGTTATTACGCGCCGCGCGCGGCTGCGTTTGAAAAGCGCGTCAAGGCGTGCATTTCGCTCTCCGGCCCGTTCGACTGGAGCGACAACTGGGCCTCGCTCAACGAGCTGTCGCGCGAAACGTTTCGCGTGCGCGCGCATCAGAAAACGCTGGCCGATGCGCAACGCCACGGCGCCACACTCACGCTCAAAGGTGTCGCGCAAAACATCACCTGCCCGCTTTATATCGTCGCCGGCAAACAAGATCGCATCGTGCCCTGGCAAGACGGCGAAAAACTCGCGCGCGCCGCCAGCGGGCCGGTGGAATTTGTGTTGCTCGACGACGGCAATCATGTGGCGAATAATCGCGGCTACCGCTGGCGTTCGCAGTCGGCGGATTGGATGGCGCGGCAATTGGGTGTTTCATCAGCCTGAGGAAAAAAATGTTTAAAATCAAATACTTAAATATTTTCGTGGGTGCGGCGCTGGCAATGGGCTATGGCGTTGCGCAGGCGCAAGAAAAATTCCCCACCAAAAATATACGCATGCTGGTGCCGTTCGCGCCGGGCAGCCAAACCGACATCCTCGCGCGCTGGATCGGCGAGGAGTTTCTGAAAACCTGGAACCAGCAAACGGTGGTCGACAATCGGCCCAGCGCCGGCGGCACCATCGCCTCGCAAGTCGTGCTGGAAGCCAACCCCGATGGCCACACCATGATGATGGTGTCCACCGGCCACGCCGGCAACGCCACGCTGTATTCCAAACTGCCGTACGACACGATCCGGGATTTCGCCGGCGTGTCGCAAGTGGCGAGCGTGCCGAACTTGCTGATCGTGTCGCCCACGCTCGGCCCGAAGTCGGTCAAGGAGCTGATTGCGTATATCAGGAGCAAACCGGGCGCGATTAATTTCAGCTCCGCCGGCATCGGCAGCGGTACGCAAATCAACGGCGAAATGTTTAATCTCGCCGCGGGCGTCAAGGCCACGCACGTGCCGTACAAGGGCGCGCCCGATGCGTTGAACAATGTGGTGAGCGGCAGCGTGCAGTTTAATTTCGCGCCGATCCTGGTGGCGATGGGGCAAGTCAAAGCCGGCCGCGTGTTGGCGCTGGCGGTGAGCACGGCGAATCGCTCGCCGCTGTTTCCCAACCTGCCCACGCTCGCCGAGGCGGGCTTGCCGGGCTTTGAATACGATCAATGGTATGGCTTGCTGGTGTCGGCGAAAACGCCGCGCCCGGTGGTCACCGCGGTGAATAAGGAAATCGTGCGCATCTTGTCCGCGCCGGAAATGAAAGAACGCATGCTCACCCAAGGCGCGCTACCCAAGCCCACCACGCCGCAACAGTTCGACGAATTCATCCGCGCGGAGGTTAAGAAGTTTGCGCCGGTGATAATTGCGTCAGGGGCAAAAGTTAATTGATGCGTGAAGGGGGAATCCGTGAAAAACATAGCGTTGGGTTTGACGACATTGCTGCTGGCGAGTGCGGCATTTGCACAACCGAAAGATAACTACCCGAATCGCCCTATCCGCATCATCACCGGTTCGCCCGGCAGCACCTCGGATTTGTCCGCGCGGTTTGTGGCACAGCGCTTGACCGAGCGTTGGGGGCAGCAGGCGGTGGTGGATAACCGCGCCGGCGCGGGCGGCATCATCGGCACTGAAATCGGTTCGCGCGCGGCGCCCGACGGCTATACGCTGGTGGTCGGCCATGTCGGCACGCATGCCAGCGCGCAGGCGCTGCATAAAAACCTGGCGTACGATCCGATCAAGGATTTCGAGCCGATCTCGAATCTGGTCAATGTGGCGATTGTGCTGGTGGTGCACCCGTCACTGCCCACGGGGAGCCTTAAGGAATTCATCGCTCATACACAGGCCAATCCGGGCAAAGTCAATTACGGCTCGCCAGGGTTGGGCACCAGCGGCAACTTGACCGGCGAGTTGTTTAATCAAATCACCAAGGCGCGCATGGTGCACATCCCGTACAAAGGCGCGGGCTTCGCGGTGCAGGCCAATGTGGCGAACGAAGTGCAGGCATCGTTTTTGTCAACGGCCACCGCGCAAACACAAATGAAAGCGGGCCGCTTGAAAGGGCTGGTGGTGGTGCGCAAAACGCGTTTTGCCGGCGCGCCGGATATTCCGAGCGCGGCCGAAGCCGGTTACCCCGACATGGAATCGAACGCGTGGTTCGGCCTCTTCGCCCCGGCGAAAACGTCGCGCACGATCATCCAGCGGGTGAACAAGGAAGTCGCCGATGCGCTCAACACGCAACAGGTGAAAGACATCTTGCTCGCGCAGGGCGCCGAAGTCGCGCCGAGCACGCCGGAGCAATTCGGCGCATACGTCAAAAGCGAAATCGCCAAGTGGTCGCGCGTGGTGCGCGAGGCGAGGTATAAACAGCAGTGAGGCGTGAGGGGTTAGGCGTGAGGAGTGTGGTGATGAGATTTTTTTTCGGCATGGTTCTCTTGACGGTTAGCAGCGTATCGATTGCGCAAGACGCGAAGGACTACCCCAACCGTCCGATACGCATCATGGGCGGCGGCGTGGGCAGCACGGCGGATTTTTTATCGCGCTTTATCGGGCAGAAGTTGAACGAAAAATGGGGCCAGCCGGTGGTGGTGGATAACCGCGCCGGCGCCGGCGGCACCATCGCCACCGATATCGTCGCCAAGGCGGCGCCCGACGGTTACACGCTGTCCATGGGCCACGCCGGCACGCATGTGAGCGCGGTGTCGCTTTACAAGGATTTGCCGTACGACCCGGTGCGCGATTTCGCGCCGATCACGCGTGTGAGCAGCGGCGTCACCGTGGTGGTGACGCATCCGTCGCTGCCCGTTAGCAGCGCCAGGGAATTGATTGCCCTTGCCAAGGTAAAAGGCACCCTGAGTTACGGCTCGGCGGGCAACGGCACCATCAGCCATTTGACCGGCGAATTGTTTAATCAGATCGCGGGCGTCAAGCTGCAGCATATCCCGTACAAGAGCGCGGGGTTTGCGCTAAACGCGTTGCTGGCGAATGAAGTGCCAGTGTCATTTTTGTCGCCGGTCACCGCGCACACGCAGCTAAGAGCGCAGCGCGTGAAAGCGCTGGCGGTGTCGGGCAAGGAGCGTTTTCCCAGCCTGCCGGATGTGCCCAGCGCGCCCGAAGCGGGGCTCACCGGTATGGAGGCAGAGCTGTGGTTCGGTCTATTTGCCGCGGCGAAAACACCGCGTGCCATCGTCATCAAGCTCAATGAAGCGGTGGTGGAAATTCTGAACCGGGCGGAAGTCAGGGATGCGATACTCAAGCAGGGCGCGATCGTGCGCCCCGGCACGCCGGACGAGCTCGGCAACTTCCTGCGCGACGAATTAAAACGCTGGACGCCCATCATCAAAGCCAGCGGTATCGTCGCGGGATAACGAGGAATTCACCTAAGTAATTGATTTTATTAAATATTTTATTATGGCCCGAAAACCCAAAAAAGCAGAACCAAAGAACATCAAGGCATCTTCCATCGACCCCAAAAAGCGCGTGTCATCCGCGCCCGATGGTTTGTATGATCCGGCGAACCCCGATCACCGCTGGGATCGCCCGTTGCAAGCGCCGGGGCGCATGCAGGTGGATTTCGAGGAGCGCGTGGATTTTCGGCGGCTGCACAACTATCGCCTGGCGCGCACGCGCAATGCGCTGGCGGCGTCGCCGCTCGGTGCGTTGCTGGTGTTCGACCAATACAACATCCGCTACATCTCCAGCACGGTGATCGGCGAGTGGGCGCGCGATAAGTTAACCCGCTGGTGTTTGTTGACCGGCAACGGCGAGCCGTGGGTGTGGGATTTTGGTTCCGCCGCGCGCCATCACAAAATTTACGCGCCGTGGCTGCCCAAGAATCATTGCCTGGCGGGTAACGTCGGGCTGCGCGGCGCGATCAATCCCAAAGTTGGTTTGTTCGAGGAGGCGGCGAAGGAGATTTACGACATCCTCAAGGCCGAAGGTGTCGCCGATATGCCGCTGGGCATCGACGTGTGCGAGCCGCTGTTTTTGTTCGCGCTGCAAAAGCTGGGCTTGAAAGTAGTCGACGGCCAGCAAGTGATGCTCGATGCGCGTGAAATCAAAAGCCACGATGAAATCACGCTGCTCAACATGGCGGCGGCTATGGGCGACGGCGTGTATCAGGATATTTTCGAGGCGCTAAAGCCTGGCGTGCGCGAGAGCGAAGTGGTGGCGATGGCGACCAAGCGCTTTTACGAAATGGGCTCCGATTGCGTGGAAGCCGTCAACGCCATCGCCGGCGAGCGTTGCAGCCCGCACCCGCATAACTTCACCGACCGGCTGATCCGCCCCGGCGATCAAGCCTATTTCGATTTGATTCAAACCTACATGGGTTACAAGACCTGCTACTACCGCACGTTTACGGTGGGCAGCGCCACGGCTGCGCAGCACGACGCCTACAAAAAAGCGCGCAAGTGGATGGATGATGCGATCGCGATGTTAAAGCCCGGCGTCTCCACCGAGGCCGTCGCCAGGGCCTTCCCCAAGTGCACCGAAATCGGTTTTGAAACCGAAATGTCGGCCTTTGGTTTGAACTTCTGCCATGGTCTGGGCATGGGCCTGCATGAACGCCCGCTGATCTCGCGTTTGAATTCGTTCAAGGACCCGTACGAGTTGAAAGCCGGCATGGTGTTCGCGGTGGAAACCTTCTGCCCGGCCAAAGACGGCGTCTCCGCCGCGCGCATCGAGGAAGAAGTGGTGTTGACGCCCAACGGCGCGCAGGTGATTACGTTGTTCCCGGCGCAGGAGTTGCCGATAGCGAACCGCTATTAACCCCTTCACCGCAGAGGCGCGGAGGCGCAGAGGTTACGCAGAGAAAATCGAAATTAGGTTTTTCTCTGCGTGGGGTTCTCTGCGTCTCTGCGCCTCCGCGGTGAAGCTCTTGAAGTTGTGACTTAACAATGAATCAAAAATCCAAAGAAACCGTAGCACTAGGCCACGACATCCGCCTGGAGCTCTACAAACTGCAACTCGAACTGCGCTACTGTGAAAAGCGCGCTTACGATTTGTTCCTGCAAAACCTGATCAAAGGCACCAGCCATTTGTCGCTGGGGCAAGAGGCGATTGCCGCGGGCTTTGGCGTGGCGATGCGGCCCGACGATTACACGTTTTGCACCTATCGCGGGCATGCGCACACGCTGGCGCGCGGGGCGTCGATGGAAGGTGTGCTGGGCGAGTTGATGGGGCGTGAGTGCGGCTTGCTCGGCGGCAAGGGCGGTTCGATGCACTTGACTGATGTCAGCAAAGGCGCGATGGGCTCGTACGCGATCATCGGCGCGCATTTGCCGGTGGCGGCGGGTGCTGCGTGGAGCGCGCAATATCGCGGCACCGAGCAAGTCGCCGTTTGTTTTTTCGGCGACGGCACCACCAACATCGGCGCGTTTCACGAGGCGTTGAATTTCAGCGTGATCTGGAAGCTGCCGGTGATCTTCGTGTGCGAAAACAACCTCTACATGGAATACACCCCGATTGGCAGCGTCACCGCGGTGGAGCACCCGGCGGCGGATCGCGCGGCGGCATATAACTTGGAGAAGGTGGTGGTCGACGGCAACGACGCCGACGAGGTGTATCGCACCGCCGCTAAATACATGGCACGCGCGCGTGAGGGCGGCGGGCCGGCGCTGATCGAGTGCATGACCTATCGCCACAGCGGCCACTCGCGCGCCGATCCGGGGCAGTATCGGCCGCCGGGGGAGCTCGACCGCTGGTTGGAGCGCGATCCGCTGAAAATTTATCGCGAACGTTTGTTGGGGCTGGGCATCGTTGAGGCGACGCTCATCGATCTGGAGGGCGAAGCGATGCGCAAAGTCGACGCCGCCACCGAAACGGCCAAGGCCTCGCCCGCACCGGGCTTGGATGGCATACATAAAAACGTGTGGGCGGACGGGGGTGCTGCATGGCGGAATTAACCTATCGCGAGGCGGTGGCGGCGGGTATCGCGCAGGAAATGCGCCGCGATGACAACGTGGTGTTTCTGGGCGAAGACATCGGCGCGGCGGGCGGCGTATTCAAGGCGACGGTGGGCTTGTTCGAGGAATTCGGCCCGCGGCGTGTGCGCGATACGCCCATTTCCGAGCAGGCGATTCTCGGTGCGGCGATGGGCGCGGCGATGACGGGTTTAAAACCCATCGCTGAAATTATGTTCTCTGACTTTCTCGCGGTGTGCTGGGACATCGTCGCCAATGAAATGGCGAAAATGCGTTACATGACCGACGGCCAGGTGACGATGCCGGTCGTGATCCGCACCGCTAACGGTGCCGGCAGCCGCTTCGGCGCGCAACACTCGCAGGCGGTGGAAAATTGGGCGATGGCGGTGCCGGGCTTGAAGGTCATCGCGCCGGCGTTTCCCGCCGATGTCAAAGGCTTGATCGCCGCGGCGGTGCGCGACCCCGATCCGGTGCTGGTGTTCGAGCAAAAGTCGTTGTACGCGTTTAAAGGCGAAGTGCCCGACGGCGAAGTGGTGGATGAATTGGGCAAAGCCAAAGTGCTGCGGCAAGGAAAAGATTGCACCATCGTCGCGTTGGCGCTGATGGTGCACCGCGCGCTGGCGGCGGCGGAGATTTTGGAAAAAGAACACGGCATCTCTTGCACCGTGGTCGACGTGCGCTCGCTGGTGCCGCTGGATACCGTGACCATACTCGCTGAAGTGGCGAAGACCGGGCGCTTGGTCACCATCGAAGAAAATCCGCGCTTGTGCGGCTGGGGTGCGGAGATCGCGTCGATCGTGGCGGACGAAATTTTTTGGGATCTCGACGGCCCGATCATCCGCATCACCACGCCGCATCTTCCGTTGCCAGCGGCGGATTATTTGGAAGATAACACCATCCCGTCGGTGGAGCGGATTGTGCGGGAGATACGCGAGAGGATTGATTGAACACCAACCGCTTCACCGCAGTGGCGCGTAGGCGCAGAGGTACCGCAGAGAAAAACAAAAAAAGAATTTCTCTGCGAGGGGTTGTCTGCGCCTCTGCGTCTCTACGGTGAAGGGTTTTTGGGGAAAACATGAAATATCGTAAGTGTTTGATTTTATTGAGTTTTTTATTTTACGCGTGTTTGTCGCCCAACGCCCACGCCGTCGACACCCTCATCCTCAACGGCAAAATCGTTACCGTCGACGACCGCTTTTCCATAGTGCAGGCGCTGGCGATCAAGGACAAACGCGTTGTCGCTACCGGCAGCAACGCCGAAGTGCGCAAGCTCGCCGATGCCAACACGCGAGTGATCGACCTCAAAGGCCGCACCGTCATCCCCGGCCTGATCGACAACCATTCACATTGGATACGCGCGGCCGAGCATGATGAATTGCGATTCGATGGCGTGACTTCGCGCGCGCAGGCGCTGCGCATGCTCAACGCGCGTGTGCGTGCCGCCAAACCCGGCGAGTGGGTGAGCGTGCTGGGCGGCTGGTCGGAAGAGCAGTTCACCGACGATGCGCGCGGCTTTCCATTGGCGGAGCTTGACCAGATTGCGCCCGACAACCCTGTCGTATTGCAGGCGATATACCGCCACAGTTACTTGAACAGCGCGGCGTTGCGCGCGGCGAAAATCGATGAAAATACGCCCAACCCGCCCAACGGCACGATAGAAAAAGACGCCGCGGGTAGGCTCACCGGGGTGGTTGCGGGCGCGGGCGGCGTGGCGTTTGTCGCGGCGCGCATTCCGAAGTTGATGAATGAAGCGCGGTTGGACAACGCGCGCCGCCTAGTGCGTTATCTCAATTCGCTCGGTGTAACCGCGTGGGGCGATGCCGGCGGGCGCGGCATGAGTGTGTCGCACTACCAGCCCTATCAGCAACTGGCGGATAAGGGCGAGCTCGATATACGGATCTTTTGGACCACCATCCGCCAGCCGGCCACGCCGGAGCAAGTCGACAAGGTGCTGGCGGAAATTCCGAATCTCAAGCCGTTCCAGGGCAACGATTACATGGATCACATCGGCTGGGGCGAATCGGTGTTCTCGCCGGCCACCACGCAATTGCTGCGCGTGCAAAAAGCGGTGAATCCCGACGCGATCACGCAAAAAATGCGCATCGCCTCGGCGTTGGCGCGGCACGGTATTTATCTGAATTCGCACGTCGAGATGAACGGGCCGATCGAGCAATTCATCGCGGCGTACGAGGAATTGAACAAAACGCATCCGATCAAGGCACTGCGCTGGAGCTTTTCGCATCTGGATCAAATCGACGACAGGCAACTGCAGCGCATGAAGCGCCTGGGCATGACCGCGCAGATTCATTCGCGCCCGCTGATTCAGGGCGTGCTGATGCACAAGGTGCATGGCGACGCGGCGTGGGACATGCCGCCGTTTCGGCGCGTGCAGGATAGCGGCATCATCTGGGGTCTGGGCTCGGACGCCACCGCGGTGACCACTTCGAACCCGTTTTACACGCTCGGTTTTGCCATCACCGGCAAAATGATCGGCGGGCACCCTGTCAATCGCCAAAGCATCACGCGCGAAGAAGCGTTGATCGCGCACACCCGCAGCAACGCGTTTATTCTGTTCCAGGAGGGCAACATAGGCTCGCTGCAAAAGGGCAAGTATGCGGATTTGCTGGTGCTCGATCGTGATTACCTTACCGTCCCCGCCGATCAGATCAAGGACATCACGCCGGTCGTTACCATGGTCGGCGGCAAAATCGTTTACGAGAAAAAGTAATGGACATCATCATGCCGCAGCTCGGCGAGACCGTCGCCGAGGGCACCGTGACCCGGTGGTATAAAAATGTCGGCGATGCCATCAAGGCCGACGAAGCCTTGTTCGATGTGGAAACCGACAAAGTCAGCACCGAGATTCCCTCGCCGGTGGCCGGGGTGGTGGACGAAATTCGCGTGGCGGCGGGTGTTACCGCAAAAGTCGGCGCCTGTCTCGCGGTGATACGCGAAGCCGGCGCAGCCGCCAGGCCCGCGGCGCGGGTGCAAGCGAGCACCGCGGCGGCGCCGGTGCCGACGACTGGCGCAGCCGCAGCCGCAGTGCAAACCGCCGCCGCCGGCGCCAAACCGCCGCGCGCCCATGCGGGCGCCCGCTGGTCACCTGTGGTGCGGCGCTTGATTGCCGAGCACAATCTCGACAATCAAGCGATCGCGCGCATCAACGGCAGCGGCCGCGAT
>VGIF01000089.1 GCA_016868015.1 Betaproteobacteria bacterium
CTTGGTTTGAGCGAGGTTACCGCCACCGGACGCACTTTGCCCGCCTTGATTTGCGACACCAGCGAGCTGTAATTCGAAATCATCACGCCGATGTGACCGGCGGCGAGATCGACCAGCGCGCTCGCCGCGCCTTTGTACGGCACGTGGGTCATCGCGATGTTGGCGCGGCTACTCAACAACTCGGTGGCCAGATGCGCGACCGAGCCCACGCCGGCGGTGCCGTAATTCAACACGCCGGGCTGGCGGCGCGCGGCGGCGAGCAAATCGGCGGTGGATTTAAACGGCGCCGCGGCCGTTACCGCCAACAGCAGTGGGCCTTGCGCGATCATCGCCACGTGCGCGAACGCATTTGCTGGATCGTATGGCACGCTCGATTGCGTGGCTGCGGTGGTGAGCAGCGTCGACGACGTGAGCAACAACGTGGCGCCATCGCGCGCCGCGCGCGCAACGGTATCAGAGCCGATCACGCCCGCGGCGCCGGGGCGGTTGTCGACGATCACGTTGTTGTTGAGACGCTTGGCGAGCACCGGCGCCATCGCGCGCGCGATCACATCGTTGCTGCCGCCGGGCGGGAAGGGCACGACGATGCGCGTCAATGCAGGGAACGTTGTTTCCGTTTGCGCAAAACTGACGTTAGCAACGCCATAGAGCGAAAATAAAAATATCAATAAAATCAAATACTTACGAAATGTAGTTGTCATGACTAGAATCCTACGGCTTGGCCATCGGTACGTCGTTCGGAGGCGGCGAAGTAACCATCCTCCAATTTGTAAATCAACTGCGCGCGCCCGAAGTCGGTGCTCCATCGGTCGGCCAGCGGCATGTTGTGGCCGCGTGATTTGAGGTTGGCGATGGTGTCCGCGGCGATGCCGTGTTCGATGCCGACGGTAAGCCCGCTGTCGATGCGCCAGCGCGGCGCGTCGCTCGCCGCTTGCGGGTTCTGGTGATAATCGACCATGCGCGACACCACTTGCATATGGCCTTGCGCCTGCATCGAGCCGCCCATCACGCCGAAGCTCATCAGCGGCTGCCCGCCCTTGGTCAAGAAGCCGGGGATGATGGTGTGAAACGGCCGTTTATTCGGCGCGACGATGTTGGCGTGCCCCGGCCGCAGGCTGAAACCCGCGCCGCGATTTTGCAGCGAGATGCCGGTGCCCGGCACCACCACGCCCGAACCGAAGCCCGAAAAATTCGACTGGATGTACGAAATCATCATGCCCGATTCATCGGCGGCGGTGAGATACACCGTGCCGCCTTTGCTCGGCGTGCCGAACGGCGGGTCGCCGGCTTTTTTCATGTCGATCAATTTGGCGCGCTCCCTCAAATACGCTTTGTCGAGCATTTGCGCCGGTGTCACGCGCATGGTGGAGATGTCGGAGACGTATTCGTTGATGTCGGCGAAGGCGAGCTTCATCGCCTCGATTTTGAGATGCATCGCATCGGGCGAATCCACCGGCATCGACGCGACATCGAAGTTTTCCAAAATGCCCAGCGCGATCAGCGCCGCGATGCCCTGGCCGTTGGGCGGAATCTCGTGCAGCGTGTAGCCGCGGTAATCGATGCCGATCGGCTCTACCCAATCGAGCGTGTGCGCGGCCATGTCGGCGGTGGTGAGCGCCGCGCCGTTTTCCTTGGCGAACGCGGCGATTTTTTCAGCGAGTTCGCCGCGATAAAACGCCTCACCCTTGGTTTCGGCGATGCGCTGCAAGGTTTGCGCATGCGGCTTGGAGACGAATTTTTCGCCCGGTTCAAGCGCGCGCCCGCGCGGCATGAAACATTGCGCGAAGCCGGGTTGATTGGAAAGTGTTGCCACGCCGTCGGCCCACAGCCTTGAGATCGTCGGCGTCACCAGGTAACCGTCGCTCGCATACTTGATCGCCGGCTCGAACAAATCGGCGAACGGTAGCCGCCCATATTTCGCCGAGAGCTCTACCCACGCCGATATCGCGCCGGGCACCGTCACCGATTCCCAACCGCGCTTGGGCATTTCGCTCATGCCTTTGAAACGCTCTGGTGTCCACGCGGCGGGTGAGCGGCCGGAGGCATTCAAGCCCTTGAGTTGTTTGCCGTCCCACAAAATACAAAACGCGTCGCTGCCGATGCCGTTGCTGGTGGGCTCCAGCACGGTGAGCGAAATTGCACTGGCAAGGATGGCATCCACCGCGTTGCCGCCTTTTAACATCATGCGCAGGCCCGCTTGCGCGGCGAGTGGTTGTGAGGTGGCGACGCAATTACGCGCGAGCACCGGCATGCGTTGTGAGGCGTAGGGGAACTGATAGTCGAACATATCCATGGGCGGGCTCGGCGAATTGGAGGGAAACGCTGATTTTACTGCGCCGCGAATTTGTAGTGCGGGGGCGAACCGCGGAAGGTGGGTTGCGCTACGCTCCACCCACCCTACGTGTTATTTCGGCTCCAAACCTGCCTTACGCGCCACCTGTATCCATTTCTGGATTTCCGAGCGGTTAAACGCATCGTGCTGTTCCGGCGTGTTGCCCACCGGGTCGGCGCCTTGTCCGGCGAGGTTTTTGCTCACATCCGGGTGCTTTAACGATTTGATCAGCGCGCTGTGTACCCGATCAATGATCGGCCGCGCGGTGTTGCCCGGCGCGAACAGTGCGAAGCCGCTCGATACCACATAACCCTTCAGACCCGATTCAACCATAGTCGGTACGTCGGGTGCGGCGGACGAACGCTTTTCACCGGTCTGCGCGATCATGCGCATTCTGCCGGCGCGTACGAATTGAATCACCGCGGGCATGCTGGCGAACTGCAGTTGCACATGGCCCGCCATCATGTCGATGGCGGCGGGGCCGGAGCCCTTGTATTGGATTTGTTCGAGCCGCACGCCCGCCATGCTGTTGAAAAGCTCGCCGGCGAGATGGCCCACGGTGCCGGAGCCGGCGGTGGCGTAATTCAATTCACCGGGGCGCTTTTTGGCGAGCGTGATCAGTTCCCTGACGTTTTTCACCGGCAGCGTCGGGTGTACCACGAACGCGGTCGGCACATCGGCCACCACCGAGATCGGCGTGAAATCCCTGACCGAGTCGTACGGCAGCTTTTTGGTGACCGACGGGTTCATCACATGCGCGGCGGAGACCATCAGCAGCGTGTAGCCATCGGGCGGCGCTTTTGATGCGAGCTCGGTGCCGATGATGCTGCCGGCGCCGCCGCGGTTGTCGATCACGATTTGCTGGCCGAGATCTTCCGTCATGCGCGGCACCACGATGCGCGCGATGATGTCGGTATTGCCGCCGGGCGGGAACGGCACGATCATGCGTATGGTTTTATTCGGATAGCTTTGTGCCATGGCGCCGCACGCAGCGGCGGTGGCCGCGATGTAAAACAGGGGTTTGGCAAAATTCATCATACTCCTCATCAACTTTATAGCCGGGAAATGGCGCGCGCATGATACACGGCTTGCCGCGCGTTGGCAGGGAAAAACCGCTAGAATTAGGCTGACTGATCCACTCTTCAGGAGCCGCCCACATGGACCCACGTGACCTGCCGCAAACCGCCGTTTCCGCCGCGCAAAACAAGGCTTCGCCGCGCCTGACCATCATGGGCACGCGTCATGTGGTGGCCGCCGGGCACTATCTGGCCGCCCACGCCGCGTTTGAAATCCTTGAAGCCGGCGGCAACGCCGTCGACGCCGGCGTGGCGGCGGGCATCACCATCGGCGTGGTGCAAACCGACAAGGTGAATTTCGGCGGTGTCGCGCCGCAGATCATATTTACCGCCAAAGACAAAAGGGTGCATTGCATCGATGGCCTCGGCGTGTGGCCAAAGGCGATAACGCCGGATTATTTTCTTAAAAATCACGGCGGCAAAATTCCGGCGGGGGTCGAGCGTTGCGTGGTGCCCGCCGCGCCGGATGCGTGGATCACCGCGCTCGCCAAATACGGCACCATGAGTTTTGGCGAAGTGGCGGCGGCGGCAATCCGTTTTGCGAGTAAAGGTTTTCCGGTGTACGGGCTGCTGCATGAGTTCATACAAAACCACCGCGAGGATTATTTGCAATGGCCCTCCAGCGCCAAAGTGTTTTTGCCCAGGGGCCGCGTGCCGCAGATCGGCGAGGTGTTCGTTCAAGCCGATTTGGGCCGCACGTTGCAATACCTTGCCGATGAAGAGCGCCGCGCCGCGCGCAAAGGTGGGCGCAAGGCGGGTTTGAAGGCCGCGCGCGACGCGTTCTACAAAGGCGACGTGGCGCGGGAAGTCACGCGCTGGATCGAAAAGCAGGGCGGCTTGATGCGCTTTGAGGATTTCGCCGAGTTCAGCGTGCGAGAAGAGCCGACGGTGAAAACGCGTTTCCACGGCATCGAGCTGCACGCCTGCGGGCCGTGGTCGCAAGGGCCGGCGTTGCCGATGGCGCTGAATTTGTTGAAGGGCTACGACCTAAAAGCGATGGGCCACAACTCGTCCGATTACATTCACGTTTGCACCGAGGCGTTAAAACTTGCGCTGTCCGACCGGCACAACTATTTCGGTGACCCACGTTTTGTCAAAGTGCCGATGGCGGGCTTGATGTCGGAGAAATACACTGAATGGCGCCGCGGCATGATCCGCATGGATCAAGCGTGGCCCGGCATGCCGCCGGGCGGCGACCCCGCAACGCTCTCGCAAATCGAAAACCGTTGCATGCCCGAACCCAAGCGCGACGGCGATCCGGGCCCAGGCGATACCTCGTATTTCTGCGTGATCGACAAGGACGGCAACGCCATGTCGTGCACGCCGAGTGACGGTTCGGACAAAACACCGATTATTCCCGGCGTGGGCATCTTGTGTTCGGGGCGCGGCACGCAATCGTGGAGCGACCCGAATCATCCATCGTCGGTGGCGCCGGGCAAGCGCCCGCGTCTCACGCCTAATCCGGCGTTGGCGTTCAAAAACCGCAAGGCGTATATGCCTTTCGGCACGCCCGGCGGCGACGTGCAAACACAGGCGATGCTGCAAGTGTTCTTGAACGTCAATGTGTTCGGCATGTCGGCACAGGATGCGATCGAAGCGCCGCGTTTTTCCAATTACAGCTACCCAGGTTCGTTCGAGCCGCACCCGTATTTCCCCGGACGTTTGTATCTCGAATCGCGCATTCCGAAACAAACCGCCGATCAACTCGCCCAACGCGGCCACAAGATTTACGACTGGCCCGATTACACCTGGCTCGCCGGCGCGGTGTGCACCATCGTTGCCGATCACAAAAACGGCGTGTTGCACGGCGGGGCCGACGTGCGCCGGCCGGCGTATGTGTTGGGGTGGTAGCTGCAAAACTTCAACCCTTTTTTGCCGCAGATTTCACAGATGAACACAGATTAACTCCAAAAAAATCTGCGTAAATCTGCGTTAATCCGCGTCGAAGGTTTTTTAAATTTCCCCTTTTTTTGCTGCAGATCTCATTGATGAACTCAGATGAGCCGCGGAAAAATCTGTGTAATCTGTGAAATCTGTGGCGAAGGTTTTTAAAAAACGCTAACCCCTTTTTGACGCAGATTAACGCAGATGCACGCAGATTAACCCAAAAAAATCTGCGTAAATCCGCGTTAATCTGCGTCGAAGATTTTAAGGTCTTGTTGTGTCCGATACGCCGCCCGAAGTCTCCATTGCCGAATGCATCGCCGAGCAAGCGCTGGCGCTAGAGGTTAACGCGGTTCCTGCCGCGGTGCGCACGCGCATAGAGGAATTGCTGATCGACGTGGTGGGCTTATGCGTGGCCGCGCGCAACACCGATTACATCAAAGCGGTGATCGCGGGTGTCGATAGCGGCGGGGCGGCCACCGCCATCGGCCACACAACCACTTACGCGCCGGAAATCGCGGCGATGATCAACGGCTGCGCGGCGCACGGCGAAGACTTCGACGACACTTTCGAGGGCGGGCCAGTGCATTCGAGCGCGGTGATCATGCCTGCGGTGCTGGCGGCGTGCGAGCGTTTCGGTTATGACGGCGCTGCCGCGTTCAAAGGCATGGTGGCGGGCATCGAAACTTTGTGCCGTTTGTCGATGGTGATCCCCAAGGCGATCCACAAAGCGGGTTTTCACCCGACCGCGGTGTTGGGCGCGATGGGCGCGACGCTGGCGGTGAGCGTGACGCTGGGGTTGAACCGCAAGCAAACCGTCGATGCGCTGGGCATCGCCGGCAGCATGGCGAGCGGCATTATCGAATACCTTGCCGAGGGCGCGTGGACTAAACGGTTGCACGCGGGCTGGGCGGCGAAAATCGGCATTCAGGCCGCGCGTTTGGGGCAGCAGGGTTTTTTGGGGCCGCGCACGGTGTTCGAAGGTACGCATGGTTTTTATTATGCGTTTGCGCGCAATGCCGGCGGCGATTACAGTGTTTTGACCGAGGGCTTTGGTAAGAAGTGGTACACCGACGTCATCACCTTCAAACCGTACGCCACCGGCACCATGAATCAACCGTACATCGATTGCGCGCTGCGGCTCGCCAAGCGTGGCATCAAACCCGAAGACGTCACCGATGTGTTGTGCGAAACCGCGGAGGGTTATGTGCATCGCTTGTGGGACCCGCTGCCCGCCAAGCAACGCCCGGCGAACGACTACGCGGCGAAATTCAGCGCGCCGTTTAATATCGCGGTGGCGTTTGTCACCGGCGGCGCGGGGCTCGCCGCGTTCACCGAACACACCGTGCGCGACGCACGCATCCTCGGGCTGGCCTCAAAAGTGCGTTACGTGGTCGATCCCAACAACCCATATCCGAAGGCTTACACCGGCCATATCCGCATGACGTTGAAAGATGGCCGGGTGATCGAAGAACGCCAAAATCACATTCGCGGCGGCGCGCAAGAACCGTTGACGCGCGAGGAAATCATCGACAAGTTTCGCCGCAACTGCGCGTTCGGCGGTTGGGGTGAGGCGCAGATGCAGGCGTTTCTTTCAAGCGTGCCGAACTTTTTTCAAACGCGCCTCGCGCTCCAGCTATTGCGTAAATAAAAAATATAATAAAATCAAATACTTAAGTAATTTCATCCGTTACATCCGTGCGGCGGCTGCGGGCGTAACATTAGTGCCACGCAACGCGCGGCGAGCAACACGAGTCGACGCGTTGTGCGCTCGAACGAAAACTCGGTATGCCCAACGCACCGTTTATTCAAGCCCCGCCGCAACTCGGCAATCAATTCAATGCCGATCGCGTCTTGCGTGCTTACTTATCGCGCACCTTGCCGCCGCAAGTGCTGACCGAAATCGAGCCCACGTTAACGCGCATGGGCGAGCTCGCGGGCGGAGAGCTTTATCAACTGCAACTCGTCGACCGCTTGAACGAACCCGTGCACACGCCGTTCGATGCGTGGGGTAATCGCATCGATCGCATCGACCTGACGCCGCTGTGGCAAAAGGCGGCGCGCATCGCAGCCGAGGAAGGCTTGATCGCCACCGCGTATGAGCGGCGCCATCGTGAATTCTCGCGCGTGCATCAATTCTCGCTGGTGTATTTGTTTACGCCGTCGAGCGATTTTTACAGTTGCCCGCTGGCGATGACCGATGGCGCGGCGAAATCCCTGGTGGTATCCGGCAACGAGCCGTTGATCGCGCGCGCGCTGCCGCGATTGACGAACCGCGATCCGAGCCTCGCGTGGACCAGCGGCCAGTGGATGACCGAGGCTGTTGGCGGCTCCGATGTCGGGCTCACCGAAACCATTGCGCGCAACGAAACCGGCGCCTGGCGTTTATACGGCCGCAAATGGTTTACCTCGGCGATTACCTCGCAAATGGCGTTGACGCTGGCGCGGCCCGTGGGCAATCCGCCGGGCGGCAGGGGCTTGGCGCTGTTTTATGTGGAGACGCGCGATGCAGATAGGAAGCCCAATCACATCGTCGTCAATCGCCTCAAGGACAAGCTCGGCACGCGCAAAATACCGACCGCGGAATTGGAACTCGAAGGCACGCCCGCGCAACTGGTCTACGGTACCACGGACGGCGTGCGCAACATCGCGCCGATGCTGAACGTGACGCGCACCTGGAACGCGGTGACCTCGGTGGCACTGATGCGCCGCGGCTTGGCATTGGCGCGCGATTACGCCAAACGCCGCGTGGCCTTCGGCGCGCCGTTGATCGAAAAGCCCTTGCACGCCGACACGCTGGCGGGCATGCAAGCCGAATACGAAGGCGCGTTTCATTTGGCGTTTTTTGTGGTGGAGCTGCTGGGCCGTAGCGAAGCCGGCAACGCCGGCGCCGAGCAACAAGAACTGCTGCGCGTGCTGACGCCAATCGCCAAACTCACCACCGGCAAGCAAGTGGTGGCGGTGTTGTCGGAGGTGATCGAGTGTTTCGGCGGCGCGGGCTATGTCGAAGATACCGGCTTGCCGCAACTCTTGCGTGACGCGCAAGTGCTACCGATTTGGGAAGGCACCACCAACGTGCTGGCGCTCGATACGCTGCGCGCGTTGCACGACACCGCGGGCATGGCGCTGCTGCAGCGCGAAGTGGGTTACATTCAGCAAGGCGTGCGCGAGCCGGTGCTGCTGCGTTTGACCGCGCAAGTGGAGCGCGTGCTGGAACAAGCGGCGGAATGGCTAAACGGCGCGATGCAAAGCGGCGCTAACGCCACCGAGGCCGGCGCGCGGCGTTTTGCGTTGACGGTGGGTCGCGCGCTGGAGCTCGCGCTGCTACTCAGGCAAGCGCAGTGGTCGCTCGAACACGAGCAAGACGCGCGCGCCACCGCGGCAGCGCGGCTTTTTGCGGCGCAGGGTGTTAACGTGTTGGCGGAGATGCGCTTGGATGACGCATCTATATTGGCGCGGGACGCGTAGCAGCGAAGGTGTGGATGGTAATTGCGCGCGGATTGACGGGGCTGGAAACGGCGGCCAACCCGCGCTGGCATTCCCGCGAAGGCGGGAATCTATAGTGAGTGGCCTATGGCGCGGTGTTATGGGTTCCCGCCTTCGCGGGAACGACTGATCAGGTCAGGCGCCGCAGTGCCGACCAAAACGATATCGGGACGGACGCACCATGCAAAATACCATGATGAATTTCCCGCTGACGCTAACGCACTTGCTCAAACGCGCGGGCCAGTTGTTTGGCGGCAGCGAAATCGTCTCGCGCCTGCCCGATAAGTCGCTGCACCGCTACACCTATCGTGATTTCCAGCGGCGCGCGTCGGCGCTCGCCGGCGCGCTGCAACAACTGGGCATTAAAAAGGGCGAACGCGTCGCCACGCTGATGTGGAACCACTACGCGCACCTCGAAACTTATTTCGCCGCACCCTGCGCGGGCAGCGTGCTGCATACGCTTAATTTGCGTTTGCACCCGGACGACATCGCGTTTATCGTCAATCACGCACAGGACCGTTTTTTGATCGTCGACGACGTGCTGCTGCCGCTTTACGAAAAATTTAAGGCGCAAACCAAGTTCGAACACGTGATCGCGGTGCCGCTTACAAAGCAGCCGGTTGCCGCGGGTTACGACGATTACGAAAAGCTGCTCGCCAACGCGCCGGCGTTCGATCCGCCGCCACTCAACGAAAATGACGCGTGCGGTATGTGCTACACCTCCGGCACCACCGGCAAACCCAAGGGGGTCGTGTATAGCCACCGCTCCACCGTGCTGCACGCGCTGGCAACATCGACCGTCGATTACATGGGCATCGGCAATCGCGACACGCTGTGCCCGGTGGTGCCGATGTTTCACGTCAACGCGTGGGGCTTGCCGTATTCGGCGGCGATGATGGGCGCGAAAATCGCCTTCCCCGGGCCGCATCTCGATGCGGTGAATCTGCTCGACTTGATGGTGGCGGAAAACGTCACCGTCTCGGCGGGCGTACCGACGATCTGGATGGGCGTGCTGCAAGCCGTGGAAAAAGAACCGGCGCGCTGGAAACTCGCGCCGGGCTTGCGTATGGTGTGCGGCGGTGCCGCCGCGCCGGAAGCGCTGATCCGCGCGATGGATCGATACGGCATGCGCGTGATCCACGGCTGGGGCATGACCGAGCTCTCGCCGCTGGGGGCGTTGAATTTCATCAAGCGCGAGTTGACCGATCTGACACGCGATGAAGAATACGCGGTGCGTGCCAAGCAAGGCGTGGCGCCGCCGTTCGTGGAGCTGCGCACCATGGCTGAAAGTGGCGAAGCACCTTGGGACGGCGTAGCGATGGGCGAATTGCAGGTGCGCGGGCCGTGGGTCGCCGCGGGTTATCACGAATTGCCCTCGGAATCGGACCAGTGGACTGCCGACGGCTGGTTTCGCACCGGCGACATCGCGATCATGGACGAACACGGCTATATGAAAATCGCCGATCGCATCAAGGACTTGGTGAAATCCGGCGGCGAGTGGATCAGCTCGGTCGATCTGGAAAACGCGCTGATGGCGCATCCGGCAGTGGCGGAAGCGGCGGTGATTGCCGTGCCGCACCCGCGTTGGGACGAGCGGCCGGTCGCGGTGGTGGTATTAAAACCCGGTGCGAACGCGACGCCCGACGCACTGCGCGATCATCTCGAGCCCAAGTTCGCAAAATTCTGGTTGCCGGATGACTATAAGTTCGTCGACGCCATCCCCAAAACCTCGACGGGCAAGATGTTAAAGGCTACACTGCGCAGCCAATACGCGAAGCTTTTCATCTCATAACGAGGTAGCCAACATGGATCTGCGAATCGACATCGTCTCCGACGTGGTTTGACCCTGGTGTTTCATCGGGAGCCGTCGGCTCGACGCAGCGTTAAAACTGCTTGCCGAGCAACGCCCCGATGTCAAGCCGGCCGTGCGCTGGCTGCCGTTTCAACTCAATCCCGATTTGCCCGCCGAGGGTATTGCGCGCGAAGACTACATCGCGCGCAAATTCGGCACGCGCGGCAAAGGAAACTATGAGCGCGTGGCGAAGGTGGGCGAGAGCGTGGGCATCCCATTTGCCTTCGACAAAATCGAAGTACAGCCGAATACGTTAAACGCGCACCGCCTGCTGGCCTACGCCGAGCAGCAAGGCCGGCAACACGAAGTCGCCGAGGTGTTGTTCAACGCGTATTTCATCGAAGGCGCGAATTTGACCGACATCGATACGTTGGCGGACATTGCTAAACGCGGCGGGCTCGATCACGCCGCGACGAAAGCCTATCTCGCAAGCGACAGCGATCGTGAGACCGTCGCCAACGCCGACAGCGAAGCGCGCAACGCCGGCATCGGCGGCGTGCCGTTTTTTATTTTTAACCGCGCGGTGGCGGTGTCGGGCGCGCATGAGCCGGAGACCTTGCTGCAGGCGATGCTGCAGTCGATGCAGGAGCGGGCGCGGGCGAGCGGTTGATCATTTAGCACGCCGTTGCGCGAGATTCTCCGCCACCCGCTGAAAATAATCATTGTCGACCGCGAAGTGTCTCCCGCGCATGGCGCCGGTGCGCTGTAGCAGTAGGTTGAATTTGCCGATCAGCGCGCCGCGTTCGTTTTCATTGCGCGCGCGTTCGAGCATGAGTTCGACTTCGCGTAAATCGCGCAGTGCTTCGACTTCGGGTGGCACGTAACCGGAGTTTTTGAGGATGCGGTACGCGGCGCGCAGCTCTTCAGGCACCATCGCGTCGTCATCCAGTTGCAGTGGCTTGCCCGCACCTGGCAAATGGTCGAACACGCCATCGGCTTGCGCTTCGCGTATGTGCTTTTCGACGAGCGCATCAAAGCCCGACAGCGGCGGCGGGATGTTGCGCTTCACGCGTTTTGGCGGTGCGGCCATGCGTTAGGAGGGGTTGTATAAGTATCTGATTTTATTGAATAATTTTTTGGGGCTATTGCAGCGTGCGAAACACCTCTTTGATCAGGTTAACGCGCGCCGTCACATCGGTGGTGTTCGCCTCGATGCGCAATTTATCTTGCCCCGCGAGTTTGAAATTTCGTTTGGTTTGAATCAGCTTGATGATTTTGGTCGGGTCGATCGGCGGCTTGGGCACGAACTGCAGTTGAATCGCGCCCTCGCTGGCGTCGATGTTGGCGATGCCCAGCGGCTTGCCCGCCAAGCGCAAGCGATGGCTGTCGATCAGCGCGCGTGTCGGTGGCGGCAGCTCGCCGAAGCGATCGATCAATTCTTCTTGCAGGCGTTGCAACTCGTCGTCGTTGTCGCAATTGGCAAGCCGCTTGTAGAGCACCAGTCGCTCGTGCACGTCGCTGCAATAAGTGTCTGGCAGCAGCGCGGGGACGTGCAGATTAATTTCGGTGGTGACGCCGAGCGGGGCGGTGAGGTCGGGCACCTTGCCTTGTTTTAACGCGCGCACGGCAGTGTCGAGCATCGCGGCGTACATATTAAAGCCCACCTCGTGCATTTCGCCGCTTTGCGATTCACCCAGCACTTCACCCGCGCCGCGGATTTCCAGGTCGTGCATGGCCAAGAAAAAGCCGGAACCCAGTTCCTCCATCATTTGTATCGCTTCGAGGCGTTTTTTGGCTTGCGTGGTGATGTTGCCTTCATCGGGCAGTAGCAAATACGCATACGCCTGATGGTGCGAGCGGCCGACACGACCGCGCAACTGGTGCAATTGCGCGAGGCCAAAGCGGTCGGCACGGTTGATGATGATGGTGTTGGCGGTGGGTACGTCGATGCCGGTTTCGATAATCGTTGTGCACAGCAGCAGGTTAAAGCGTTGCTGGTAAAAATCGCGCATCGCCAATTCGAGTTCGCGTTCGCGCATTTGCCCGTGCGCAACGCGAATGCGCGCCTCGGGCAGCAGTTGCGTCAACGTCTCCTCCATGTGATGCATGGTGTCGATGTCGTTGTGCAAAAAATAGATTTGCCCGCCGCGCTTTAATTCGCGCAGCGCGGCCTCGCGGATTTGCGCCTTGGAATACCGCGTGACAAAGGTTTTGATGGCCAGCCGCCGCTCGGGCGCTGTGGCGATCACCGAAAAATCGCGCAGGCCTTCCATCGACAGCGCCAGCGTGCGCGGGATCGGCGTGGCGGTGAGTGTGAGCACATCGACTTCGGCGCGCAGCGCCTTCAATTGCTCTTTGTGGCGCACGCCGAAGCGGTGTTCCTCGTCGATGATCACCAGCCCCAGGTTTTTGAATTTTATGCCACGCTGCACCAGTTTGTGCGTGCCGATGGCGATGTCGACCTTGCCGGCAGCCAAATCCGCCAGCGCTTCCGATTGCTCCTTCGCCGTGCGAAAGCGCGACAGCTCGGCAATTTTCACAGGCCAATCCGCGAACCGGTCGGTGAACGTGGTGAAATGCTGCTCGGCGAGCAGGGTCGTCGGCACCAACACGGCGACTTGTTTGCCGTCGGCCACCGCCACGAAAGCCGCACGCAGCGCGACTTCGGTTTTGCCGAAGCCCACGTCGCCGCACACCAGCCGATCCATCGGTTTGCCGTTAGTCAAATCGTCGAGGGTGGCCTTGATCGCCGCCGCTTGATCGGCGGTTTCTTCGAACGGGAAGCCTTCGCTAAACGCCTCGTAGTCGTGATGCTTCAATTTAAACGCGTGGCCTTGGCGCGTGGCGCGTTGCGCGTAGAGATTCAGCAACTCGGCGGCGGTGTCGTGCGCTTGGCTTGCGGCTTTTTTCTTGGCTTTTTCCCATTGCTCGCCGCCGAGCGAATGCAGCGGCGCTTGATCGGGCGCGGCACCGCTGTAGCGGCTGATCAAATGCAAGCTCGATACCGGTACGTAAAGTTTGTCGCCGCGCGCGTATTCCAGCGTGAGAAACTCGGTGTCGCCCTCGCCCAGATCCATGCTGTGCAAGCCGAGGTAGCGGCCGATGCCGTGCTGTTCGTGTACCACCGGATCGCCGAGTTTGACCTCGGACAAATCGCGCAGCATGCCCTCGACGCTCGTTTTGCGGCCTTCGCGCACGCTGCGGTTGCGTGCTTGCGTGGCGTAGAGTTCGTTTTCGGTGATGACGGCGAAGCTCGCGTCGGTCAACGTGAAGCCGCTTTGCAAGGGCGCGACGCCCAACATGACGCGTTCGCTCGACGCGCGAAAAACTTCGTAACTCTCGGCGGCGGCGGGGCGCAGTTCGTACTCCGCCAAAAACTCGTGCATGGTTTCGCGCCGGCCGGGGCTGTCGGCGAGCAGCAGCACGCGGCCGGAGTAGCCGTCGAGAAATTGCTTTAAGCGATGCAGCGGGTTGTCGGCGCGGCGCTCTACGCCTAACGGCGGGAGAGGCAGTGTTGAGGGTTGAGTGTTTAGTGTTGAGTTGGCGGTGGGTGCATCGGCTGCGTCGGTTGCCGCGCCGGCAATTTCCACTCGCGGGAACGGCTTGATTGCCCCAAAAAACTCATCCGCCGTCAAAAACAAGTCATGCGGCGGCAACACCGGGTTGGCGCGGTCGCCGCGTAGCACTGCGTAGCTCGCGTGGGTGTCTTGCCAAAACGCGTCAACCGCTTCTTGCAGCCCGTGCATGGCGCATACCGTGGTGCCCGCGGGCAGGTAATCGGTGAAGCGCGCGGTCGAGTCGAAAAACAACGGCAGGTAATACTCGATGCCAGCGCTGGGCACGCCCTTGGACACATCCTTGTAGATGCGGCTTTTCGACGGATCACCCTCGAACTTGGCGCGGAAGTTCTGGCGAAAGCGCGTTTGCGCCGCTTCGTCCATCGGAAACTCGCGCGCCGGCAGCAGGCGAACTTCAGGCACTTTGTAAATCGAACGTTGCGAGTCGACATCGAAGCTGCGGATGGAGTCGATGTCGTCATCGAATAAATCGATGCGATACGGCAGCGCGCTGCCCATCGGAAAAATATCGATCAACCCGCCGCGAAAACTGTATTCACCGTGCGCCACCACTTGCGTCACGTGCGTGTAGCCGGCAATCGTGCATTGATGCCGCAACTCGTCGGGGTGGAGCTTGCCGCCTTGCTTGAAAAAAAACGTGTTGGCGGCGAGATATTCGACGGGCATCAAGCGCGCCAGCGCCGTGGTCACCGGCGCGATCGCGACATCGAAGCTGCCGCGCATCATTTCGTAGAGCGTGGCGAGCCGCTCCGACACCAAGTCGTGGTGCGGCGAAAACTGATCGTAGGGCAGCGTCTCCCAATCGGGGAACACACAGGCTTTTAACGCGGGGGCGAAATAAGCGACTTCGGTTTTGAGGCGCTGCGCGGCGGTGGCATCCGCCGTGATCACCAGCAACGGGCGCACCGCTCCCGCCAGTTCGGCGATGGCGAGCGCATCGGACGAACCGTGAAAGGGACCGGCCCGCGTGCGTTCGCCGGGCTTGGGTGGTGCTAACAACGTCATGATTAAAATGATCCTATTATACTGGCGGCTCAGTGTCGGACAGGCAAAGAACCAGGGAGAAAAAATGACAACAATGGTGGCGTTTTTTGTCGCGTTCATGGCGTTTATCATCGCCGGCGGTTTGTAGCAGGCGCTGCGGCGCGCCAAGCGTGCGGAGTTTATTCGCACCTATTCGTTCCCGCACGGGCTGCTCGCGCGGCTGGCGGCCAAACATCCGGCGCTCGATCTGAAGCAACGGCAACTGGTGGCACGCGGCTTGCGCAAGTTTTTCCTGTGCAACATGGCGGCGAAGGGGGAGTTCGTATCGATGCCGTCGAAGGTGGTGGACGACTTGTGGCACGAGTTTATTTTGTTCACCCAGCATTACGACGCGTTTTGCAAGCAAGCCTTCGGCAAGTTTTTGCATCACACGCCGGCGGTGGTATTGGGTACGCAGCAAACCGCCAATCAGGGGTTGCGCCGCACCTGGGTCTACGCGTGCCGCGATGAGACCATCAATCCGCTGCACCCGACACGCATGCCGCTGTTGTTCGCGCTCGATGCCAAACTCAATATCGAAAACGGATTTCGTTATGCATTGGACTGCCACGCGCAGCGCGATAAACCAAGCGATGCGAGCGCGTCAGCGCTGCATTGCGCCACCGATTTTGCCGGTGGCGGCGACGGTGGCAGCGATGGCTTTGGCGATCTTGGTTTTAGCGTCGACGGTAGTTCGGACGGCGGCAGCGGTTGTGGCGGGGTGGCGATTAACTATCGTAAGTTATTGATTTAATTAGATATTTTTACGACCTGTGAATGGCCATTGGAATGCGCCGCGGGCCAAACGGTTTGGCGAAGGTTGGCGCGTAACGGCCCGCGATCGCGGTGTCGCAATCGGGGCACTTGCCCTCGGCGCTGATGCGGTACTCGTCGATGCGATACCAGTCGCGCAGTATCAGCGGCGCGTGGCACGCGGGGCAATAGGTCGAGCCGCCACGCTCATCGTGCACATTGCCGGTGTAGACGTAGTGCAAGCCCTCGTTCAACGCGATGTTGCGCGCGCGCGTCAACGTCGCGGCGGGCGTGGCGTGAATGTCGCGCATTTTGTAATCCGGGTGAAACGCGGTGAAGTGCAGCGGCACCTCGGGGCCGAGGTTTTTCATGAGCCACTGGCATTGCGCGGTAATTTCGGCGTCGCTGTCGTTTTTGCCGGGAATCAGCAGCGTGGTGATTTCAAACCAAACGTTGGTTTCGTGTTTCAAGTAAACGAGTGTGGCGAGCACCGGTTGCAAATGCGCGGCGCATTGCTTGAAATAAAACGCGTCGGTGAAGGCTTTTAAGTCGACATTCGCAGCATCCATCTTCGTATAGAACTCGCGCCGCGGCGCAGCGTGCATGTAACCCGCGGTGACCGCCACGGTTTGCACGCCGACTTCATGGCAGGCATCGGCGATATCCATCGCGTATTCGGCGAAAATCACCGGGTCGTTGTAGGTGAAGGCGACGCTTTTGCAGCCGGCGTTTAATGCCGCTTGCGCGATGGCCGCGGGCGAAGCCTGATCGGCGAGCCGGTCCATGTCGCGCGATTTGCTGATGTCCCAGTTCTGGCAAAACTTGCAGGCAAGGTTGCACCCCGCGGTGCCGAACGACAAAATGCTCGATCCTGGATAAAAATGATTCAGCGGTTTTTTTTCGATGCGGTCGATGCAAAAACCCGAGGAGCGTCCGTAGGTGGTGAGCACCATACGATCACCTTCGCGTGCACGGACAAAACACGCCCCGCGCTGGCCCCCTTGCAGCTTGCAATCGCGCGGGCATAAATCGC
>VGIF01000090.1 GCA_016868015.1 Betaproteobacteria bacterium
GGATGAGCCAAAACAAGAATAGCCGATGAGCGGCGGCGTTCTTGCCGCTCGCCATCGGCTATACCGCGTTTCTCCCTTTGAAGAAACGCGCGGCGCGATTATTTTCTCGGCGCTTGCAAGGTGCCGCCGGCCTTATCGCACTCGGCCTTGCTGGTGATGGGTTTGCCGTCGGCCGTCATCACTTCCTTGCCGTCGGCGGCGACACAACGCGGCCCATCCTTGCCTTGCGCGAGCGCGGCACCAGCGGAAAAGCCCAAAGCCGCCAGCGCGGCCAGTACGATACCCACATTGGATTGCTTGTTCATCAGTCTGGTCCTTGAGTTGAATGAAACGAGTTGACTCACAAGGCCTGCGCCGGCCTTACGGCCGGCGAACGCCCAGCGACTCGCAACTGCTCTACACAGCGTGCGCTAATCCGCGGCACACAGCGGTAGCGAGTGCCCATTGGTCAGCAACGGTCAGTAGCAGTTCCTAAGTGTTTCTACAGGGCCGATTCAAATATCGGCATGTTTCGACGCGGAACTTTTACGTAATCAAACGCAAGTTACCTGTGGGTTAAGCATCGCTTGACACCTGAGGTTCGGGTGACAATTTTTAACGGATGTCTGCTAGTGTCCCGACCCATTAATTTCGAGATCAGGCGGCTAGGGCCTGTTAACACTTGATTCGTGAGATGCGTTGCTGTGCCAAGCCCCGCTGGCAAGGCGCTCACCGCAGGCAATATCGCCAATATTGCCAAGGTGAGCAACGCCGCCGGCGGCGCTTGGGACAGCAACCCGTAGGGCAAGGGCGCTGAAACGTTTGCAGCATGACGCGCTCACCCAACCGCGATGCCAAAGTGAAGTCAGCACGAAGCAGGCCGTCCAGCGCCCGCAGCGCACTCGCGAATCAAGAGTTAACAGGCCCTAGTCCCACAATCGCGGCAAATCCGCGATGCTATCGATCAGATTCGTGTGCGGCTCGCGCGCGAGTTGTTCGCGACAGTGCGCGCCGTTTAACACCGCCACGCCCGCCGCCACGCCCGCGTTGTGCGCCGATTGCAGATCGGACACCGTATCGCCCACCACCAGCACTTCGTGCACACTGGCAACGCCAGTCAACTCCATCGAACGGAAAATCATGTACGGCGCGGGGCGGCCGATTTTGACGTCGTCGCCGCACACCAGTGCATCGGCGACGCCGTTCCATTGGAGCGCATCGATCAGTAAACCGGCGATATCGTGGTCAAAGCCGGTGTTCAACGCGAGCTTGACGCCGCGTTGTTTGAGCCACGCGAACGCCTGCGGCGCGCCGGCCACCGGCCGCGCCTCGCGCGTGAACACGCGCTGCAGGTGCGATTTGAACGAAGCGTAAACCGCTTCCACGCGCGCGGCATCCTTGCCGTACTTCGGTTCGCACAAAGTCGCGATCGCTTCGCGCTTGGAAGCGCCACGCACCGCGCTGATCTGCGCGGTCGAGGCCTCGATGCCGTGATCGGCGAGCCCCGCGCGAAACGCCGATTCGACTTCGCCGCCGTCGTGCACGCTGGTGCCGGCCATGTCGGAGATGACGAGTTTAATATTCGCGAGATTCATGGGTGTAGTCCGTGAGTGATGAAAGTCCTGCCGGGGATAAGGTCGACGCCATCAATCGAAATCCGGCATGTCCGCCGCCACTCGCCGCACGCGCAACCGCGGGCCCAAACGCCGCCTCAGTTATAAAAAATATTCAATAAAATCAAATACTTATTATTATTTCTCAAGTGCGCAAAAAAGCCATCAAATCGCGATTAAATTGCTCCGCGCGGGTGGTGGTGAACGAGTGCCCGCCGCCTTTGACCATGATGAGCTTCGCGCCGGGTATCGCTTGCGCCAGCGCCTCGGAAAAATAACTCGGTGTGATGAAATCGCTGTCGCTGCCGAGCACCAGCGTTTGCGCTTTGATGTTCGGCAAACCCGCGCGGCGGTCGAATTTCATCAGCGCATCAATGCGCCCCACCGACACCTCCACCGGGGAGGATTTGGTCGGCGCGTTTTTGCGTTCATGCTCGATCTCGGCGTCGTGCGCGTTGACATAATCGGGCGAATACAAAAACAGCGGATGAAACTGCGCGTGCAGTTCGGGGCCGGCCTGCAGATACATATCGCGCCGCGCTTGAAACAAGCGCCGAAACCACGGATCACAATGCGTCCAGGTGCTGCACAGTGCGAGTTTCATCACACGCTGCGGGTGTTCGATGGCGATGGTCTGCCCGATGGCGCCGCCGGTGGACATGCCGACGATGTGCGCCTTGGGGATATTGAGCGCATCCATCAACCCCACCAGTTCCTCCGCCATTTGATCGACGGAAAACTCGCGCTGGATGCGATCGCTTTGCCCGGTGCCGCGATGATCGTAGGTGATCACGCGAAAGTGTTTTGAAAACAGAGCGACCTGCGGCTTCCAGTAACGCGACACGCCGTTAAGTCCGCTGGAAAACACAACCGGCTCGCCTTGGCCGGCATCCTCGTAATAAATTTCACCGCCTGCGACTGCTGCTTTGGGCATTTTATTCCTCGTATTTAATCGTGTTTACACGCCAGCAGCGCGCACAAATCCACCACATCGGGCGTGGCGAGCCGCTCTAGATGATCGAGCATGTCGAGCACTTGCGCGCACTTGTGATCGTTAAGCCGCAGCGCGAGGAAGTCGTTCAATTTCGCGCGATGCAGTTCGTCAGGGATAGGTTCGCCCCAGGTGCCGGGCGGCTTGTTGCAAGTGCGGGCGATCACCGTATCGTCGTTTAACGTAACTTCGACGGTGACGTGCATGCGCCGCGTGTCCTTCGGAATATTGGCGTCTTGAATCACAGTGATTTTGTCGAGCAGCCGCACCATGTCGTCGCGAAACCGCCGCTCATCGGTAAAGGTTTTGCCGCCGATCTCACCGTCGAGCAGCGCCGCCGCCGCGACGTATTGAAAACTGAACTTGCCTTCGAGCCCGCTTGCCGGCTTCGGCCGGTTGGCATCGTGAATTTCCGGCGTAACGAGCCGCACCAGGCGGATTCTCACGGCCTCGGGAATACGCCGGCGCGCATCCAGCGCCGCGGCAATCGCAAAATGCGTCGGATACTTCGACGGGTAAAACTTGATCGCCATGCCGGGGTCGACGCAACGATAGGGCTTGCCGAACTGCATCAGCACATCGTAATCGAAGCCCGCTCTAAAAAACGTGTCGACGTAACCGCTTTTCGCACCGAAGATATCCGGGTTCGCCGTGAATCCGCGCGCGGCGAGCGCCGCGGCTTCGAGCCCCGCTGCGGCGACGTTGCCGCAGTGCGTGCATTTCACCATCGAGCCGGTGTTGGCCGACAGCCCACCGCAGCGCGAGGTGGCGATGCCCATCGCATGCGTCAGTTGTTCGGGCGTTAACTTCATCAGATGCGCCGCCGCCACCGTGGCGCCCATCACGCCGATCACCCCCGGCGTGTGAAACGGCAGCGCGCCGCGCTTGGGGTCCGCCGCCGCCAGCACGCGCCCTTGCATTTCAAACCCCTTGGCGCACGCGGCGATGATCTCGCGCCCGTCGCTTTGGCGCGCTTCGGCCAGCGCGAACGCCACCGGCACGGTGGGCGATACCGCGTGCGTCGGCGGATTGGACATCGGCTCGAAATCGAGCACGTGCATCGAAGCGGCATTCACAAACGCGGCTTGCACCGCCGTGGTTTTAAAACCAAAACCCCACACCGTCGCGCGCGCAGCACCCCCCAAGGCCGCGGCGTGATCGGCCAAAATGCGCGGCGGCTCCTGCGCGCTGCCGGCAATCGCCACCGCCACGCCATCGGCGATCAGGCGCTTCACCACGGCAACGGTGTCTTCACCGAGCGCCGCGTAAGTGATCGGGCACACGCACTGGGCGATGGCTTTGGTCGGATGCTCGATGGTCATGACGATTTGCGTCGGCCGGGTTCGGCGTGATTATAATGGGCCTGTCGATGCGGTTCGCGGTTCGTGTGCAGGTGGTCATTATCATCCGACCGGGAGGGCACGCCAATGTTGCCGTCGTCCGTTTGTCGAGTCGCACTGTTCTGCGGCAGTGTAGCGCTGGCTACCCCGCTCGGTTTACCCGCGCTCGCGCAGGCGCAAGCCGCGCAAAAATTCCCGCAGCGGCCGATCCGCTTCGTCGTGCCATTCTCGCCCGGCGGCGGTACCGACACCATGGCGCGCGCCATCGCGCAAAAGATGAGTGAAAACTGGGGCCAGCCGGTGGTGATCGAAAACCGCACCGGCGCCGGCGGCACCATCGGCACCACGCTGGTGGCCAAGGCTACACCCGATGGCTACACGCTACTGGTGAGCTCGGCGGGATTCGCCATCACCGCGGCGATCAACCCGAAACTGCCTTACGACCCGATCAAGGATTTCACCGGTGTCACGCAAGTCGGCATGTCGACCAGCACGCTGGTGACCGCGCCCTCGCACGGCGTGAAAACCGTCAAGGAACTGATCGAACTGGCGCACGCGCGCCCGGGCAAGGTGTTTTTCAGCTCCGCCGGCGCGGGCAGTTCAACCCACATGAGCGGCGAACGTTTTCGCTTGACCGCCGGCATCAAGGTCACGCACGTCGGCTTCAAAGGCTCCTCTGACGCGGTGCTCGAAGTGGTCGCGGGGCGCGTGCACTACGTGGTGAGCGGGCTCATCAGCACGCTGCCGTTTATTCAAGACAAGCGCTTGCTCGCGCTGGCGGTGGTAACACCAGCCCGCTCGCCGCTGCTGCCGGCCGTGCCGGCCATGGCCGAGATTTTCCCCGGCTTCAAGCGCGACGGATCGCATGTCATGCTCGCACCCGCGGGCACGCCGCGCCCCATCGTCAATCAGGTGAGCCGCGAGGTAAAACGGATCTTCGAACTGCCCGATGTGCGCGACCGGCTCAAAAACTTCGACTACAACCCCGCGCCCACCACGCCCGAGGAACTCGACGCCATCTTGCGTTCCGACATCGACATTTTTACCGAAGTCGCGATCCGCGCGGGGCTACGGGTGCAGTAACGGCGGGGGCGTTGGGCGGCGCGGCGTTGCAAGTAAAAGCCCACGCCACCGCCCCGGTGGCGCCACGCTGAACGCCCGGCTGCGGACTGTGAACGGGCGCGTGTCAGCGCGCCAACGACGGCAGCAACCGCAACGCGTTGTCGCGATCGATGGCGCGGCGCTCGGCCGCCGAGAAGCGCGCGTATTTGGCGAGTGCGTCATTGACTTCGGCGCCGTCGCGAAACGGATAATCGGTGCCGTATAAAAACTGCGACACCGGCGCGATGCCCATCAGCGCATCGAGCGCGCCGGGGTGATTGCCTTGTGCCATGTCGTAATAAAACTTCGCCAGTTCGTGGCGAAAACCCTGCGGCAGTTTTTCCTTCACTCCTTTGCCGAAATTTTGCTCGCGCTCGAAACGCGACATCAAAAACGGTGTCACCCCGCCGCTGTGCGAAAAAATCCATTTGATATCCGGGTAACGCGCCGCCGCGCCATGAAACATCAAACTTGCCATGGTGCGCGTGGTATCGACCGCGTATTCGATGGCGCTCACCGGCACGCCGCTGGGTATCTTGCCGCAACATTGCGGGGAGAGCGGATGGGTGTACACCACCGCCTTGCGCCGATTGAGCGCCTCGAGCACCGGCCAGAAATCAGGGTCGCCCAGATATTTACCGCCATAGCTCGTCATCAGGCAAAAGCCTTCGGCCTTTAACGTATCGAGCGCGTAGTTGATTTCCGCGATACTGCCTTCGCTGTCGGTAAACGGCAGCGCGGCAAAACTGCCGAAACGCCCTTTGTGCGTGGCGGCGAGTTGGGCCGCGTGTTCGTTGGCTTCGCGCGCCATCTTGCGGCCCTGCTCGAGCGTACCCCACGCCATCGCCGGTTGGATCAACGACAGCAACGAGGTCTCGATGCCGCTTTTGTCCATGTCATCCAGCGACATTTGCACCGACCACTTGGCGTGGCCTTGGCCGCGGCCTTTTAACGCCGCGGAGTAACCCGGCGACACGAAATGATGATGCACATCGATGCGCCGCGCCTTCGCGCCGCCGGCCTCACCGGTTGCCGCACAACCGTGCAGCAAGGTGCTCGCCCCCACCACCGCCATCCCCGTCAAAAACGCACGCCGCTCTTGCTTCGGGTTGCCCCCCGCTGTATCGATTTAAAGTTCCAAAAAATTATCAATTAAATCAGATACTTACTTAATATCTATCGCAATACCGCCGCGGCCATTTCGCGCAACCTGCCTTTCTGAATTTTGTTGCCGTTAGCGCTGGGCGTAAACGGAAACGCATCGATCGGCAGCACTCGCTGCGGCACCTTATAACTGGCGATTTGTTGTTTGCAATGCGCGATCAGCGCGGCTTCGTCGAGCGCGTGACCGTTTGTGGGCAATACAAACGCCACCGGCACCGTGCCGCGCGCGCCTTCGACGCCGACCACCTGGCTTTGCGTGACCGCCGGGTGCGCATCGAGCACCGCTTCGATTTCCAGCGGGTTGACCAAAAAACCCGACAACCGCAGCACGTCGCCCATGCGCGATAAATACACAAACTCGCCCTCGGCCACGGTGTAACCCAGATCGCCGCTTTTGAAAAACCCATCGGTGGTGAACGCGGCGGCGGTAGCTTGCGGGTTGCCGAAATATTCCATCATGCAGCTTGAACCCTTGAATTGCAGTTCGCCGTGCTTGCCGTGCGGCAAAACTCGGCCGTTGTCGATATCCACCGCGCGCACTTGCGTCGTCGCGTTGACCAGCTTGCCGCCGCCGATTTCGCGCTGCTCCGGCGGCGCATAAATCGGCTGGCGAGACAGCACCGCCTGCATTTCGCTCGACCCGTAAAGGCCGACCATGGTGAGGCCGCGCGCTTGCGCCGGCGCCGCCTGGCCGTGGCGCACGCCCAGCACCATGCGCACAATCGGATACGGGATCGGATCGGGCAGCGCCGCGCGCAATTGCGCCATGATGTCGCCGGTGGCCGGCACGTGCGTCACCTGGTGGGTGCGGATGGCGGGCGCGGCCGCTTGCGCCTCGAAGGTAGTCAGCATCACCAGCGGCTTGCCCGCGGCGATCGGCATTAACGCGTTGCTCATGCCGAAGGTGCCGCACATTGGCACCGTCAAAAGCCCGCGCGCGCCCGGCGTATCGAAGGCAAAACCGCGCGCCGCTTCCGCCGCGTGGCTGGCGATCGAGGCCTGGCTGTGCAGCACGAACTTGGGCAGCCTGGTGGTGCCGGAGGTGGTGAAAATCAGGCAACCGAGTTCGGGCCTCGCGTGATCGCGTGAATACGGCGGGCGCGTCAACAAATCGCGATACGCCAGCACCGGTTTGCCCAGCGCCGAGTGATCCAGGGCCGCATCGCCCGGCTCGTCATAGGCAATGATGGTTTGCAAGCTGGCGATTTGCGGCACGCCCGCGTCGCGCAAAATGCCGTCGAAATCGATGTCGCGAAACGCCGGCCAGTACACCAGCACCTTGGCGCCGGAGCGCGCAACGATGTCGTTGATCTCACTTGCGCGAAACCGCGTGTTGACCGCCACCGCGATGGCGCCCAAGCGCCCGATCGCAAAAAAACACGCGAGCCACGCCGGCACGTTGGGCAGCCACAGCGCCACCCGGTCGCCCTCGCGCACACCGAGGTCGCGCAAACCTTGCGCGACGCGGCGGCTTTCCAACTCCAGCGACGCGGGGTAAATGAATTTGTCGCGGTCGATCAGCATGGCGCCGCCCGCGGCCACGCGGCGCACCAGGAGCTCGCTCAAGGTTTGCGGGTTCACGCCGCCAGCACTCCATTTTGATAATCGTGCACCGCCTGCTCGACTTCCTCGCGCGTGTTCATCACAAACGGGCCGTATTGCACCACGGGTTCCTGGATCGGCTTGCCGGCGAGCAACAAAAAGCGCGCGGCGCCGCCTTGCGCGGTGGCGGCGATTTCATCGCCATGCGACAACACGCCCGCGCATTGCGTTTTGAGCAAGCGGGCTTCGTTCGCCGCGCCGATGGTGAGCGCGCCTTCATACAAATAGATAAACGCGTTGTAGTCGCCGGTTATCGCATGGCGAAACGTCGCGCCCGGCGGCAACTCGACATCGAGATACAGCGGCTCGGTGCTGCGCCCGGTAATCGGGCCATCGGTTTTAACGCCTGCCACGTCGAGCGTGCCCGCGATCACTTTCGCGGTGCCGCCGTGCGCGAGTTGCACTTGCGCAATTTCATGCGGCTCGATGTCGCGGTACCACGCGGGTTTCATTTTTTCGGCGGCGGGCAAGTTGATCCACAACTGAAAGCCGCGCATGCGGCCTTCCGTCTGCTGCGGCATTTCCGAATGAATAATGCCGCGCCCCGCGGTCATCCACTGCGCGCCGCCGCTTTTCAAGTCACCCTTGTTGCCCAGGTGATCTTCATGTAGCAAATGGCCGTCGAGCATGTAGGTCACCGTCTCGAAACCGCGGTGCGGATGCGGCGGAAACCCCGCGATGTAGTCGTGCGGATTGTCGGTGGAAAATTCGTCGAGCATCAAAAACGGATCGACGTAAAGCCCGCGCTGGCTGCCGATGCTACGGCGCAGTTTTACACCGGCGCCGTCGGAGGTGGGCACGGATTGAATGACTTGTTGTAATCGGCGAATTGCCATGGTTACTCCGCCTTGATGTTCGCCGCGCGCGCGATCGCGGCAAAGCTCGCGATTTCGTCGGCGACGATTTTGTCGAACGCCGCCGGCGTGGTCGGCACCGGTTCCAGCCCGATCGGCGACCAGCGCGTTTTCACCTCGGCCTCGGTCAGAATACGCCGCACCTCGGCATTCAACTTCGCCACCACCACCTTGGGCGCTTGCGCCGAGGTCAGCAAACCAAACCATAGGTCCGCGCGGAAACCCGGCAGGCCCGCTTCGGCCAAGGTCGGCATGTCGGGCAACAGCGCATCGCGGCGCGGCGAGGACACGCCCAGCCCCACCGCGCGGCCCTCCTTCACCAGGTTGATGGCGTTGGCAATCGGCGACATAAAGAGTTGCACGCGGCCGCTGATGGTTTCGGTCAATGCCTCGGGGATGCCCTTGTAGGGCACGTGCACGACGTTGATGCCCGCCGCGGCCTTGAATTGCTCACCCGCGAAATGCGTGCCGCTGCCCACGCCCGCGGAAGAAAAATTAAGCGCGCCGGGCTTGGCCTTGGCCATCGCGATCAAATCCTTGAGCGACTTCACACCAAGCGCCGGCGCCGCCAGCAGCAGGTATTTCGACACCGCTGTTTGCGTGATACCCGAAAAATCCTTGCGTGTGTCATAAGGCAGTTTGGGATAAATCGCCGCCGCCACCGCGTGCGCGGACGACACCGACAGCAGCGTGTAGCCGTCCGGGTTAGACGTCGCCACCAAATTCGCGCCCACCGTGCCACCCGCGCCGGGGCGATTGTCGACGATCACTTGCTGCTTGAATGCCTCGGTCAATTTCGGCGCGAGATACCGCGCGGTGATGTCGGGCCCGCCGCCGGGCGTGAAACCGATGATGATGCGGATGGGTTTGGTGGGATAGTTTTGCGCGGCGTCGGCGGCATGCGCACCCATGGGCATCACGCACACCACCAACGCGCCCCCGAATAATGTTTTCCGCACCACCATGAATACTCACTCCCGTTAGCTAAAGCGCCAAAAAATGAATCATCGCCCCTTCGACGGGGCTCAGCACAAACTTTGACAGGCTCAGGGCGAACGTTTTTCTACCAGTCGTTCGTGGTGATGCCGAGCCTGTTAAAGCATCAAACCGTGAACGGCCGCAACGTTTGTCGGGTTACTTACCGTTAAAACCGCGCAAATTTTAGCATCGCGCCCAAAGGGAGTCCGCACTATGTTTTCTCAAGCGACCGCAACAGGGCTCGCGGCTATAATCCGCGCGCTCATGCCGTTTGCACGTCTGCCGCCCATTGTTCTGGTTCTCACGCTGACCACCGTGTTCTTCATCGCGATGAAGGGCAACCGCGTGGTGGTCACGCTGTTCGCGGTCGATCTGGGCGCCGGGATGTTTCAAACCGGCATCCTGTTTGCGCTGCACGGTTTATTTCCGCTCTTGCTGGCGGTTTCCGCCGGGCGTATCGCCGACCGCTTCGACAACCGCGTGTTGATGTACGTGGGCATCGCCTTTTATGCCATCGCCAACCTGCTGCCGTTCCTGTGGCCGGGGCTGCCCGCACTGTATGTGTGCGCCACCATCGGCGGCTTCACCAGCATGCTGTTCGTGCTGGCAACGCAAAACTACATCGGCTCGCTCTCCACGCCCGCCACGCGCACCAAATACTTCAGCTACTACGCCATCGGCGAATCGATGACGCAAGTGCTGGGCCCGATCGTGATGGGCTATGCCATCGACCACTGGACACACCCTTACGCGTTTTTGCTGCTGACGATCGTGAGCGTGGTTACCCTCGCGCTCACCTACCTGGGCCGGGGCCGGCTGCCGCACGGCAAACCCAAGGCCGCGAGCGAAGGCCCGCGCAACAGAGGCGACCTTTTGAAACTGCCGGCGATGCGCGCGGCGCTGATCACCAACGCGGTGGTGATGGTGGGCTGGGATTTGTACAACCTCTACATGCCGATCTACATGCGCACCATGGGCTTTAGCGCCACCACCATCGGCTACGTGCTGGGCGCCTACGGCGTAGCGGCGATCATCATCCGTCTGGCGATTCCACCGGTCACCGCGCGCTTCGGCGTGCAGCGCATGATCGCCGGCGCGCTGACGGTGGCGGCGTGCGGATTTGTGTTTATTCCATTCAGCCAACTGCCGGTGGTGCTGATGGCGCTGTCGTTCGTCATCGGTTTGGGTGTAGGCTGCGGCCAGCCGCTGTCGATGGCGCTGGCGTATAACGCCGCACCCGCGGGCCGCACCGCCGAAGCCATCGCCATGCGGCTCGCGGTGAGTTACGGCGCGCATGTGGTGATACCCACCGCATTCGGCGCGCTCGGTGCGGCGGTGGGATTAAAGGCGGTGTTTTGGTTGTGTTCGGGGGCGTTGGCAGGTGGGGCGGTGATGAATGGGCGGCAGGCGGGGAAAATGGATAAAACGTAAATATTTGATTTTATTAACTTTTTTAGGCCATGCTTACGATCGGTGACTCGCTTGAACTGTTGCTCGTTAGAATGCTTTTATTCGCAGTGAGAACACGCCATGACTACACCGAAAGCCGAAGTCACCGCCATGCTTGAATCGTTGCCCGACAACAGCGACTTTGAAGACATCCAATATCACCTTTACGTGTTGGAAAAAATCCGGCGTGGTATCGAGCGCGCCGAGACCGAAGGCGGTATCTCGCACGAGAACGCAAAAGCACGTCTCGATAAATGGCTCTCCGCCTGATCTGGTCACCGGAAGCTATCGAGGATATTGAATCCAGAGCCGCATACATCGAACGCGACTCCGCGTGGTACGCAAAAGCGGTCGTTTCCAAGATTGTTGCGACGGTTGACGCGATCCCCGAATATCCCGAACCCGGCAGAATGGTGCCGGAACGCGGCGACCCCGCGATACGTGAGCGCCTTGTTTATTACTGTCGCATCATCTACCGAGTCGAAGCAACGCGCCTGCTCATTGTTGCGGTGATCCACGACAGCCGGCTGCTTGAGAATTTGCTCTCGCAACGCGGTTCATAAAAACAGCTCGCGTAAGCGGAAAAGGCGTAGCCGCCTTTCGCCACATAGGGCATTCATGGGCTAATGTGCCTCGGCGGAAGGCGGCTACGCCTTTTCCGCCCTACAACTTCACCACCACCTTCCCCACCATGGCATTCGACTCCACGTATTCCTTCGCCTGTGGAATCTGATCAAACGCAAACACCTTATCCACGAGCGGCACGATGCGCCCATCGCGCAGCAACGGCTCGACATCGCGCTTGAAGCCGCGCATCGCCTCGGCTTTTTCCTCGGCGGTGGCTTTGCTATTGGAGACGCCGTAGACCTCGAAACGATTGGCATGCAGCGCGTTCAGATCGATCTCGGCCTTTAACACGCCGTCGACATAACCGACGATGCCGATGCGCCCCTTGCGCGCGAGCGAACGCATGAGTTCGGCGAAGACCGAGCCGCCGACCAGGTTGATCGCGAGATCCACACCTTTGCCGCCGGTCAATTCCTTGCACTTCGCCGCGAAGTCACCCTTGCGCGTGGCGATGCCGTGATCCATGCCGACCGTGGCGAGTTTGCCGAGCTTATCCGCCGAGCCCGAGGTGCCGATCACTTTGGCGCCCAACGCCTTGCCCATTTGCACCGCGGCCACGCCCACGCCCGACGACGCCCCCGCCACCAACAACGTTTCGCCTTTTTTGAGTTTGCCGTAGGGCGGGTAAATCAATTCGTACGCGGTCAAATAGGCCACGCCCACCGACGCGGCTTGCTCCCACGTCATTCGGTCGCTTTTTAGCATCAGTTGCTCGGCGCGCGCGATCGAATACTCGGCCCAACCCCCACTGATGCGGCCATAGACGTTGTCGCCGACTTTGAATTCGGTCACACCGGGCCCGAGTTTATGCACCACGCCCGCGCCGTCGTTGCCGCCCAGCTTCAACGGACCGCCGTGCACCACGCCGCCGACCATGAGTTCACCGCGATTCAGCGACGAGGCGTACGTTTTGATCAGCACCTCGCCTGCTTTGGGTTCGGGTATGGGCACGTCGCGGTATTCGAGGTGAGCGGATTTTTCATTGGATACGATCCAGCAGGATTTCATGGGGTGCTCCTGAGCTTTGGTAGTGAGTTGAATACTTGAAAATGCGTTCGTCCTTCGACGGGCTCAGGACGAACGGGGGTGGGAGAAGCTTTTTGTTATTATCGCACCCTGCCATGCTCACCGAAACCTCTGCCATTCACCGCGCGCTGCTGATCTGCGCAGTCATCATCGTCGGTCTCGCCCTCGATCAACACGTGCCGTTCTGGGGGCAGTTGCTGGTGTCCATCGGCGTGTGGGCGCTGCTGCTGTACTGGCTGTACGTCGCGCCGCGTGAGCAGCGGCTCACCTTGATCGTGTGCGTCGCCTACGCCACCGCCGGCGAATGTTTTTTGTCGCGCGCGTGGCGGCTTTACGATTACCGCTTGGGCAATATCCCCGCCTTTGTGCCGCCGGGGCATGCACTGCTGTTCATGCTGGGGGCGATGATTACGGCCTATGTACGCGATTGGGTCACCTGGTTTGTACCGATCGCGGCGGCGCCGTTTGTGGTTTTTCTGGCGCTGATCGGCGCCGATACCTTTGGGCTCGCGCTGTACGCGCTGTTCATCGCGTGCATGGTGTTCTCGCGCGCACGTAAGCTTTATGCGGTGATGTTTGTGCTGGCGCTGGCGATGGAGATTTACGGCACCGCGCTGGGCAACTGGACGTGGCGTTTGGACGTACCGTGGCTCGGCATGAGCACGATCAACCCGCCGCTCACGGCGGGGGTGTTTTATTGTGTGTTGGATTTGTTGGTGGTGACGACGGTCGCGCGGTTGATGAAGCGCGAAAATCGTAGGATGGGTGGAGCGAAGCGCAACCCATCGCCTGCATTGCCCTGATTGCGTATTGATGGGTTACGGCCTGCGGCCTGCACCCATCCTACGTTTTTTGTCCGCGCCTTTGTCCGCACTTTTGTCTTTCGCTGACGCCGCCGGCGGCAACCCCGTGTGCTGCGTGCGAAACCTTTTGTATTTTTCCGGCCGGCGTACGCCCTCGCCTTTTTTGCCGGTGCCGAGCGGTTGATACGTCGGCACCAGGTGGCGCTTGGAATTACCGATCAAATCGGCACGGCCCATGCGTTTCAAGGCTTCGCGCAGCAACGGCCAGTTTTCGGCGTCGTGGTAGCGCAAGAACGCTTTGTGCAGCCGCCGCACTTTCAAGCCCTTGGGAATGATCACGTCCTCACTCACGCGCGTGACCTTGCGCAGCGGGTTTTTGCCGGAGTGATACATCGCGGTGGCGGTCGCCATGGGTGAAGGCAAAAATGCCTGCACTTGATCGGCGCGAAAACCGTTTTGTTTGAGCCACAGCGCGAGTTCGAGCATGTCTTCGTCGCGGGTGCCGGGGTGAGCGGCGATGAAATACGGGATGAGATATTGCTCCTTGCCGGCTTCCGCGGAAAACTTGTCGAACAACTGCTTGAATTTGTAATACGTGCCCGCGCCCGGCTTCATCATCTTCGAAAGCGGGCCCTCGGCCAGCGCTTCGGGCGCGATTTTGAGATAACCGCCGACGTGATGCTGCGCGAGTTCTTTCACATACGCGGGTGACTCCACCGCAAGGTCGTAACGCACGCCAGAGCCGATCAGCACTTTTTTAACGCCCGGCAGCGCGCGCGCGCGGCGATACAAATCGATCAGCGGTGCATGATCGGTATTCAAGTTCGGGCAAATGCCCGGATACACACACGACGGCCTGCGGCATGCGGATTCAATCTCGCGGCTTTTGCACGCCAGCCGATACATGTTCGCCGTCGGCCCGCCCAAATCGGAAATCACGCCGGTGAAACCGGGCACGGAGTCACGGATGGTTTCGATTTCACCGATGATCGAATCCGCCGAGCGGTTTTGGATGATGCGCCCTTCGTGTTCGGTGATCGAGCAAAACGTGCAGCCGCCGAAACAGCCACGCTGGATGGTCACCGAAAAACGGATCATTTCGTAGGCGGGAATCTTTGCGTCGCCGTACGACGGGTGCGGCAGCCGCGCATACGGCAACTCGTAGAGCGCGTCCATTTCCCTGGTGGTCAATGGGATCGGCGGCGGGTTGATCCAAACGTCGCGCGCATTTTTGTCACTGCCATGGCGTTGCACCAGCGCGCGCGCGTTGCCGGGGTTGGATTCGATGTGCAAGATGCGCGAGGCATGGGCGTAGAGCACCGGGTCGGCGGCGACGGCTTCGTACGAGGGCATGCGGATCACGCTGCGAGCGCGATCGGTGTTTTTGACTTGGCGGATGAAATGCACGACTTGCCGCGTTGGCTCAACCGTTGCCCTCTCCCCCAGCCCCTCTCCCGCTTGCGGGAGAGGGTGGCGCATAGCGCCGGGAGAGGGAACGGTGTTCGAGACACCAGCCGCGCGCGTCACAGCCTGCGCGCTGGGTTCACTGGCATAAGGACCCACCGGCGCATTCAACGCCCCCGGCAGATCAATGCGCGTCGAATCAATCTCGGTCCAATCACTCGGCACGCCGCGCACCAACGCCGTGCCGCGCACATCGACAATTTCAGACGCCTTTTTCCCCGCCGCCAAACGATGCGCAATCTCGACGATCGCGCGCTCGGCGTTGCCATACACCAGCAGATCGGCCTTGGCATCGATCAGCACCGAACGGCGCACTTTCTCCGACCAGTAATCGAAATGCGCGATGCGCCGCAGGCTCGCCTCGATGCCGCCTATGATAATCGGCACATCCGCGTACGCCTCGCGCGCGCGCTGGCTGTAGACGATCACCGCGCGGTCGGGGCGCCTGCCGCCTTGCGCGTTGGGCGTGTAGGCGTCATCGCTCCTGAGCCGCTTATCCGCGGTGTAGCGATTGACCATTGAATCCATGTTGCCGGCGGTAATGCCGAAAAAAAGTTTCGGGCGGCCTAACGCCTTGAACGCATCCGCGCTATGCCAATCGGGCTGCGCGATGATGCCGACACGAAAACCTTGCGCCTCCAGCAAACGCCCGACGATCGCCATGCCGAAACTCGGGTGATCGACATAGGCATCGCCGGTCACGATGATGATGTCGCACTCATCCCAACCGAGCGCGTCCATTTCCGCGCGCGACATCGGCAAGTACGGCGCACGCCCAAAGCGCGCGGCCCAGTACTTGCGGTAGCTGAAAATATCTTTCAGCGCGAGAGTTGATGCAGTTGCCGACATGCCGCGCAGTATACCACGGCCACATTCTGCATTTATTATAAGTATTTGATTTTATTGATTTTTTTATTTTTACCGGCTAACAGCGTCAAAACTTCCACCACGGCTTTTTTTTGATCGCCTCGACATTGCCGGTGAACGGTTGATCCGCGCTCGCCGGGCGCGGTGGCGCGGCGCCGGGCAGCGCAGCGCCGGCGGTATTCGTGGCGCGCTGCGCTTGCGCATCCGCATCCGCGGCATCAATTTCGGCATCGTGTTTCAAGTTTGCGATATAACCGCGCAATACGGTGTCGAAATCCGTGTTCAAATCGATCAACACATTGCGTTCGGTATCAACCAGTGTGTTAAACCCTAACTCGGCCAGCACGCGCAGATGTCGCCATGCTTGCTCGACGATTGCGCGCGCGTCGCGAATATCCGCATCGTACGCGAACTCGACTTCCACCGCTTGATCAAAAACCGTGAAGTTGGTGATTGCATCGCCGTGCGGCAGCGACATCGCAAGGTAGCGCCGCTCTTCGGGCGCCTCGCCCTTGAGTTTGGACACCCACCCGCCGCCAGCCGGCGCGGTGGCGTCCATGCGCAACATGTCGGGGTTGAATTTAAGCAGCGTATCGCTGATTTGCCATTTGCGCGCGTCGCGTTCGTGGTCGGGCCGCGAGCTTGGCCAATAACTTAACGTGTCACAGGCTTGGGTAGCCGCTTCTTGCGTGGTCCCCAATGCCGGATCAAGCGCGCAAATTTCGTAGCTCATGGCACTAGGGCCGGTTAACAATTAATTCGCGGACGCGCTGCGGGCGCTGGGGCGCGATGCAAATGTCCAATTTCATTCTGACTGCCGCGGTGGTTGCCTGTGTTTTGCTTTGAATGACCCAGCGCCCTTGCCCTTCGGGTTGCTGTCCCAAGCGCCGCATCTCACGAATCAATTGTTAAGGAAGCGCTGAATAAGTCCCCGATTGCTCTGTAAACGCGAATCCCAGTGGTACGTTCTGATTGGGAGGACGTATTCGCGAGCCACGAGGCAAGACATGAAACAAATGACGCTGGCAGCAG
>VGIF01000091.1 GCA_016868015.1 Betaproteobacteria bacterium
TGAAGACAACCTCGACGTGCTCAACAAAACCGATGACGCCGCCGGCGAATGGGGCCGTGCCGCGACGCGCGATTTGATTCGTTCGCGCATCAAGGTGAAGTCGTTGAATTTCATGCGCGGGCGCACGTTTTTGAACAAATACCTGGTGATCGACGAAGTGCAGAATTTGACCCCCAAACAAATGAAAACGCTAATCACCCGCGCCGGCCCCGGCACCAAGGTGGTGTGCCTCGGGAACATCTCGCAAATCGACACGCCCTACTTGACCGAGGGCAGCTCAGGCATTACTTACGTGGTCGATCGCATGAAAGGCTGGAAACACAGCGGGCATGTGACGTTGACGCGCGGGGAGCGGTCAAGGTTGGCGGATCATGCGGGGGAAGTGCTTTAGAAGCTTTAGAAGGTCAAAAACTTCTTTGCCACAGATTTCACAGATTTACACAGATTTTTCCGCAGTTAATCTGTGTAAATCCGTGAAATCTGTGGCGAAAGATTTTGAAGTTAGTACTGATCCCCGCCAGCGTAATTCTCAAATCGGGTATGCCTTCCAAGGAAGGTCAACGTCACCGGCCCGGTCGGACCGTTACGCTGCTTGGCGACGATGATTTCCGCCTTGCCCTTGCTCGCTTCGTTGGTCGGGTTGTAGACCTCGTCGCGGTAGATGAACAAAATCAAGTCGGCGTCTTGTTCGATGGCGCCGGATTCTCTGAGGTCGGACATCATCGGTCGCTTGTCCACGCGCGATTCGACACTGCGGTTTAACTGCGACAGCGCGACCACCGGCACTTTGAGTTCTTTGGCGAGACTTTTTAGCGAACGCGAAATCTCCGCCACTTCGGTGGCGCGGTTTTCCTCGCGGCCGCTGGCGGTGCCGCTCATCAACTGCAGATAGTCGACCACGATGAGGCTCAAGCCGCCGCATTGGCGATGCAGGCGCCGCGCGCGCGAGCGCACTTCCAGCGCGTTCAATCCGGCGGTGTCGTCGATATGAATTTGCGAGTCGTTCAATTTGCCCACGGCGTCGACCAGCTTGGGCCATTCGCTTTCCTCAAAGGTGCCGGTGCGCAATTTGTGTTGATCGACGCGTCCCACCGAGCCGATCATGCGCAGCGCCAGTTGCGAGCCCGACATTTCCATGCTGAACACCGCGCAGGCTTTTTTAAGCTGCAGCGCCACGTGCTCGACGATATTCATCGCCAGCGCGGTTTTGCCCATCGATGGGCGCGCCGCGATCACCACCAGCTCGCCGCCTTGCAGGCCCGAGGTCATGCGGTCAAGATCAACGTAACCGGTGGCAAGCCCGATCACGTCGTCCTTGTTCTCGCGGCTGTAGAGCATGTCGATGCGCTCGACGGTTTCGGTCAGCAGCGGATCAATTTTGACAAAGCCCTGCTTGGCCTTGGCGCCGACTTCGGCGATTTGAAACACCTTGGCTTCGGCCTCGTCAATCAAATCCTTGGCTTCGCGGCCTTCGGGGTTGTAGGCGGCGTCGGCGATCTCGGTGCCGGCTTGCGCGAGTTGGCGCATGATCGCGCGCTCGCGCACGATCTCGGCATAGCGGCGGATGTTGGCGGCGCTGGGCGTGTTCATCGACAATGAGCCCAGATACGCTTGCCCGCCCGCTTCATCGAGCTTGGCGCTGCGCTCCAGACTCTCGGCCACGGTCAGCACATCGGCCGGACGGTTCGCTTCGATCAACTGCATGATGTGCTGAAAAATCAGCCGGTGATCGGCACGATAAAAATCGCTCTCGCTAACCGTATCGGAAATGCGATCCCACGCGGTGTTATCGAGCAGCAAACCACCCAGCACCGATTGCTCGGCTTCGAGCGATTGCGGCGGCACGCGCAGCGCTTCAAGCTGCGGATCCTTGGGCATACTGCTGATGACTTGCATGGCACACATGATTGTTATTTGTTGTCGTTATCGTTTTAGTTATCGGAAGTATTTGATTTAATTGAATATTTTTTGAACGCCGCACCATCAAGCACTACACCCCCGCAACCAGCGTACAGAAAAAAAAGGGCTGTCGCCAGCCCTTTTTTGCGCTTCCAAAAAAACGTTTTGAATGAGTGACTAAGCGTGCGTCACTGTTCAAAAATGCATCAGCGACATGCTTGTTACGCTGCTTCGCCGAGCACCGACACCGTAACATCCACCAGCACATCGGCGTGTAACACCACTTTGAGCGGCGTGTCGCCCACGGTCTTGATCGGTCCGGCGGGCATGCGGATCGCCGATTTGGAAATTTCAAAGCCCTGCTTTTTCAACGCTTCGGCGATATCGGTGTTGGTCACCGAGCCGAACAGCTTGCCGTCGACACCGGCCTTTTGCGTGATTTGCAGCATCAGGCCATCGACTTTCGCCCCCAATGCCTGCGCCCGGGCGAGCGCATCGTTTTGCGCTTTTTCAAGCTCGGCGCGGCGCTTTTCGAATTCGGCGAGGTTCGCCGGGGTGGCGCGCTTGGCCTTGCCGTGCGGGATCAAAAAGTTGCGCGCAAAGCCGTCCTTCACTTTGACCACGTCGCCCAGCGCGCCCAAGTTCAACACCTTTTCGAGCAGAATAATTTGCATGTTGGTTCCCCTGGGTCTTAGTGCAAGTCGGTGTAATGCAACAGGCCGAGAAAGCGCGCGCGCTTCACCGCCACCGACAACTGGCGCTGATACTTGGCCTTGGTGCCGGTGATGCGCGCCGGGATCAGCTTGCCATTCTCATTGATGAAATCTTTCAGGAGCGCGATATCCTTGTAATCGATTTCCTTGATTTTCTCCGCGGTAAAGCGGCAGAACTTTTTACGGCGAAACAGCGCGTTACCGCCGCGGCGTTTGTTTTTATCGCCGGGCTTGCCCTTGCCGAACCTGCCTTTGCCTCCGAATGCCATGATGGTCTTCCTCTAAATGCGTTGAATGTTCGTGATATGTAGGATCAGTGGATGGCCGCTACGCGTGTGCACCGGCGCGCCGGAGCGCCGTTCGCCCGCGAGAAACCCGTCTATCGTCACCGCATCGCCCGTTTTGAAGCGGGCCGCCGAACTTGCGATGCCGCCGATCGCCATCGCGCTCACCTCGAATGCCGTTTGCCGGTTTACCCCGGCTTCCACCTGCACCGATTGGTGCGCAAGCTTCAAGCGGATCAAAGGCAGCCCGGCCGGCGTGTGGCGCAGCGCGTCGATTGCGGTAATTTCCCCCGTGAGCGTGACCGTGTTGCGCGTGACGGCTATTCCTTAAGCGCTGGCCGCGGGCGCGGCGGCAGGTGCCGCGGCGGGTGCGGCGGGCGCCGGACGCTCTTCGCTCATCGAGCGCGATTTTTCCTCGCGCATCATCGGCGAGGGCGCGGTTTCAGCTTCGCTCTTGCCGACCGTCAGGTGGCGCAGCACCGCGTCGTTGAATTTAAACGCGTGCTCCAACTCTTGTAGCGTTTCGTTGCCGCACTCGATGTTCATCAGCACATAATGCGCCTTATGCATTTTCTGCATCGGGAACGCCATTTGGCGGCGGCCCCAATCCTCGAGGCGGTGGACCTTGCCGCCTTTGCTGGTGATGGTTTGGCGGTAGCGCTCGACCATGCCGGGCACCTGTTCGCTTTGGTCCGGATGGACGATAAATACGATTTCGTAATGTCGCATCAATGAGCTCCTTATGGTCAGTAACGCTTGGGCCTCCCGTTATGCGCGACGGTGAGGCAAGGAAAAAGTTGTTTAAAATCAAATACTTACGTTTATAGGCCGCCGTGACGGCAAACCGAGGCGCGAATTCTACCGTAAACGGCTGAATTTTCAAGTAAAACGCGCTGCGAGGCCGGGCTGAGCCAGCGCCAGAAACCTCACGCAGAAAGCCCTGCCAAAGCCGCCTCGATCGCACTGGAAAGCTTGTCGACGATTTCGGCGATATGCGTGCCGTCGATGATATAGGGCGGCGCCAGCATCACATGGTCGCCGTGCAGCCCGTCGATGGTGCCGCCCATCGGATAGCAAATCAACCCGCGCGCGAACGCCTCGCGTTTGATGCGCGCATGCAGTTTCAATGCCGGATCGAAGCTCGATTTGGCCGCACGGTCAGCCACCAGTTCAACGCCGATAAAAAGCCCGCGTCCGCGCACGTCGCCGACATTGGGATGTTCGGCAAACCGCTGCTGCAGCGCCGCCAGCAACGCCGCGCCTTGGGTGCGCACGTTGGCAAGCAGGTTTTCGCGTTCGATGGTGTGCTGCACGGCAAGCGCCGCCGCGCACGCCAGCGGATGCCCCAGATAGGTGTGGCCATGCTGAAAAAAGCCGCTGCCGCCACGCACCGCATCGAAAATCTTTTTCGACACCAGCGTCGCGCCGATCGGCTGATAACCGCCGCCCAAGCCCTTGGCCACCACCGCCATATCCGGCGTGATGTGCTCCTGCTCGTAGGCGAACAGCGTGCCGGTGCGGCCCATGCCGCACATCACTTCATCGAGAATCAGCAAAATGCCGTAACGGTCGCAGATCTCGCGCACGCGCTTGAAGTAGCCCGGCACTGCGGGCACCGCACCCAGCGTGGCGCCAACGACGGGTTCCGCCACGAACGCGATCACGCGCTTGGGGCCGACGCGCGCCAGCGTTTCTTCGAGTTCGTTGGCGACCCGCAGCCCGTAGTCGGCCTCCGACTCGCCTTCCTTGCGGTCGCGATAGGCATAACACGGCGCGATGTGTTCGACGTTCATCAGCAATGGCGCAAACTGCTTGCGCCGCCACGCATTGCCGCCCACCGCCAGCGCGCCCAGCGTGTTGCCGTGATAACTCTGGCGGCGGCCGATGAACAACTCGCGCCCGGTTTCGCCTGTTTCCAGAAAATACTGCCGCGCGAGTTTGAGCGCGGCTTCAATACCCTCGGAGCCGCCCGACACAAAATACACGCGCTCGAACGCCCGGCCGCTTTTTTGAATTAACAAGTCCGCCAACGCTTCGGCCGGCTCGCTGCTAAAGAACGCGGTGTGCGCGTAAGCGAGTTTGTCGGCTTGCGCCTTGATCGCGTCGATCACCGCGCGATGGCCGTGGCCCAAACACGATACCGCCGCGCCGCCGGAAGCATCGAAATAACGCTTGCCGTCGCGGTCGATGAGATAAGCGCCCTCGCCCGCCACCGCTACCGGCGGCTCGCTGCGTGCATCGCGATGAAAGACATGATTCATAGCGCAAGAAAGGCCGCAGCAAACGCGACGGCTTCAGACAAAACACGCATGGCTTTATTGCGCGCGCAGCAGCGCGAGCACGTCTTGGATTTCTTTGCGCAGCAGGCCCGCTTGGGCAGCGGGCGCGGCACGGGTTGCTGACGGCGCTGCCGTCGGTATTTCCGTGATGCGCGATCTACCATTGCGTTCGCCGTTGCCGCCGCCATCGTCCAACTGGTTACGCGCGCCATTAATGGTGAAACCCTGATCGTACAAGAGCTCGCGAATGCGCCGGATCAGCAACACTTCGTGATGCTGATAATAACGACGGTTGCCGCGGCGCTTCACCGGTTTGAGTTGGGTGAACTCCTGCTCCCAATAGCGCAACACATGCGGCTTGACACCACATAGGTCGCTCACCTCACCGATGGTGAAATAACGCTTCGCCGGGATCGGCGGGAGCGCGGATTTAGGAGCGGGACTTTCCAAGCTGCGCCTGCTCCACCATCGCCTTTAGCTTTTGCGAGGCATGAAACGTCACCACACGGCGCGCGGTAATGGGGATTTCCTCGCCTGTCTTGGGGTTGCGGCCCGGACGCTGCGGCTTGATGCGAAGCTGAAAATTACCAAAACCAGAGAGCTTCACGCCCTTGCCCGCTTCCAGCGCATTGCGCACTTCTTCAAAAAAGGACTCCACCATGTCCTTGGCTTCACGCTTGTTAAAACCAACTTTTTCGAACAAAAGGTCCGCGAGTTCAGCCTTGGTCAAAGTCATGAGTCCCCTCTTAGCGAAGCTTGGCATGGAACTGGTTTTGCAGGACTTTTATGATTTTTGAGACGGCGGAATCGACTTCCGCATCGGTCATTGTTTTATGAGTATCCTGTACTACCATCCTGAATGCAAGACTTTTTTTCCCATTTTCGATGCCCGCGCCGCGGTAAATATCGAACACCGTGAAATCCACCACAGCGGGTGGTTTTTGCGCGTGGACTGCGTCCAGAATCGCTTGATATGACGTGTTTTCGTCAAAAACGAGCGCCAAATCGCGCCAGACTGATGGGAATTTGGAAATCGCACCATAGACGGGCAGCGGCTGCCCCGCCACGACGGCCAAATCCATTTCAAATAGCACCGGCGCGAGAGCGATGTCATATTTTTGTTGCCAGCGCGGATGCAATTCGCCCAGCCAGCCGACGGCCTGCCCATCGCAATGCACCCGCGCGCATTTACCCGGGTGCAACGCCGCATGTGTAGCCGCCTCGAACGTCAAACGGCGCGGCCAGCATAACGCCTCGAGATCGGCTTTGACATCGTAAAAATCCACCGCGCGCAGCGGACGCACGCCCCACTGCTCATCCACCGCTGTGCCACAAGCGGCGGCGGCAATGCGCCACGGCTGCGCGGGCTGCGCCTCGTCACCCGGTAAAAAGCAGCGGCCGATTTCGAATACGCGGATACGCGCTTGCTTGTGGTGCAGGTTGTGGATGAGCGTGTTGACCAAGCCGCCGATCAGACTGGTGCGCATCACCGACATCTGGCTCGCGATCGGATTGGCGAGCGCTATCGGCGCGGCATTGCCGCAAAAATCGGCCTCCCACGCGCGATCGACAAAACTATACGTCACCACCTCCTGATAATCGCGTGCGGCGAGCAGCCGGCGCAACGGCGCCATCGCGCGCTGCCGCTCGGGCATGGGCATCGCCACCGCCGCCACCTTGGGCGGCAGCGCGGGTATGTTGTTATAGCCATGGATGCGCGCGACCTCTTCGATCAAGTCCTCCTCGATCGACAGGTCAAAACGGTACGGCGGCGGTGTAATACGTAAGCCTTCGTCGGTGCGTTGATGCTCGAACCCCAAACGGGTGAACAAGGCCGTCACTTCGTCGGCCGCTAGCGCCACGCCCAGCACCCGTTCAAGGCGTTGCAAACGCAGCTCGATCGGTTTGCGCGTGGGCAAATGCGCCGCGGATTCCGCCGCGGTGGTCGGGCCCGGCGTGCCGCCGCAAATATCGAGTATTAATTGCGTAGCGCGCTCCGCCGCTTCGCGCGCGCCGGCGTAATTCACGCCACGCTCGAAACGGTACGCCGAATCGGACCCAAAACCCAAGACGCGCGACTTGCCGGCGATTGCATCGGGATCGAAAAACGCGCTTTCCAGCAAAATATTTTGCGTGGCATCGCTCACGGCGCTCGACTCACCGCCCATGATGCCGGCAAGCGCCAGCGCTTTTTGGTCATCGGCGATCACCAGAAACGAGCAATCGAGTTCGCGCGTTTCGCCATTGAGCAACGTGAGTTTTTCACCGGCATTCGCCCAGCGCACTTGTATGCCGCCCTGCAATTTGTCGGCGTCGAACGCATGCAACGGCTGGCCCAGTTCCAACATCACATAGTTGGTAACGTCGACGATCGCGCTAATCGAACGGATGCCGCTGCGCGTAAGCCGATCGACCATCCATTGCGGCGAGGGCGCCCGGGCGTTGACGCCGCGCAGTAGACGGCCAACGTAGAGCGGGCACGCCTTAGGCGCATTGAGCGTGATCGTCGGCCGCGCATCGTGCCCCGCCGTCACCGCCGGCACTTTAAGCGGCTTCATCGCCACGCCGCTTAGCGCCGCCACGTCGCGCGCCAGGCCGCGCAAACTCAAGCAATCGCCGCGATTGGGCGTGGGTTTGCTGTCGAACAACTGATCGTCGAGATCCAGCACCGCGCGCAGGCTTGCGCCGATGGTCGCGTTGGCCGGCAATTCCAGCAAACCGTCGGCGGCCTCGCTCAAGCCCAATTCCTTGGCGGAGCACAACATGCCCGACGATTCGACGCCGCGCACCTTGGCGGCTTTGATTTCCAGCGCGGGCAGCTTCGCCCCCACCAAGGCGGCGGGTACGCGCATGCCCGCTCGCACGTTGGGCGCGCCGCACACGATGGTGAGCGGCGCCAAGCCGACGTTGACTTGGCAAACGTTCAAGCGGTCGGCATTCGGGTGTTTTTCCACCGACAACACCTCGCCCACTACCACACGGTCGAACGCCGGCGCCACCGGCGTCACCGCCTCGATCTCGACGCCGCCGAAAGTCAATAAATCGGCAAGCTCACGCGTGTTGATCTTGGGATCGACGAACGTACGCAGCCAGTTCTCGGAGAATTTCATCGCGCGGTTTTCTCCCTAGCGAAACTGGCGCAAAAAGCGCAGATCGTTTTCGAAAAAAAGCCGCAAGTCGTTCACGCCATAACGCAGCATGGTCAAACGATCGAGCCCCATGCCGAAGGCAAAACCCTGATATTGCTGACTATCGATGTTTACGTTCCTCAACACGTTGGGATGCACCATGCCGCAGCCGCCGACCTCCAGCCAACCCTCGCCGAAGCTCATGTCGATTTCCGCGGAAGGTTCCGTAAACGGAAAAAACGACGGACGAAAACGCACCTGCAAATCGTTGCGTTCGAAAAAAAGCTTAAAAAATTCCGTTACCACGCCTTTGAGATTGGCAAACGAAATATGCGTGTCGATCCACAACCCCTCGGCTTGATGAAACATCGGCGAGTGCGTGGCATCGGAATCGACGCGATACACCCGTCCCGGCGCGATAATGCGGATTGGCGGCTGGTGCGTTTGCATGTAACGCACCTGAATCGGCGAGGTGTGGGTGCGCAGCAAGAGCTTGCTGTTTTCCAGATAAAACGTATCGTGCATGCTGCGTGCCGGGTGATTTTCCGGCTGATTCAACGCGGTGAAGTTATAAAAATCGGTCTCGATTTCCGGCCCATCGGCGACTTCAAAACCGAGCGAATGAAAAATCTGCTCCGCGCGCTCCAGCGTGCGCGACACCGGATGCAAACCGCCGAGCCCACTGCCGCGGCCCGGCAACGTCACGTCGAGCGCTTCGGATTTTAATTTTTGTTCAAGCTTGGCCGCCTGGATACGCTCGCGTTGGTCTTTGAGCGCCTCTTCGAGTTTGCTCTTGGCGGCGTTGATGCGGCTGCCCATCGCCGGGCGTTCCGCCGGCGGCAGCTTGCCCAGGCCCTTGGCCAGTTCGTTGATGGCGCCGCTCTTGCCAAGGTAGCGCGCCTTGACGCGCTCGAGTTCATCGGCATCGTTGATACCGGCGAACAAGGTCAGTGCATCGTCGACTACTGCATCTATGTCTTGCATCGTAGGTGTGATTGTTGTCCGGCACTCGGAATATTTAGGGTATGAGGCTTCCCTCACCCCCGGCCCTTCTCCCGAGGGAAGAGGGAAAATTCTAGCAGCAGTGGGCCTGATGACTCATCGCCGAAAATTCGGCTGGCTGCATCGTATCGTAAAAAAAGAGGCCGGAGCCTCTTTTTTTTCACGTCGTTCAGACTTACGCGCCAAGGCTAGCCTTTGCGGTTTCCACAAATTTGGTAAATGCCGGTTTGTCGAGCACGGCAATATCGGCCAGCACTTTGCGGTCAACCTCGATCGCGGCCTTTTTCAACCCGGCCATGAAACGGCTGTAGGTAAGACCATGCTCGCGCACCGCAGCGTTGATGCGCGTAATCCACAGTGCTCGAAACACGCGTTTTTTGTTGCGCCGATCGCGGTAGGCGTATTGCCCCGCGCGCATCACCGCTTCGTTGGCGACGCGAAAGACGTTATTGCGGCGGCCGCGGAAACCCTTGGCTTTTTCCAGAACTTTTTTGTGTGCCGCGCGGGCGATCACACCACGTTTGACTCTAGGCATGGTCGATCTCCTTAATACGGCAACATGGCACGCACGTGGCCGATATCGGACGCGTGTACCGCGGTGGGACCGCGCAAGTGACGCTTACGCTTGGTGGCTTTTTTGGTGAGTATATGGCGACGGTTGGCCGAGCCGCGTTTGATTCCACCACCACCTTGCTTGTGGAAACGCTTGGCCGCGCCGCTCTTGGTTTTGAGCTTCGGCATGACTTCCTCTTTTCTAACATAGCGCCGGGTGTTCGCCTGTGGTTTGGTAGTAGCGCGAAGCTTTACCGACCCGGACAACTACTTCTGGTTACTACGTTTTAGCTACTCGGTTACTTCTTAATCTCGGCAGAAACCGCTGGCTTAGCTGCCGCAGCAGCGACTGCCGCAGGTACTGCCGGTGCTGCTTTGGGCGCTGCTTTCGCTGGCGCCTTGGCAACACTACTACTACTACTCTTCTTGGGCGCCATCACCATCACCAACTGACGGCCCTCCATCTTAGAAAACTGCTCTACAGTGGCGTGCGATTCGAGTTCACCCTTGATGCGCTCCAACAAGCGCACTCCGAATTCCTGATGCGCCATCTCGCGGCCGCGAAAGCGCAACGTGACTTTGACCTTATCGCCTTCCTCCAGGAAACGCAGCAGGTTACGAAGCTTGATCTTGTAATCGCCTTCGTCGGTGCCTGGACGGAATTTCACTTCCTTGACGACGATCTGCTTTTGCTTGAGCTTGGCCTCGTGCTGCCGTTTGCTTTCACGGTATTTGAACTTGCCAAAATCCATGATGCGGCACACGGGCGGGCTCGCCGTCGGTGCGATTTCAACCAGATCAAGCTCGGCTTCTTCGGCCAATTTGTTGGCCGCCGCAATGCTAACGACGCCTATCTGCTCGCCATTTGCGCCGATGAGCCGCACTTCCGGCGCGGTGATTTCCGCATTGATCCGTGCTTCTTTTTGCTGTGCTATGCGATAACCTCTTGATTTAATTAAGTAATTCGCCCACGGTTAGCTTCATCCCGTTGCAATCGGGTAATGAAGTCCGCCAGGGGCATTTGCCCCAAATCTTCACCTTTGCGGGTTCTGACGGCAACCTGGCGGGCCGCGACTTCCTTGTCTCCCACGACCAACTGGTACGGCAACTTTTGGAGACTATGTTCGCGAATTTTATAGGAAATTTTCTCATTTCTCAAGTCGGAAACGGCGCGCACGCCGGCCGCTTTGAGAGTGTTTTCAACATTTTTGGCATATTCCGCTTGATGCTCGGTGATACTAGACACCGCCACCTGCACCGGCGCCAGCCACACCGGCATCGCCCCAGCGTAGTGCTCGATCAAAATGCCGATAAAGCGTTCCAGCGACCCCAGGATCGCGCGATGCAGCATCACCGGCGTTTGGCGCGCGTTGCTTTCGGCCACGTACTCGGCGCCCAAGCGCCCCGGCAAGGCGAAATCCAGTTGCAGCGTGCCGCACTGCCACACGCGGTTTAATGAATCGCGCAGCGAAAATTCGATTTTCGGGCCGTAGAACGCGCCCTCGCCGGGATTCAGATCCCATTTGAGCTGCCTGGCGTCGAGCGAGGCTTTGAGCGCGGCTTCCGCGCGATCCCACACTTCATCCGCGCCGATGCGTTTAAGCGGGCGCGTGGAAAGCTTGACTTCGATTTCGTTAAAACCAAAATCGGCGTAAACGCTGCGCAGCAAATCGATAAAGCGCACCGCCTCGTCCTGAATCTGCTCTTCGGTGCAAAAAATATGCGCGTCGTCCTGCACAAAGCCACGTACGCGCATGATGCCGTGCAGCGCGCCGGAAGGTTCGTTGCGATGGCAGGAGCCGAACTCCGCCAGCCGCAGCGGCAGCTCGCGATAACTCTTCACGCCCTGATTGAAGATTTGCACGTGGCCGGGGCAGTTCATCGGCTTCACCGCATAGTCGCGTTTTTCCGACTCGGTGGTGAACATGTTCTCACGGTAGTTTTCCCAGTGGCCGGATTTTTCCCACAACACGCGGTCCATCACCATCGGCGTGCGCACTTCGCGGTAACCGTTGTCGTTCAGCAAGCCGCGCATGTATTGCTCGATGATCTGCCACACCGTCCAGCCGTTGGGGTGCCAGAACACCATGCCCGGCGCTTCATCCTGCAAATGGAACCAATCAAGCTGGCGGCCAAGCTTGCGGTGATCGCGCTTTTCGGCTTCTTCGAGCCGATGCAGGTACGCATCCTGATCTTCTTTTTTGGCCCACGCCGTGCCATAGACGCGGGTGAGCATTTCGTTTTTGGAGTCACCCCGCCAATACGCACCGGCCACCTTCAACAGCTTGAACACTCTTAACTTGCCGGTGGTTGGCACGTGCGGGCCGCGGCACAGGTCGATGAAGTTATCTTGCTGGTAAAGCGAAATATCTTCGTTGGCGGGAATCGAAGCGATAATTTCCGCCTTGTAGGTTTCGCCCATGCCGCTGAAAAACTTAACCGCTTCGTCACGCGGCATCAAACGGCGCTCGACTTTGATGTCGCGCTTGGCGATTTCCGACATGCGTTTTTCGATCGCCGCCAAATCCTCCGGCGTGAACGGCCGTTTATAGGAAAAATCGTAGTAAAAGCCGTCGTCGATCACCGGGCCGATGGTCACTTGCGCATCGGAAAAGAGCTCCTTCACCGCGTGAGCGAGCAAATGCGCCGAGGAGTGGCGCAGAATTTCCAGTCCCGCGGCGTCTTTGTCGGTGATGATCGCCAACTCGGCGTCGCGCTCGATGCGAAACGAGGTATCGCGCAGCTGGCCGTCGACGCGCCCAGCGAGCGCGGCTTTGGCGAGCCCCGGCCCGATAGACGCCGCGACTTCGGCTATTGTCACCGCTTGCTCGAAGGCCCGCACCGAACCATCGGGAAGTTTTACATTGACCATCTTATGCTCCAACTGAATACGAAAAAAAAGTGCGGGCGAGCCGCACTTTCTTGATAACACGCAAAACCGGCGCGACTAGCCCATCGAAAGCCTTCTCATCCAAGTTCGCGGTGTCATAACGCTCACTTTCAGTAGTCCTTAGTCTGTAGTCCTTAGCGGAAAAATCCGTGTGAATCAACGCCAATCCAGTTAAAGCTTACCACAAAACGCTTACGTTGAAGGCTCACTCGCGCCCGGCAAATCGGGCGCGCGAACCACGGCTTTGCGTGCGAGCGCCGCCATTTCACTGCCGCTATAACCGAGTTCCGACAGAATTTCGCTGGTGTCCCTGCCAGGTGCTGCCGGCGCGTGATGATGCAAGGCAAACTGGTATTCGCTACTTTCGTAGGGCAACGGCGGCAGCCGTCCCGGTTTGCCACCGATCTGCGCCGGCAACAAGCGCCCGTCGGCATTGACATGCTGGTCTTGCATCACGCTCACCGGGGTATTGACTGGCGCCACCGTGACGCCGGCTTGCACCAGCGCGTCCACCACATCCTTCACCTCGCGTTCTGCGACCGCCTTGCTGATGCGCGCCATCAGCATCTCACGCTGCTCGCCGCGCCCGGCGTTGTATTTCAACGCGGGATCGTGTGCGAGGTCCTCCATGCCGAGCACGCCGCATGCGCGCACCCATTGCGGATCGCTCATGATGCCGATGAACACCTGCTTGCCGCCCTTACACTTGAACAAATCGTAAATCGCGGTGCGCCCGCCCTTGGCGGTGCGCGCGGTCGACATCGGCAGCGGCTCCTCGCCTGACAGTTGCGCATTGGACATATGCTGGCCGACGTAAAACAGCGCGGTCTCGAATAAACCACCGGTGATGTGTTGACCTTTGCCGGTGGTTTTACGTTCGAGCAACGCCGCCATGGCGCCGATCACCGCATAGGTCGCCGCACCAATATCCACCACCGACGCACCGGCGCGCAGCGGCTGATCCGGCAGCCCCGTCATGTAGGCGAGCCCCGCGGCCATTTGCCCCGGCTCATCCATCAGCGTGCGCGATTGATAGGGGCCGGTGAGGTAACCCTTGATGCTGCAGTAAACCAAGCCCGGGTTCAGTTCGCGCATCTTGACGTAACCCAGACCCAGCCGATCCATGGTGCCCGGCGCCATGTTCTCGATCAAAATATCGGCGCGTTTTACCAGGCGCAGCGCCACCTCGAGCCCTTCGGGCGTGGCGATATTAAGCGCGATGCCGCGCTTATTGCGATTGAAATAAAAGAACGAACCGTTGCGCAAATTGTTGGGCCGGCTCGGCGAGCCGGCATCGATGGGCTCCACCTTGATCACGTCGGCGCCCATATCGCCGAAGATCAACCCCGCGGTCGGCCCGGAAATTATCTGGCCGAATTCGACCACGCGCATGCCTTGCAGCGGCAGCTTGTTCATTGCCCCTCTCCCCCGGAAATTTAATCGAATGGATACCCATTCGAGCTCGTCATCGAATGTACGACGAGTGCGCGGCCGATGCAAACGCCGCGCGGCTGGCCGCTATGCGGGCGCGCGCGCCTTACCTATCACGCGTATCATGCGCTTGTTCATTCAAGTCTCTGATCCCAGGAATCCACCATGCAAGCCGTTGCCCCGTTTCGGCACCGCTCGTTCCCGCTGAGCCTGCACGCCGGCAAAGGCGCGCTGCAGAACCTGCGCGCGGAAGTCGATCGCGCCAAGGCCAAACGCGCGTTCGTGGTGTGCGGCCCATCGGTCGCCCACCGCACGGATCTCGTCGGCCGCGTTAAAGCGCAGTTGGGCGAAAAATTCGCCGGTGTATTCGACGGCGTGCAAACATCTTCGCCGCTGCCCTCGGTGCTGGCGGGTACGGCGGCGGCGCGCGAGGCGGGCGCGGATTTGATCATCGCCATCGGCGGCGGCAGCGCGATGGTCACCGCGCGCGCGATCATCATTTTGCTGGCGGAAAAAGGCGATATCCACGACATCTGCACGCAGTATCCGCCCGGCCAGCCGCCGTTGAGCCCGAAACTGATGGCGCCGAAAATCCCCAACATCCTAGTGCTCACCACGCCGAGTACGGCGATGACGCGCGCCGGCACCGCGGTGAAAGATATTGAAAGCCGTCATCGTCTGGAGTTGTTCGACCCCAAAACGCGGCCGTTCGCGATGATCTGGGACGAGGACGCGCTGCTCAGCGCGCCGGCCGAACTCTTTGTGAGCACGTCGGCCTCGGCATTAAGCGGCATCGTCGCCGGCGCCGCCACGCCGCGCGTCAATCCGCTCGCGCTCGCGGACTTGCTGCACGCCTTGCGGCTGTCTCTGGAAAGCCTGCCGCTGATGGACGGCGAGCCGAACAACACCGCGCGCATGAATCTGGTCGCCGCCTCGTTCCTCTCCAATCGCGCGCTCGACAGTATGCGCGGCCGCGCCTTCGGCATCATGTCCTCGCTCGGCCACGTCATCGACACGCGCTACGAAACCTTAAGCCATGGTGACGCCGCTTCGCTCACCACGGCATGGGGACTGCGTTTTAATCTGGAGCAAACGCTGGACGGTCAGGCGCGGCTGGCACAGGCGCTCAACGTGGGCGCAAACCTTGCGCCGCTCGAAGCGGCCAAACGCGCGGCGGATTTCATCGAAGATTTTTACCGGCGGCTTAAACTGCCGGTACGTTTGCGCGAGGCGGCTATTCCCCAACAAGATCTCGAGCGCATCGCGCACGACGCGACGGGGGATTTTTATTTGCATCAAAATGCGCGCAAAGTAAAAGACGCCGCCGAACTCACGCAGCTTTTGCGGCAAATGTGGTGAGCGTTTTTATCCACTGCAGCGCAAAATAAAAAACTCAATTAAATCAAATACTTACGTATTTTTGCTACAATACGAAATCAACGTGTTATCGAAGAAAGGAAAGCGCCATGGCACACAATGAAGGCGAACACAAAACCAAGCTGCTCGACTGGGACGCTTTGGTGATCGGCGAAAAATTGCCGACATTATCGTATGTGTTGACGCAGGAAATGGTCGACGAATTTCGCAAAGGCGTGATGGATCCGGACGCGGCCTTCCCCACCATTTCGCAAAAAGTCGACGTGCGTCCGTATCACTTGGTGTATCACGACGACGGCTCGGTCAACGCGCGCTGCGCGTTTCACTGCTACAACCCGCCGATCCCCGGCAAGAAAATCACGGTGCAGGCGTGGATCGCCGACAAGTACGCACGCCGCGGCAAAAACTACATCGTCACCGAAGCGGTGTCGGTGGATGAAGACGGGCGGCTTCTGGATCGCGTCATCACCCACGAATTGAAGCAACCGTCGGAGGTCGGCAAAAAATGGCAATAACACGAAGCTTCAACATCGGCGACGAACTGCCGCCGCTCACCAAACACATGACGCAGGACGCGATCAACGCGTTCGAAAAAAGCGGCGGCGCCACAGGCCCCAGCCAGTTCACCGACCTCGAAGCCGCCAAGAGTACACTGGGCACCTCGAGCACGGTCGCCTCGGGACGCATGTCGCTCACTTTCGCCACCGAAATGCTGCGGCGCTATTTCGGCGCGGATATTTACAACGGCCGCGGCATGGTCGATTTGCGCTTTTTGCGCCCGGTGCGCCCCGGTGATGCGGTCACCTTTACCGGCAAAGTCACCGGCAGCGCCAAGGAAGCCGACGGCGTGCGCATCACGGTTGAAGTCAGCGCCACCAATCAAAAAGGCGCGGTCACCGCGGCGGGCATGGGCGCGTGCGTCGTGCCGAGCGGGTTTTTGCCGCCGGAAGAATAATCCGTGCAATCGCCTAACCCCATGGCCCGGCATGAGCGCCGCGCAGGCCAACGCCGGCGGGTTTAAGAGCGTTGGTATTGTTGCGAAAGCCCATGCATCGTTCGCGCTTGCCGGCCGGCTAGCGCTTATTGATCTTTTCAAAAATCATTACACCGTTCGGGCTCAGCTTGTCGAAGCCCATCCTTGCTTAATCGCCCTTCGACATGCTCAGGGCGAACGGATTTGGTTTGTTACGAATTACGAAAAGATCGATAGGGCCAGGGCTTGCGCGGCAGCGGTTTAGTTGGCGCGAACATCACTGCTCGACCTTGATGTTCGCGGCCTTGATGATTTTGGCGTTCTCCGTGTA
>VGIF01000092.1 GCA_016868015.1 Betaproteobacteria bacterium
CTTCACGCTCAATTGAACGACGCCGCCACTCCCCAATACGCCCACACCACGCTCCCGCGCGACAGCGCCGACGTGGCGCAGTGGATCGCGCAACACGCGCACGAGCACGGCTTTGAGCTGGATGATTCCCAGCTCAAAGCCGTCGACCGTCTCGAACGGCTCTACGAAGACCTGATTGGCCTGGAAAAAATGGAGTCGCTGCTGGTGCGGCTGCTGGCGCGCAAACGCGTGGTGAAGGGCATTTATCTTTGGGGCGGCGTGGGGCGCGGGAAAAGTTTTTTGATGCACAGCTTTTTTAATTGCGCGCCGGCCGCCAAAAAACGCCGCATTCATTTTCACCGCTTTATGCAGGAGGTGCATCAGCGTATGAACGCATTGACCGGCCAGTCCGAGCCGCTTGCCGGTGTCGCGCGCGAAGTGGCGAAGGATGCGCGCTTGCTGTGTCTGGATGAGTTTCATATTACCGACATCACCGACGCGATGCTGATGAGGAAGCTCCTGGAGGGTTTGATCGAGCAGGGCGTGGTGGTGCTCACCACGTCGAATTTCGCCCCGGATGAGTTGTACCTGCACGGCTTGCAGCGCAACCAGTTCTTGCCGGCGATCGAACTCATCAAAAAGAACTTCGACGTGGTGAACGTCGACGACGGCACTGATTACCGTTTGCGCGAACTGGAAAAAGCCGGCGTGTATCACATCGGCGTCGATGCCGAAGAGCGCATGGCGCGCGAATTCGTGGCGATCGCGCGTCACGATATGTCGGAGGTCGGGGAACTCGAAATCGAAGGCCGCCTGATTCCGGTGAAACGCCATGCGCGCGACGTGGTTTGGTTCGACTTCGAAGCACTGTGCGACGGGCCGCGCGGCAAACCCGATTACATCGAGCTTTCCAAAAACTATCACACGGTGCTGGTATCCCATGTGCCACGATTCGGCGCGGGTATGGCGGATAAACTGCGCCGCTTTGTGTGGATGGTCGACGAGTTTTACGATCGCCGAGTGAAGCTCATTGTGTCGGCGGCCGCACCGGCGCAAGATTTGATTTTAGAGGCCGATGCAGCGGACGCGTTTCAGGCCAACCTCAATGCGTCCTTGCGCGATCGGCTGGTGAGCCGCTTGACCGAAATGCAATCGCACGATTATTTGGCGCAACCCCATCTGCCGTAAACTAAGCAACTATCGGCCATTTGGCTGATAGTTAGTAAAACTGCCCCTCTCCCTGTGGGGGCGACCAGGGGGGAGGGAAATCGCCCGACCACCTGAAGGGATGCCAATGAGCAACTTCAAAGCCTATAGAATCTTCAACGAAAACAACAAAATCGCAGGCCGCATCAGCGATCTCACGCTGGACGATTTAAAGCCCGGCGAAGTCGTCTTCAAAAATCATTTTTCCAGTGTCAACTACAAAGACGCACTGGCCGCGACCGGCAGCGGCGGCAAAATCATCCGCAGTTATCCGCTGGTGGGCGGCATCGATGCCTCGGGCGTGGTCGAGTCTTCAACGGATGCGCGTTTCAAGCCGGGCGATTCGGTGATTTGCACCAGCTACGATTTCGGCGTCGGTCACGACGGCGGTTTCGCCCAATATTGCCGCGTGCCGGCGGCGTGGGTGGTGCCGCTGCCGCAGGGTTTGTCGTTCTACGAGGCGATGGTGCTCGGCACGGCGGGATACACCGCGGGCCTTGCGGTAGCGTTGCTCGAATTAAACGGCATGGCGCCGGCTAACGGCAAGGTGCTAGTCAACGGCGCCACCGGCGGCGTGGCGAGCCTTGCCATCGACATGCTGGCGGGCAAGGGCTACGACATCACCGCGATTACCGGCAAAGACAGCGAGCACGCGTTTTTGCAAAAACTCGGCGCGAAAGAGATTCTTTCTCGCGCGAGCCTCGACATGGGCGCGCGGCCTTTGGAAAAATCGATTTGGGCCGCGGCCTTCGATTCGGTGGGCGGCGATCAGTTATCGTGGTTGACGCGCACCATGAATCAACAGGGGTTGATCGCGAGTTTTGGCAACGCCGGCGGCATTGAGCTTAAAACCAACGTGCTGCCGTTTATTTTGCGCGGCGTGCGCTTGATTGGCGTGGATAGCGCCGCGACGCCGATGCCACTGCGGCAAAACGTTTGGCAACGGCTTGCCACGGATTTAAAGCCGCGGCATCTCGCCGATATAGCCAACCTGATTACCTTGGCCGACTTGCCCGGATACTTCGAAAAAATGCTAAAAGGCGGTATACGCGGCCGCGCGGTGGTCAGGATGTCGTAAGCGCGGGCACATTAAGCTCGACAGGCTCTTATCACGGGAGAGGATGTATGGGCGCCTATCAAGATTTCCACCAACGCTCGCTTTCAGAGCGCGACACCTTCTGGCGCGAACAAGCCGCGCTGATCGATTGGCACAAGCCGTTTGCGCAAGTCTGTGATTTCAGCCGTCCGCCGTTCGCCAAATGGTTTGGGGGCGGCGAAACCAATTTGTGCCATAACGCGATCGACCGCCATCTCGCCGCGCGCGGTAATCAAAAAGCGCTGATTTATATTTCCACTGAAACCGGCGTCGAAAAGAGCTATACCTTCAGGGAACTTTACAAAGAGGTCAGCCGCGCCGCCGGTATGTTGCGCACGCTGGGCGTCGCCAAGGGCGACCGGGTGCTGATTTACATGCCGATGATCGCCGAGGCGGTATTCGCGATGCTGGCGTGCGCGAGGATCGGCGCCATTCACTCAGTGGTGTTCGGCGGTTTCGCCGCGGCGAGTTTGGCGACGCGTATCGACGACGCCAGACCTAAGCTGATGATTACCGCGGATGCTGGCATGCGCGGCGGACGCGCGATACCCTACAAACCGCTGGTGGATGAGGCACTGCGGCTCGCCGCTTATCCGCCCGCGCAAGTGATCGTGGTCAATCGCGGCATCGACAGGGACTATCGGCCCGTCGCCGTACGTGACCTCGACTACGCGACATTGCGCAAGGCTCACGCCGAGGTCAACACGCCGGTGACGTGGCTCGAATCGAGCGATCCATCCTACATACTCTACACATCAGGAACCACTGGTCGACCCAAGGGCGTGCAGCGCGACACCGGCGGTTACGCGGTGGCGCTGGCCGCGTCGATGAAGCACATCTATTGCGGCAACGCCGGCGAAACCATGTTCACCACTTCCGACATTGGTTGGGTGGTTGGGCATTCGTACATCGTCTACGCGCCGCTGATCGCGGGTATGACGACGATCCTCTATGAAGGCTTGCCGATCCGCCCCGACGCGGGCATCTGGTGGAAAATCGTCGCCGAAAACAAGGTAACGGTGATGTTCTCCTCACCGACGGCGGCGCGCGTGCTCAAAAAACAAGATCCGGCTTATCTCACGAAATACGATCTCTCGTCGCTGCGGTACTTGTTCCTCGCCGGCGAGCCGCTGGATGAACCGACGCATCGCTGGATTGCCGAGGCGCTTAACAAACCGGTGATCGATCATTATTGGCAAACCGAAACCGGCTGGCCGATTTTGTCGGCGGTGCACGGCGTGGAGAAAATGCCGATCAAATTCGGCACGCCGAGTTTTCCGGTTTACGGCTACGACTTGCGGATTCTGCGCGAGTCCGATGCGACCGAAGCCGCGCCCGACGAGAAGGGCGTGGTCGCCATTGTGCCGCCATTGCCGCCGGGCTGCATGACCACGGTGTGGGGCGACGACGAGCGTTTCGTCAACACCTACTTCAAAAGTTTTTCCACTAAGCAAGTGTATTCGACCTTCGACTGGGGCATCCGCGACAAAGACGGTTATCACTTCATCTTGGGCCGCACCGATGACGTGATCAACGTCGCCGGGCATCGCTTGGGCACGCGCGAGATCGAGGAAGCCGTGCAATCACACGCCAATATCGCCGAGGTGGCAGTGGTGGGCGTGGCGGATCAATTGAAGGGCCAGATGCCGATTGCATTTGCGGTGGTTAAAGACGCCGCAAAAATCGAAACGCCTTCGCTCAAAGCCGCGCATGAAAAAGAAGTGATGGAAGCGGTCGACAAACAGCTCGGCGCCATTGGCCGTCCGTCGCGCGTGCATTTTGTGACGCTGTTGCCCAAAACGCGTTCGGGCAAATTGCTGCGGCGTTCGATACAAGCGCTCGCCGAAGGGCGCGATCCGGGCGATCTCACCACCATCGAAGACCCAGCCGCGCTGGAGCAGATTCGCGCGGCATTGGTTGGGTAGCTGCTAGCCGGTAAGCTTCACCGGCTTACCGGTTTCAATCGACGTGGTAATCGCCTCAAACGCGCCGATAGTGTTGACGATTTCATCGGGCGTAATGGGGTAGGGCGCGCGGCCCTCGACAGCGTCGGCGAAGGCGTCGATTTCCGCCATTAGCGATTCGATTTTCGGCAACACCTTGCGCTCGAATTTGTTGCCGGATAAGCGCGTGATGCATTCGGTTTCGCCCAGCGCCTCGACGGAGCCTTTGTCGCCGAACACGTGCACGCGCCAATAAATCGGCGACGGGCGCACCGCGCCGAGAAACCCGCTGACACCATTGCGGAATTTGAACAGCACCGAAATGGTGTCCAGCGGATCGTGCCCGCCGCGCGTGGACACAAACTGCGCGTTGACTTCTGCCGTAGGGCCGGCGAGATGGGTGAACGCATCGAGGATGTGGATACCGGTGCCGGTCATCCCCGCGCCCGGTGTCTCGCTCGGTAAATCGCGCCACGGCGCGAAAAAGTTGCTGGAGTTTTCGTTGCTGTAGTGGCCTTCGATATGCAGCACGCGCCCCAACACGCCGCTTGCCACCACGCGGTTTAACTCCACCATCGCGGGCCAAAAGCGCTTGTTTTGGCCCACGCCCACCGGCACGCCGGCTTTTTTGCACGCATCGACCATCGCCGCCGCGTCGGCGAATTTCAGCGCAAACGGTTTTTCGCAGAACAACGGTTTTTTCGCCGCAGCCACTTGCTCGGCGAGTTTGCGGTGCGTGGAGTGCGGCGTGGCGAGCCACACCGCCTGCACGTGCGGGTCGGCGAGCGCGGCTTCGAGTGTAGTCGATAGCGTGAAGCCTTTTTCTTTTGCAAAGTCGCGCACGCTGTCGGGCTCTTGCGACACGCCGTGCACAAAACGCACCTTGTCACTTTTGCCTTGCACCGCGTTGATGATGGTTTTGCCCCACCAGCCGAGGCCGACCATGGCGATATTAATCATTTAAAAATCCTTTAAAATCAGATACTTATATGTTATTGCTATTGAGTGCAACGATGACTTGCGGTGGTAACGCCGCTTTCAAGGTGGCATGCAAAAAACAAGTTGTTGCCGCGATGCGCATCAGCTTTTCAAACGTTTCATCGGGCGCGTTGCCGTGCAAAAACAAATGGGTGTCCACCGGCGCCACGCGACCACGCCTGCCGTCGCACGCAAACGGCGAGAACTGCACCAAGCGCATGTGATGGATGTCGAGCTTTAAATAATCGATGTAGCGCGCCAACTGCGTCATGTAGCAAAACACAATGCCCGCCGACAACAGCGCCAAACCGCTGGGTGCGGCGCCGACGTTCGATTCATCCGAGCGCAGCGCGAATTCGCTCATGCCGGGCAGTTGCAGGCACACGCGCGTCAACGTTGCGGCGCGCTCGACATCGACCACGCAGCGGCCTTCGACATGGCGCACGATGGGCTGCCCCGGCTGTGCGGCGGGTACGGCGATGGCGATGTCGCCTTCGCGCTTGATGCCGGTTTTGACGATCAAATCAGTGGTGCTGCCGGCGAGCGGCGCGGGTGGTGCGTGATAAGTTTTGAGTGGATCGGCCGCATCGGGCGCGGTGGAGGCGGGCACGCTGGTCACGGCGCGCCGTGCGCCATTCACGTAAAGCGCAAACGTGTTGGTGATCGGCTCACGCATGCCGGCGAAAGCGGGTGAAGCTGCGATCGCGTCGTTGATCAATGTTTTGATCGCCGCCGCGTCCGCCGACGATTGCACGTTGACCTGCAAGCGTGCGGGCTCGGCGCCGCCCACGCCATCGCCTTGATAAAACGAGCCGGTCATGCTGTAACCGGTCACACAATGCAAGTCGAGTTGGCGCAGTCCAATGCCGCGCGCACGTGCGAGTACAACGATGCGACCCGCCACATCGGCTTGCAAGCCCGCGTTGTAAAACCCCAGCGGAAACGGCGCGAGATCGTCGCCCTTGATGTGGCGGCCTTCGTCGCTCACCATGCGCCAGGCACTGCCTTCCGTACCTTCGCTGACGACGGCTTCTTTTTGATGATGCGCGGCGAAGTGGCGTGCTTCAGCTTTGAAAGTTTCGCGGCCCGCGCCACCAATCACCGCTGCGCGTGCCGCGCCTTTGCGAACCGCAAAACCGAGTGGGTAGCCGGAACTGGCTATACTCTCGGCCATTTTAAAATATAAATAAAATAAAATACTTAAAAAATTTCGGTGGGCGCACTACCCCGCAACGATTTTTTGCGATTGTTGCCCCAAGCCTTGAATGCCAAGCGTGACCACATCGCCCGCCTTCAGATAAATCGGATTGGGCTTTTTGCCCATGCCCACGCCGGGCGGCGTGCCGGTGCAAATCACGTCGCCGGGCAACAGCGTCATGTAGTGGCTGCAATAGGAGACGATTTTTCTCACGCCGAAAATCATGGTGCGGGTGTTGCCGGCCTGCATGCGCTCGCCGTTGACATCGAGCCACATGTCGAGCGCTTGCGGATCGGGGATTTCATCCCTGGTGACCATACATGGGCCGATCGGGCCGAAGGTGTCGCAGCCCTTGCCCTTGTCCCACTGTGAGGATTGCAATTGGAACGCGCGTTCGGAGACATCGTTGGCGACGCAATAACCGGCGACGTAATTCAACGAATCTTCTTCGCTCACGTATTGCGCCTTGCTGCCGATGACGATCGCCAGTTCGCATTCCCAATCGAGCTTGCTGGAGTTGCGCGGAATAATCGTGTCGTCGTTGGGCCCGCAAATCGAGGTGGTGGCCTTGAAAAAAATAATCGGCTCGGTGGGCACCGCCATGCCGGCCTCGGCGGCGTGGTCGGAGTAGTTCAGCCCGATCGCCACGTATTTGGAAATGCCGGTAAAGGGCACGCCAAAGCGCGGGTTGCCGGTGACCACCGGCAGCGTTTCCGGCTTGATTTTGGCGAGCCGCGACAACTCGCGCGGCGACAGCGAACTAGCGTCGAGCTGGGCGGTGATCTTGGACAAATCGCGCAGCTTGCCCTGGGCGTCGATCAAACCCGGTTTTTCGTTTCCATCTTTTCCGTAGCGGCACAGCTTCATGTTTGCTCCCTAAAATTAACCCCAAAATTCTTGAGACGCAGATTAACGCAGATTCGCGCAGATTTTTCCACACCCAAAATTTATCTGCGTCAATCTGCGTCGAAAAAGCTTTTTACAACCCAGCGCGGCTCTTGCCTTTCACCGCTTTGTTGACCACGTTGATCGGCCATTCGCCGCTCAACACGCGGCGCACTTCCCCGGGCGCGCCCGCTTGCAGGCCGACCATCGCCTGTTCGCTGTACCACGCGGCATGCGGGTTGATGATGACGTTTTCGCGCCCGCGCAAAGCGTGCGGGTTGGGCAATGGCTCCGGGTCGGTGGTGTCTAGCGCGGCGCCGGCGATTTTTTTGGCGTCGAGCGCTCGCACTAAAGCATCGGTGTTGATCACCGGGCCGCGCGAGCAGTTGACGATCATCGCGTTGGGTTTCATTTGGCCCAAGGATTCGTCGTTGATCATGCCGCGCGTTTGCGGCGTCAAAGGCGGGTGCAGGGAAATAAAATCCGCTTTGGCGTAAAGCTCGGGCAACCCGACCTTGCTGCCAGGCTCCTTGAATTGGCCATCTTTGACGAACGGATCGGCATACAACACCTTCATTCCAAACGCCGCCGCGCGCGCAGCCACTTGGCGCGCGATATTGCCAAAGCCCACCAGCCCCAGCGTGCTGCCGGCCAAGCGCTGAATCGGTTTACCGGGCGGCACCGCCCAAGTGCCCGCGCGCACCGCGCGATCGTAAAACGTGATCTTGCGCGCGGCCGAGAGCAGCAGCGCCATGGTGTGCTCGGCGACTTCCTCGATGCAGTAGGTGGGGTTGTTGGTGACGATGATGCCCGCCGCGGTGGCGGCTTCAAGATCGATGGTGTCAACACCAATGCCGTAACGCGCGATGATTTTGCACTTGGGCATTTTCGCCATGTCGGCGGCAGTGATCGGCCCGGCATAAGTGTTGAGCAGCGCGTCGCAGTCGGCGGCTTGCGCTAAAAACTCTTCTGGTTTTTTAGTTTGTAGCGGTGTGAGCTCGGCAAGCCCGGCGAGGGTTTTTTTCTCGACGTCGAGCGATTCCCACACGTAATCGGTTAAAACGACTTTGGCTAAGGCCATCAGGTCACCTAAAATATTCAATAAAATCAGATACTTAAAAACTAAAGACCTAGACGCAGATAAACGCAGATGCACGCAGATTAACCGCGAAAAAATCTGCGTAAATCCGCGTAAATCTGCGTCGAAAGGTTTTGACGTTAACCATAAATCTCCGCGTTCCAGCAATTCGGTGGCCGCCGGCCTTCGATAATCGCGACGATATTATCCACCACCACGTTGGCCATCGCTTCACGCAACTCGCGCACGGCGCTGCCCATGTGCGGCGTGCACACCACGTTGTTCATTTTGAGCAACTCGGGATGCGGCTTGGGTTCGTGCTCGAACACATCGAGGCCGGCGCCGGCAATGCGTTTTTCTTTTAATGCTTGAACTAGTGCGAGTTCGTCGACTAGCGGCCCGCGCGCGGAGTTGATGAGATACGCGCTGGGTTTCATCAGCGCTAACGCTTGGGCATCGACCACATGCCGCGTTTGCGGGTTGAGATTGACGTGTATCGACACGAAATCCGCGTCGCGAAACAGTTGTTCGAACGGCACCCAGGTAGCGCCCAGCTCGCGCTCTTGTTCGGGTGAGAGGCGCCGCGGATCGTAATAAATAATTTTCATCGCAAAGCCGCGCGCGCGTTGCGCCATCGCCGTGCCCACCCCGCCAACACCGAGCAAACCAATGGTCTTGCGTGACACCGTGCCGCCTTCGACGTAGTTCGACTGCGAGCCGGGAAACACGCCGCCGCGCATCACGCGGTCGCCTTCGGCGACGCGGCGCACGGTGGCGAGCAACAGTGCAAACGCCAAGTCGGCAGTGGCATCGTTTAACAGCAGGGCAGGGATCACCGTCACCGGCAGTTTGCGCGCGCTGGCGGCCTGGGTGTCGATATCCGCCGGGGTGATGGTCATCGAGGCGATGGCCTTTAGCTTCGGATTGGCGTTGATCACCTGCGCATCGAGCTTGTCGTGCAGTAGGCAAAAAATGATGTCGTGGCCGCGCGCGGCGGAGAGCAGTTCGTCTTTGCTGGCGATATGCAGCGGGTCGGGGTTTAACGTGACATCGGCCAAGGCTTGAAGCCGATTGAGCGCGCTGGGGGCGATCGGCTGAGTAACATAAACACGCGGTCGCATTACTTAACTATTTGATTCTAAGTTATTTTTTATTGAACCCAGCGAACGATGCCAGCGACGCCATCAACCGCCACTTGTGCGCCGTCGGGGATGGTGGTGGTGGCATCCATCACGCCCAGCACCATCGGGATGTCGCGCTCGCGCGCGAGCGACGCCAAGTGCGAGGTGCTGCCGCCGAGTTCGGCGACAACACCGGACACGTTGGTGAGGATGCGCCCCAACGCCGGCCCTGCGCTTTTAGTGACCAACACATCGCCCGGCGCGACATGCGCGAGTTCGCATTCGCAAGTGACCACGCGCGCGCGGCCGGTGCCCCAGCCCACGCCGGCGGGCTGGCCGCGCAGCCGCGGGTGATTGCGCCAGATTTCGTCGGGCACTTGTTCTTGCTGACCGATGTGCAGTGGGCGCGCTTGCAGCATTTTGATGCCGCCGTCATCCATCGCCCATTCGATTTCCACCGGCAAGCCCATGATGTCTTCGGCGCGGCGTAAATAGCCGCCGAGCTCACCGACTTGCGCATCGTTCAAGCAGCGCTTGGGCGGCGTGCCTTTGGGGATCGGCGCGAACTTGCGATGGGTGCAGCCTGCGAGATGGTATTTCGGGCCGACCGCGGCTTCGGTGAGCACGGCGTCACGCGATAAAAGATAACGATCAGGCGTGACTTCGCCTTGCGCGATGCTCGAGCCCAGGCCCCACGTGGCGTTGATCAGCATGCCGCCATCGACGGTTTGCGAAAGCCCCCCGCCCGCGGCGATCGCCGACACCAGCGGCTGGATGATTAGCGCCATCGCGGTGTCGGCGGGGTCGAGATTGTGGGTCGCCATGTAACGCAGCGCGCGCGTGGACCACAACGCCGCCCAGCAGGCTTTGATCGCGGTTTGATAATCGGTTTCGGTTTCGAGATCGAGAAAACTCTCGAACTGTCCGGCGAAGCTGGAGCCGAAGCGGTCTTCCACCAGCGCGGAGGAGCGAACCACGATGGGTAAACCGTACTTGGCTTTGATCGCGTGCCAGGTTTGCATCAGTGGCTCGAGAATTTGCGGCGCGATGGGTTCGTCCATCAGGCCGAGTTTCATGTCGAGCGCGTACTTGCGCGCTTGCGGGCTGTCGTCGGCGGCGAAGGCGCCTTTTGCAGATTCTTCCAGACCGAGGTGTTTGATTTGCAGTCTGTAAGCGTCGGCGCAGAGGCAATAACCGCCAGGCGTGGGCAGGCCACCGTGGCCGAGCCTGGCGAGGTTGGCGCCTTTGGGGCCGAAGCGGGTGGCGTCGGCGGCTTCGGGGGCGGTGAGGGGAACGAGCAGAGTCGACATTAGATATTGCGTGAACCGGTACGATTAAATGCCACGGTGTCGTTCCCGCGCGGGCGGGAACCCATAGGGTGTCGCACGTAGCGCTGTGTTATGGGTTCCCGCCTGCGCGGGAACGACACTGCTGTGGGGTAAGCTATTTGGCAGCGGATGTGCAGGTTGATAGTGCATGATTTACGAAGCCCGCGAATCAATCACCAACCGCAACACGCCATTCGAGTTGCCTTCGTATGCTTTGAAAGCCTCCGGCGTTTTGCCCAGCGGGAAGGTGCCCGACACAAACCCCTTCACATCGATCTTGCCTGCTCGCACCAAATCAATCGAAGGCGCCATGTCGGTGGGGTGCAGCGCGCGCGAACCGATGATGGAGATTTCTTTAAAATAAAGCGGAAAGGTAGTGAAGGTGGTGCAGCACTCGTGGCTCACCGCGTATGGCGACAAACGCCCGCCCGGTTTGATCATGTCAATGGCGGCTTGCAGCGTGGCGGCGCCGCCAGCAGTGTCGATCACCACATCGGCGCCGTGGTTGCCGGTTAGGCGCATGACTTCACTCAACGCTTTTTCCGCGCTGACATCGAGCGCGTGATGCGCGCCCATGCGGGTGGCCATGTCGAGCTTCCAGCGGGTGCGAGAGATCGCGATCACCGGGTTGGCGCCGGCGAGCGCGGCAAGCTGCGTGTGCAGCAGGCCGGTGGTGCCTTGACCCAACACGACCACCGATTCACCGGCTTTGATGCCCAAACGATCTTGCGCGTGTTTCACCGTCGCCAGCGTTTCGATCAGCGTTGCGTCGTCCAACGCAATATCCGCCGGCAGCGGATGCGCATACTTGGCGGCCACATGCACCAGCTCCGCCAACGAGCCATCGACTTCGCGCCCGAAGAGCCCCGCGTTGCGGCACAGGTTTTGCATATCCCGCTGGCACATGTCGCAATGGCCGCAGGAGATGATCGGGTTGATGATGACGGGGTCACCGCGTTTTAAGTGCGACACGGTGTCGCCGGCGGCTTCCACCACGCCGGTGGATTCATGGCCCATCACTACCGGGTATTTCAGGTTGGCGTAGGCGCCTTTGTAAATACCGAGATCGGTGTGGCACACCGCGGTGGCGGCGATGCGCACCACGACGTGATCGGGCGCGACCATGGGTATGGTGCGCTCGATCAGTGAAAACGTTCGCGGCGCTGTGAGCGCCGCGGTTTTGGAGGTGTAGGGCATTTTGATATGCGCGCGAACCTGCGCACGCTGACTTGTTTTCCCCTCTCCCGCTGGCGGGAGAGGGGGTAACTTTGCTGAGCTTTACCGACCCGGTAACTTGCCAAAATTGCAATACCCCGGCATCGGATCGACCACCGTGATTTGCTCCACCGGGAAGTTCGACACGATTTCGACGCTGTCCTTGTGCACGATCAACATTTCCTCGATGCGCACACCCCATTGATGGGTCTTGCCGTGCTGGGTTTCCAGCGCGAACACCATGCCTTCCTTGATTTCAATCGGGTGATCGAGCGACCAGATTCGCGAAATCACCGGCTGGTCGTACTGCGCCAAGCCCAGACCGTGACCCCACAAGTTGGCTGCCGCCTGGTCTTCTTCCTCGTAGCCCCAGGTTTCTTTGGCCGACGGCCATTTGAGCGCGATGTCGCGGGTGGTGGCGCCGACTTTCACCGCTTTGATCGAATCGTAGAGCCACTTTAGCGCGGTGGCGTAAATGTCTTTTTGCTCTTGATTCGGCTCGCGGCCCACCATGTAGGTGCGGTAGTAGCACGACTTGTAGCCGTTCCAGGTCAACGCGGCCAGGTCCATGAACACCATGTCGCCCGGCTTGATGATGCGGTCGGAGAAGTTGCGCCAGTTCGGCCAGGTGTTCAGACCCGAGGATACGATCACGTCTTCCACGTCTTCCATGCCGGGAATTTCGTAGAGGAACTTCATGATGTGCGCGGTCAACTGGTTTTCAGTCAGGCCGGGCTTCAAATACTTCATAAATTCCCAGTGCGCGGCGTCGCCGATGGCGCCGACTTGGCGCATGCACTCGTGCTCGTCCTGGTTTTTGACGGCGCGCGCTTCCATCATCGGGGTCATGCCGTCGACCCAGTCGATGTTGTTGTCCTTGAAAATCTGGATCATGTTGATGTCGATGAAGTCGACACCGAGTTTTTGGCCGTCGACACCGGCCTTCTTCATGGCTTTTTTGACGCCGCCGACGAACTTGGTCACCTGCTGCAGCGAGGCAGCACCCGCCGCGCCTTTAATCCAGGCGTAGGAATACTTGATGTTTTCCTTGGGGATCCATGGCGAGTGTTTTTCGATATGCACGCCAATATCGCCCTGCTCGAACAGCACCGGCGCATCGTCGCCGCACAGCATGGCGTAGCGCAGGCCGGGCTTTAAGCGGTTCCAGCCGGGGGTCAGCGTGCTGGTGACGTAACGCACGTTTTCGTCGTACATCAACAGCAATGCGCCCAGACCGTGGGCCTTCATGCGCTCGCGCGCGCGGTCCAGACGGTGCTTGCGCAGCCGATCCCAGTTAATCCGCTCCTGCCAATCCAAACCTACCATGCCGACGTTTGCCATTACGCTCTCCTGTGATGCGAGTCTTTTAGACTATTATAAAAAAATACTTCAAAATCAGATACTTATGATTACCACGACAGTGCGGACTCAGATTAGCAAGAGGCTGCGAAGCGGGGTATTTGTGCGGCCAAAATTCTGCCCGTTTTGCCCGCCAAACACAAGCGAAATCAAGCTTTAAGCGGGGTTTGCTACAGCGCTGCAAAGCCCCGCTTGGTGGTGTGCGCCTGAGCCCGCCGACATCGAGGCTGGCTCAGGTGCTCAGGTATTTCTCCAATCGCAATCAGGTTTGCCCCGATGGGAGCGGCGCGCAGCCGCGCCGACAATGCTGCCGCTCGCATGGCGATGTGTTGCCGCAAGCGATGCGCACTGCAGGGCGCGTCAATGTTGTCGCTTAAGTGCCAATGGCGTGAGGTTCTTGTAAAAAATTCGTCAATTCATTGTGCCGGGGGAGGTTGGACACATTTTTTCCTCTCGACGCTGAGTAACATCGCGCCCGCATTGCAGCAACAACAACATTTTGGGGCGCCGTGAGCGGTTCACACTTTGTACCCGGCCTTCGCCAGATGGGTTTTCCGTGGGCGGTTTTTAAAACGTTTAGCAGCGATTTCTTAACTCTTGGAGGCATAGACAACGATGACTAACCTGGCTGATTTACCGCTGTTCCACACCTTACTCGACAACACCCAAATCACCAGCCGCGAGATGGGGCGTTACATCGCGTACGTGGCCGTGCCGTGCCGCGATCTGGACGAGGCGCAAGCCTGGTATTGCGAGGTGATCGGCGCGCAGGCGGTGCGCAAGTTGAAAGATCGCGTTACCTTTAGCGTGGGCGGGGTGTTGTAACTGGTTTGCCACCTTGACCTCAATGATGTTCAGACCAAGCCGCGCGCCTATCCGCGCCACCTGGGGCTCACCTTGCTCGACAAAGCGGATTATGACCGACTGGGTAACCATATCGCGGCGCTGGGCATCCCCTTCCTGAGCAAGCCGAGCTTGCGTTTTGTGAAAAGCGCGCACGAACACGACACCTTCATGATCGCTGACCCCTCCGGCAACGTGGTGGAGTTCAAATGTTATGTGCAGCCGGAGAATAGTTACTAAGGCTGAGCGGGCTTGATATAGTAGGGTGATCCGTTTCGAGGGATCACCCCATGTCCGAACGCCGCCCGCAGCACATTGTTTGCCTGAGCTTCGACTTCGACGCCATGTCGGGGTTTATTTCGCGCGGCATGAATTCGCCGTCGCCGATTTCGCGCGGCGAGTTCGGCGCCAACGTCGGGGCGCAGCGCATCCTCGATTTACTCAAAAAATACGACGTGCCGTCGAGCTGGTACATCCCCGGCCACACGCTCGAAACCTATCCAACGCAGTGTCAGCGCGTGTTCGACGCCGGCCACGAGATCGGCCACCACGGCTGGACGCACGTGCCTCCGGCCAACATGACGCGCGAGCAGGAAGAAGCGGGGCTCGTGCGCGCCAACGAACAAATCAAAAAACTCACCGGTCAGTACGCGCGCGGCTACCGTTCGCCGTCGTGGGACTTGAGCCCGCATTCGGTGGAGCTGTTGATCAAGCACGGCTTTTATTACGACAGCAGCATGATGGGCGATGACTACACGCCGTATCGCGTGCGCCAGGGTGACGTCATCACGCTGGAGCAGCCGGCGCTGTTCGGCCAAGAAACCAAGCTCATTGAAATGCCGATCAGTTGGTCGCTCGACGATTACCCGCATTTCGAATTCGTGCGCACCAACACCACGATTCTGCCGGGCAACATGAACGCGCATCACGTGCTACAGAACTGGAGCGATGATTTTTTCTATCTGCGCGATCACCTGCAATGGGGCGTCATAACCTACACCTTTCACCCGTTCGTGATCGGGCGCGGGCATCGCATGATCGTGCTGGAAAAACTCATCCGCATGTTGAAAGATAGCGGCGCGAGCTTTATGCGGCTCGCGGATGCCGCGGCGGCCTATGATGCCCGCTAAAAAATAATCAATAAAATCCAATAGTTACATTTAGTGGTCGCAGGCATCGCACGGTTGTAACGCGTGCACGCGTGCAGTATTGTTTCGCCTCACGGGTCTTTATCGGGAGCCAAATCATGGGTGCTACTGCCGGCCTCACCTTCACATCGTTAAATCCCATTTTCGCCGCCGAATGTTCCGGCGTGGACATTGGTGAACCGATATCGCCGCAAATCGCGGAGGCCATCCATCAAGGCATGGATCGCTACGCGGTGCTGGTGTTTCGCCGCGTCAAACCTTTGACGACGCAACAGCAGTTGAGCTTCACCCGCAGCCTGGGCGAGCTGGAAGGCAAGTACACCAAAATCGAAGCCGAAGAGGGCATGCGGCTGGACACGCCGCTGCTGTCCGATATCTCCAACCTTTCGCCCAAGAACGAGCTGTTGCCGCCCGAAGACCGCAAGCGCTTGTTTAGCCTCGGCAACCGCTTGTGGCACAGCGACAGCAGCTACAAAAAAGTGCCGGCGCGGTATTCCGCGTTAAACGCCCACGTGCTGCCGCCCGAGGGCGGCGACACCGAGTTCGCTGACATGCGCGTGGCGTGGGACACGCTCGATGCCGCGACGCAGACGCGCATCAAGGGCTTGATCGCCGAGCACAGCCGCATCTTCTCCAAGGGCACGCTCGGATTTCGCTTTACCGAAAGCGAGCTCAATGATTTCGCACCGGTGCGCCAACCGCTGGTGCGCACGCACCCGCGCAGCGGGCGGCGCTCGCTGTATTTGTCCTCGCACGCCGGACGCATCGTCGACATGCCGCAAGTCGAAGCGCTGATGCTGCTGCGCGAACTGACCGAACACGCCACGCAGCGCGAATTTGTCTATCGCCATAAATGGCGCGTGGGCGACCTGGTGATGTGGGACAATCAAGCCACCATGCACCGCGCGCGGCCGTATGACGATTTGAAATACCCGCGCGATTTGCGCCGCTCGACGTTGACGGCGGGCGCGCCGGCGTTAAGTTTTAACGGGCGGGTGGAGCATGTGGCGGCGTGATTAGGTCGCGCTCCTCCCCTTGCGAAGCGGGGGGAGGTTGGGAGGGGGCAAACAGCGTGCCACTTGAAGCTGTGTTATGGGTTCCCGCCTACGCGGGAACGACTCGGAAACGCTTATTTGCCTTCGAAAGTTGTCGTGTAACTCATGTATGTTGAAACTTAGCGTAGGGTTTTGGCGTGCATCGCTAACAAGGAAATTTAATGACCTCGCAGTTGTTCTCGCCGCTAACCATCCGCGGCATCACACTAAAAAACCGCATCGTGTTATCACCCATGTTGCAGTACTGCGCTGACAACGGCCACGTCAACGAGTGGCACTTCATGCACTACGGCAAGTACGCCGCGGGCGGCTCAGGCTTGGTGTTTGTCGAGTCGACCAAGGTCGATCCGCGCGGCTGCTCCACGCCGCGCGATTTGGGTTTGTGGAAAGACGATTTCGTCGCGCCGTTTAAACG
>VGIF01000093.1 GCA_016868015.1 Betaproteobacteria bacterium
CTCCACGGCTACGCGGCGAGCGCGCTGCCGCGGCCCGGGCCTGGCCTCGCCGATCTGCACGTCATACTGACGCAGGCGGTGATGCGCGACGATGCGGCACTGGACGCGCGCACGCGCCAAATCGCCGAGCTCGCAGGCGAGGGGCGTTATCTCTCTGGCGACTATTTGCCGCGGCTCGCGCGCGGCTTCGTCGCCTTCGAGCGCGGTGATTTTGATGCGGCGATCGCGGCGCTGGCACCCCTCGCAGGCCAAAACGAGCGCATCGGCGGCAGCCGGGCGCAACACGACCTGATCGAATTCACGTTGCTAAAAGCGTATCTCAATGCCGGCCGGCTGGAGGAAGCGCGGCAACTGCTGCGCACGCGGCGGCCGGGTGCGACAGGCGTTGTGGTTGCGGGCGTGTCGGCATTGCATTAAACCGTGCGGCCGCACCGATGGCCGGATCGAACGCGTCGAGGGGAGTCACTGTGGTGCCGGGAGCCGGAATCGAACCGGCACGCTGTTGCCAGCGCGGGATTTTGAGTCCCGTGCGTCTACCAATTCCGCCATCCCGGCAGGGATACTGATTGGAGGCGCGGATTATGCCGCAAGCCCCGTTTTACGACAACCTCGCCACGTATAATCGGCCCGATGTTGCTGGAAGATTTCGATTTCGAGTTGCCGCCGGCGCTGATCGCGCAGTCGCCCGCGGCCGAGCGCACGGCGAGCCGCTTGCTTCGGCTCGATGGCGCGACGGGCGCACTTGCCGACAGTCAATTTGGCGCGTTGCCGGAATTCATCGCGCCCGGCGATGTGATGGTGTTTAACAACACCCGCGTGATCAAGGCGCGGCTCTCAGGCAGCAAAGAAACGGGCGGCAAGGTCGAAGCGCTGATCGAACGCGTGTTGTCGCACGATCGCGCGCTGGCGCAGGTGCGCGCGAGTCACTCACCGCATGCCGGTGCGCGATTATTGTTTGGCAGCGTGGCGGCGACGGTGCTGGGCCGTCAAGACGAGTTTTTTGAATTGCGGTTCGATGACTGTGACAACGTCTACGCTTTGCTCGAACAACACGGCAGCGTGCCCTTGCCGCCGTACATCACGCATGCCGCGGATGCCGCGGACGAGGCGCGTTATCAGACCGTCTACGCGCGCCAACCCGGTGCGGTGGCGGCGCCGACCGCGGGCTTGCATTTTGATGAAGCGATGCTGGATGCGTTGCGCGCGCGCGGCGTGGTGATCGCGCAACTCACGCTGCACGTGGGCGCGGGCACGTTCCAGCCGGTGCGCGTGTCGGACCTTACCCAGCATCACATGCACAGCGAGTGGTACGAGGTGCCGCAAGCAACGGTCGACGCGATTAACGCAGCACGCGCGCGCGGCTCGCGCGTAACGGCGGTGGGGACGACGAGTTTGCGTGCCTTGGAGTCGGCAGCCGCGAACGGTGAGCTCAAGGCGGGCGCCGGCGACACGCGGCTATTCATCACGCCAGGGTATCAATTCAAAGTGATCGACCGGCTGCTGACCAATTTTCATTTGCCCAAGTCGACGCTGATGATGCTGGTCTGCGCTTTCGCCGGCGTTGCGAATATTCGGCGTGCGTATCAACACGCGATTGCGCAACGTTATCGCTTTTTTAGCTATGGCGATGCGATGTTGATCGAGAGATCGCCGCAATGACTAAACCCACACCCAACCCCCGCACCCACTACCGCCACTACAGCACCATCACCACGCGCTGGATGGACAACGACGTGTATCGCCACGTCAACAACGTGGTGTTTTATTCGTTTTTCGACACGGCGGTGAATCAGTACTTGATGCAACAAGGCGTGCTTGATCTCGACCGCTCGCCGGTGGTTTCGCTGGTGGTGGAAACCGGCTGCCAGTTTTTTAGCCCGATTGCGTTTCCCGATATCGTGCACTGCGGGCTGCGCGTGGCGCATCTGGGTAACAGCAGCGTGCGCTATGAAATCGGCATTTTTCGCAACGGCGAGCCGCAAGCCGCCGCGCAGGGGCATTTTGTGCACGTGGCGTGCGATCGCGCGACGCATCGTCCGGTCGCGATGCCGGCGGATCTACGCCGTGCGCTGCAAGCGCTTCGATAACGTTTGTGGCGAGCGGGTGTGATTTAAAAACCTTGGACGCAGATTTACGCAGATGCACGCAGATTTTTCCGCGGCCTGTCTGCGTAAATCTGCGTTAATTCGCGTCAAAGGGGGTTGAGGGTCTGTTTTAACAGTGGTAAAATATTCAATTAAATCAAATACTTACAATATTTCGTTTTGAGCATGGAATTTAACCTCACACACACCGACGGCGCCGCGCGGCGCGGTGTGTTGCGCACCGCGCATGGCGACATCGACACACCGGCGTTCATGCCGGTAGGCACCTACGGCACGGTGAAGGCGATGAACCCGCAGGAGTTGCGCGAGCTTGGCGCGCAAATTGTGTTGGGCAACACCTTTCACTTGTGGCTGCGGCCGGGGTTGGAGGTGATCGCGGCGCACGGCGGTTTGCATCGCTTCATGGGCTGGGATGCGCCTATCCTCACCGACTCCGGCGGTTTTCAGGTGTTTAGCCTGGGGGCGTTGCGCAAAATTTCCGAAGCGGGGGTTAAGTTTCAATCGCCAGTAAATGGCGATGCGTGTTTTCTCTCGCCTGAAGAGTCGATGCGTATCCAGCGCGTGTTGAATTCGGACATCGTAATGGTGTTCGACGAATGCACACCGTACCCGGCCACGGTCGATGAAGCGCGCAAATCCATGGAACTCTCGCTGCGCTGGGCGGCGCGCTCCAAGGCGGCGCACGCCGGCAGTGCGAACGCGCTGTTTGGCATTGTGCAGGGCGGCGGGTACGAAGCGCTGCGCGATGAATCGCTCGCGGGCCTGACGCAAATCGGTTTTGACGGTTATGCGATTGGCGGCTTGTCGGTGGGCGAAACCAAGGCCGAGATGCTGCGCATTTTGCGCCACACCGCGCCGCGCTTGCCCGCCGCTAAGCCGCGCTACTTGATGGGCGTGGGCACGCCGGCGGATATCGTCAATGCGGTGGTGGCCGGCATCGATATGTTCGATTGCGTGCTGCCCACGCGCAACGCGCGTAACGGCTGGCTTTATACCAGCCACGGCGTGGTAAAGCTGCGTAACGCGCGCTATCGCGACGATCTCTCGCCGCTAGACACGCGCTGCGAGTGCTACACCTGCCGCCATTTCACACGCGCTTATTTGCACCATTTGCAGCGGGTTAACGAAATTCTCGGCGCGCGCCTGAATACCCTGCACAACTTGCATTTTTACCAGCGCCTGATGCAGCGCTTGCGCGGTGCCATTGGCGAGGGAACACTCAGCGCTTGTGCCGCCCGGATTGGCGCCGAATTCGCCGCATTTGGCGAGTCGGAAGAGCCGGAAATAGGTTAAAATACAAAGGTTTTAGCGCGGCCAGCTTGTATTTGCCCGGCAGCGCCGCAATATCGCCAAGAGCATTCGTTTCGGAGAATTTCATCCATGTTGATCAGTCAGGCCTGGGCGCAGGCATCCGGCCAACCCCAAGGCGGCGGTATCGAAAGCATCCTGCTCATCGTCGTGATGTTCGGCGTGTTGTATTTTTTGATGATTCGTCCGCAAATGAAGCGCGCCAAGGAGCACCGGGCCATGGTCGAGGCGCTACAAAAAGGCGATGAAGTGGTGAGTGCCGGCGGCATTCTCGGCCGCATCTCCAAATTGAACGAAAACTACGTCTCCCTCGAGGTCGCCAACGGCGTGGAAATGCAATTGCAGCGTTCCGCGATCCAGGTGGTGCTGCCCAAGGGAACCATCAAGAACATTCAGTGAGCGCCACGGTGTGGGGCTCGCGGCGTAACCGCCCGCGAGGTTCACGCCCTGTGCTACACGCTCCGCGTTTCACACCCAGCTCCGCCCCAAAATGAATCGTTATCCCCTCTGGAAATACATCCTGATCGCAGTGGCGGTGGTGGTCGGGTTTGTCTACACCGTGCCGAATTTTTTCGGCAGTTGGCAGGCGGTGCAGGTCGCGCCGATCAAACCCACGCAAAAAATCGACACCGCCATGCTCGGCCGGGTCGAGGATATTCTCACCAAGGGCGGTTTCAAGCCCGAAGGCCTCGTGCAGGATGAATCCAGCGTCAAGGCCAAATTCGACGATCCGGAAACGCAGTTAAAAGCCAAGGAGTTGCTGCAGACGCAGTTGGGTGACGACTACGTGGTGGCGCTCAACTTGCTGCCGCGCAGTCCGCAGTGGCTGGCCTCGATCGGCGCGCTGCCGATGTATCTGGGCCTCGATTTGCGCGGCGGCGTGCACTTTTTGCTGCAAGTCGACATGAAGGCGGCGATCAACAACAAACTCGATTCTTCCGTCGGCGATATCCGCAACGCGCTGCGCGACAAGCGCATCCAGTATTCCGGCGTCACGCGCGCGCGCGACGATCTGGTGGTGCGTTTTCGCGACAAGGCGATGCAGGACAAGGGGCTTGCCGAACTGGAGTCGGCGTTGCCCGACCTGGAGTTTCGCGCGCAAGGCGCCGCGGGCGACTTGCGCGTCGTCGGCCGGCTCAAGGCGGAGGCCATTACGCGCACGCAAACGTTTGCGCTGCAGCAGAACATCACCACGCTGCGCAACCGGGTGAACGAGTTGGGCGTGGCCGAGCCGATCATTCAGCAGCAGGGTGTGGATCGCGTGGTGGTGCAACTGCCGGGCGTGCAGGACACCACCCGCGCCAAGGATATTTTGGGCCGCACCGCAACCCTGGAAATCCGCATGGTCGAGGCGCACGCGGGCGACCCTTCCGCCCGCGATTACGACCCGCAAAAAATTCAACAAGCGCTCGCCGGCGATGTGCCCTTCGGCACGCAGTTACATCACTCCGTGCGCGATGGCCGCAACGAGCCGCTGCTGTTAAGCACCAATGTGGTGATCACCGGCGAGCGGCTGACCGATGCCTCGCCCGGCTTTGACTCGGTCAGCAATACGCCCATCGTCAGCGTGTCGGTGGATGGACAGGGCGCCAAAATCATTACCGCGGTGACGCGCGAGAGCGTGCGCCGCCGCATGGCGATCGTGTTGATCGATCGCGGCCAGCCCGAAGTGTTGACCGCGCCGGTGATCCAATCCGAATTGGGCGCGCGTTTTCAGATCACCGGCTTTAGAACCACCGCCGAGACCCGGGATCTGTCGCTGCTGCTGCGCGCCGGCGCGCTTGCCGCGCCGATGGAGATCATCGAGGAGCGCCTGGTGGGCCCGTCGCTGGGCGCGGAAAACATCAGGGTCGGATTCCAATCGATGTGGTACGGCTTCATCGCGCTGGCGGTGTTTATCATGGTCTATTACCGGCTGATCGGTGTGTTTTCGGTGATCGCACTGACCTGCAATCTGCTGTTCCTGATTGCGTTGCTGTCGATGCTGCAAGCCACCCTGACCTTGCCCGGTATCGCGGCGATTGCGCTCACGCTGGGCATGGCGATCGACGCCAATGTGCTGATCAACGAACGCATCCGCGAGGAGTTGCGTAACGGCAACTCGCCGCAAGCCGCGATCTACGCCGGTTACGACCGCGCGTGGGGCACCATTCTCGATTCGAACGTGACCACCCTGATCGCGGGAGTGGCGCTGTTCGCCTTCGGCTCCGGCCCGGTGAAGGGCTTCGCGGTGGTGCACTGTCTGGGTATTATGACCTCGTTGTTCAGCGCGGTGGTGTTATCGCGTGGGCTGGTGAATTGGTGGTATGGCTCGCGGCGCAAACTGGAAAGCATTTCAATTGGGTAAGCAGGTGCGGCGGATGCGGCGGCCGCTAATAAGTAATCAGTGTTAGTTGAACCGTTAACAGTGGAGGGTGAACGATAAGCGATACGCAGTGACGGCTTTTCCGGTTCACTGATGGCGGCTTACCGCTCACGGGCATTCAAGATGGAATTTTTCCGCATCAAACGCGTCATCCCCTTCATGCGCTACGCGCTGTGGTTCAACGTGGCCTCGATAGCCATGTTTGTGATCGCGGTGACGTCGCTGGCGACCAAGGGTTTGAATCTGGGCGTGGATTTCACCGGCGGTACGGTGATGGAGGTGCAATACGCGCAAGCCGCCGACCTCAACAAGATTCGCGATGCCACGGCGAAGCTGGGCTTTACCGAAGCGAGTGTGCAAACCTTCGGCTCCACGCGCGATGTGCTGGTGCGCTTGCCGGTGAAGGAGGGCTTTACCAGCGCGCGTACCTCCGACAGCGTTACCGTGAGTTTGTGCGCGGCCGAAGGCGCGGCGGCGGGCAAACCGTTCGAGGCGGTGTGCCCGCAAGCGGTGCGCTCCTATTGCGATCGCCTGGTGCACGCCAAGGAAAGCGCCAAGCGCAACGAAATTCGCGCCGCCTGGCGCGAGGTCGGCGGCCCCGATTACGATTGCTCCACGCCCGTCGCGCACCCCGACAGCGAGGCGGCACTGACCGTCAAGCGCACCGAGTTCGTCGGCCCGCAGGTCGGCCGCGAGTTGCTGGAAAACGGCGCGCTGGCGTTGCTGTTCGTATCGCTGGGTATCGTGGGTTATTTGTGGCTGCGCTTCGAATGGAAATTCGGCGTGTCCGCGATCATTGCCAATCTGCACGACGTGGTGCTGATACTGGGCGTGTTTTCATTGTTCCAGCTTGAGTTTTCGTTGCCGGTGCTGGCCGCGCTGCTGGCGATTTTGGGCTACTCGGTGAACGAATCGGTGGTGGTGATGGACCGCATCCGCGAGACCTTCCGCAACCGGCGCTTTCGCACTTTATCCGTGCCGCAGGTGATCGACAACGCGATCACCGCCACCATGTCGCGCACCATCATCACGCACGGCAGCACGCAGTTGATGGTGTGCGCAATGCTGATTTTCGGCGGCGAGGCGTTGTTTTACTTCGCGCTGGCGCTGACCTTTGGCATTCTCTTCGGCATCTACTCCTCGATTTTTGTCGGCAGCCCCTTACTGATGTGGCTGGGTTTGAAGCGCGAAGACCTCGCCGCGCCGGAGCGCAAGGCCGCCGACGCGAGCGTGTAATCCCGCGCCTTGCCGTTACTGCTGCAAGCGGGGTAGGCTATAAAAATAATAAATAAAATCAATAACTTATGTTGATGTTCTCAATTTAAGGCGCCGGCCAATTTGCGCCGGTATTCGGCGGTGAGCGGGTGCTCGCCGCCCAGCACACTGAACAATTGCAGCATGGTCTTGCGCGCGATGTCGTCTTCGAACTTGCGGTCGCGGCGCACGATTTCGAGCAACTGATCCATCGCTTTGGCGTGCTGCGACTGCGCGATGTATAGCCGCGCGAGTTCGAGGCGCGCGGCGCTGTCCTTGGCGTCGGCGGCGATGCGTTTTAACAGCGCATCCGCATCGCCGCCACCGGCGTTCGACGCCAGCGCGAGTTTGGCTTGCAGCGTTTGCACGCGCTCCTCCATTTGCGCGAGCGGCGAGAGCGAGGCGAGCAGTTGGCGCGCTTCGTCGTGCTGATTGAGCCGCAGCAAAATCTCCGCGCAATCCACGCGCACGTTTTCATTTTGCGGGTCCAGTCGCGAGGCGGCGGCGAGCATCCCCAGCGCCTGTTGCGCGTCGCCCGTCGCGGCGTAATCGGCGAGCGCGTCGAGCCGCGCCTTTTCCGCCGGCGAAGGAATGATGCGGGCTAAAAACGCGCGCACCTCAACTTCCGGCAGCGCGCCGGCGAATTCATCCACCAGCTCGCCGCCGACAAACGCCTTCACGTTGGGAATCCCGCGCACGCCGTAGCGTTGCGCCAGCGCCTGATTTTCGTCGCTGTTGACCTTGGCCAGCACGAATTTGCCCTGGTATTCGTTGGCGAGTTTCTCCAGCACCGGTTTCAACGCGCGGCACGGTGCGCACCACTCGGCCCAGAAATCGACCAGCACCGGCACGGTTTTGGATTTTTCGATCACCGCATTTTCGAAATCGGCGTTGTTGACGTCTTGGGCGTGAGCGGACATATTTTTCGAGAAATAAGTTCTAAAGGTGTTTCACGGAAGTGAAGTCGTTGCATCACCAGCGCCGTCGTTTCCGCACAGGCGGGAACCCATAGGGAGTCTCAAGCGGCACTGTGTTATGGGTTCCCGCCTGCGCGGGAACGACGCAATGGGTGTCACGGCGCTTTTCTACTCGCGGCCATCAAATTTTCTTCGCCAGCACCGCAGCCTTGCCGATGTAATTCGCCGGCGTCAACGCCAGCAAGCGCCTTTTCTCGGCCTCCGGTATGCCCCGCAGCCCATTGATAAACGCCGCCAGTGTCTCGCGATTAATGCCGTCCTTGCCGCGCGTGAGATCTTTCAACTGCTCATACGCGCCACTCACGCCGTAACGGCGCATCACCGTCTGTATCGGCTCGGCCAGCACTTCCCAATTGTCGTCGAGGTCCGCGGCGAGTTGTGCGGGATTGGCTTCGAGCTTGCCTAAACCCTTTAAGCACGAGTCGTAGCCGAGCAGCGTGTAACCCAACGCTACACCCATATTGCGCAACACGGTGGAGTCGGTGAGATCGCGCTGCCAGCGTGAGATCGGCAGCTTTTCGCTTAAATGCCGCAGCAGCGCGTTGGCCAAACCGAGGTTGCCTTCGGCGTTTTCAAAATCGATCGGGTTCACCTTGTGCGGCATGGTGGAAGACCCGATTTCGCCGGCCTTGGTTTTTTGCTTGAAATAACCGAGCGAGATGTAACCCCAGATGTCGCGGTTCAAATCGACCAAAATGGTGTTGGCGCGCGCGTAGGCGTCGTAAAGCTCCGCCATCGCGTCGTGCGGCTCGATTTGGATGGTGTAGGGGTTAAATTCAAGGCCGAGTTGCTCGACAAAACGCCGCGCGAACGCTTCCCAATCCAAATCGGGATAGGCGGCGACATGCGCGTTATAGTTACCCACCGCACCGTTGATTTTGCCCAGCAGCGACACCTTGGCGATGTTCTCGCGCGCGCGCTTTAGGCGATGCAGCACGTTGGCGATTTCCTTGCCCAGTGTGGTGGGCGAGGCCGGCTGGCCATGGGTGTGGGCGAGCATCGGCAGCGCCGCGAGTTCATGCGCGAGCGTGGTCAATCGCGCGATCATGCTGTCAAGGCCTGGCAGCATCACCGTTTCGCGCGCGTGCTTGAGCATCAACGCGTGGCACAGGTTATTGATGTCCTCGGATGTGCAGGCGAAATGAATGAACTCCGCAACCCGGGTCACCTCGGCGTTGCCGGCAAGCCGCTCCTTGAGGAAATACTCCACCGCCTTTACGTCGTGATTGGTGGTGGCTTCGATTTTTTTTACCGCCGCGCCGTCGGCTTCGGAAAAGTTGGTCACCAGCGCATCGAGCGCGGCGCTGGTCGCGGCGCTAAACGCCGGTACTTCGACGATGTGCGGCTCGGCGGCGAGCGCTTTTAACCACGCCACCTCGACTTGAACCCGAAAACGAATCAGCGCCCACTCGCTAAACAGCGCGCGCAGCGGCAACAGGCGCGATTGATAACGCCCGTCCAGCGGCGAGATCGCGGTGAGCGGACTCAGTGAAAGTTTGTCCATAAGAACCTTGTAAAATCAGCGAGTACTCTAACACAGCCCTCGCGGAGAACTCTCCAATGCCCACTGCCACGCCCACCGCCAGTCAGGCGCTTGCCCAATACGCCGTTGCCTTGAAATACGAACAGATTCCGCCGCAGGTGATCGAGCGCGCCAAGGATTGTTTGATCGACACCGTGGCCGCCTGCGTGCTCGGCGCGCAAATGCCGTGGACGCAAATCGTCATCGAATACGCCAGGCGTAACAGCGCGCCCGGCGGCTCTAACGTGCTCGGCACCGATGTCAAAGTGCGCGCGCCGTTCGCCTGCCTGTGTAACGGCGCCGCCGTGCACGCCTTCGAGCTCGACGCGTTGTGCGAGCCGAGCGTGGGCATGCACCCGGGCGCGGCGTTGGCCGTGCCGGGCCTGGCGGTGGCGCAAGGCCGCAAAAAATCGGGCAAGGAGTTGATCGAGGCGTTTGTCGCGGGGTTCGAGACGCTGTATCGCATCGGCCAGGCCACGCACCACTCACCGGAGAAACTGGGTTTTCACGCGCCGGGGGTGATGGGCGTTTATGGCGTGGCGACGGTGGTGGCGAAATTGTTTAACGAAACGCCGGAGCAAATGGCGCACGCCTACGGCATCGCCGGCTCGATGAGCAGCGGCTTGATGGAGTTTTCTAAAAGCGGCGGCATGGTCAAGCGCCTGCACTTAGGCCGCGCGGCCGAGGGCGGCTTTATCGCGGCGGCGCTGGCGCGCGATGGCTTCACCGGGCCGTCGCAAGTGTTGGAAGGCAAGTTTGGATCGTTGAATACCTTTTGCCGCGATGCCGAACCGCATTACATGAGTAAGGATTTGGGCAGGGTGTGGCACACCATGAAAGCCAAGTTAAAGCGTTACGCTTGCCACGCCAACGCGCAAGTGCCCGTCACGCTTGCCCTTGACTTGAAAGCCAAGCACGGCATCAGCGGCGACGATGTGGCCAGCCTGGCGCTGGAAGTGAACGGCAAAACATTGAGTCACCACAACATCCCCGAACCCACCGATTTGGGCATGGCGCAATACAGCGTGCCGTTTTCAACCGCGCTGGCGCTTTATTTCGACCCGACCGACCCATGGGTGTTCTGCGATAAAAACGTGCAAGATGCGCGCGTGCGCGCGTTGTCCAAGAGCGCGACGTTGACGCCGCGCGTGGACGGCAGCGAAGTGGGCATGGCCACGCGCTTGACGTTGAAATTGAAAAACGGTCAGTCCGTCAGCGCCGAAGGCGACAACTTCAAAGGCACGCCGACCATGCCGCTCTCACGCGGCGAGTTGCTGGAAAAATTCTTGAAGCTTACCGCGCATCGCGCGCGGCCCAAAGCCGAGCGTTTGTTCTCGCAGTTGGCGGAAGCGGAGAACGTGAAGGATGTGAGCGCGTTGGATTTTTGTTTGTAAGCGTCGTTTAGGCGCCACCGTTCGCCCTCAGCTCGTCGCAGGGCGTCATTTGTAAGTATTTGATGTTATTGAATATTTAGTTGGGCTTGATATTTGCGGCTTTGACGATTGCGCCAGCCGCCTGCGCTTGTTCACGCAAGAACTGATCGAACGCTTCCGGCGACAACATGAATGCCTCGCCGCCGACGCGTTCAAAGCGCTCGCGCACTTCGGGTAGCTGCATCACCTGGGTGGTGTCCGCATGCAAACGGCGCACGACAGCGCGCGGCGCTTTGGCATTGACGAACATGCCGACCCAAAACGGAAAATCGGCGTCCTTCATGCCGAGCTCGGCGAAAGTTTGCAGCTCCGGCAACTGCGCGTTGCGCTTGTCGATGGCAATCGCGCGGATGCGCCCCTCGCGGATCAACGGCAAGCCCGATGACGGCGGCACCAACGACCAATCGATGCGCCCCGCGATCAAATCCAACAGCACTTCGGGGGTGCCTTTGTATGGCACTTGCACCGCTTGGATGGCGGCGCTCATGCGAAAGCGCTCCGCGCTCATGTGCGTGCCGGTGCCGGTGCCGCCGGTGCCGTAGCTGTAACCGCCCGGCTTCGCCTGTGCGGCGGCGATCAACTCCTTGACGCTTTTCCACGGCCGTTGCGGCGCGACCACCAAGATGTTGGGCAATTGCGCGAGCGGCGTCACGCCGGAAAAATCGCGGATCAAATCGAGGCCGATGTTGGTAAACACATGGTGCGACACCACGTGCGCAGAGGTGTTCACCAGCAGCGTGTGGCCATCGGGCTCCGCCGCCAGCGCCATGCCCGCGGCGAGGGTGCCGCCCGCGCCGGCGCGATTGTCGATGACGATGGTTTGGCCGAACGCGCGCGAGAGCGGATCGGCGATGGCGCGGCTGAACACATCGACCACGCTGCCGGGCGTGCTGGTGGCGATGATGCGGATGGGGCGTTGGGGATATTGTTGGGCGTGCACGATGGTCGCCGCCAACGGTGCGGCAACGAGGGTTAATATCGAAGTTGTTTTTTTCACGCGCTGCTCCCGAGAACGAATCAGCAAAGATTACCAACGCTGTCGTTCCCGCGCAGGCGGGAACCCATACGAGATTGCATCCGGCACATGGGTTATGGGTTCCCGCCTGCGCGGGAACGACAAGATGGATTATGCACTCGCATCATGCGCGATTAATAGGGGTTGAGTTCACCGCGAAAAACCGATCAATGGCATCGTATATCGGTGATACCATCATTTTCCGCGTATCACGAGATCGCCGCCATGCTCTACAGCAAAGACCGCATCCTAACCACCCACACCGGCAGCCTGCCGCGCCCGTATGCGCTGCTGCAACTTTACGGCAAACGCATCCGCGGCGAAGCAGTGGACGATGCCGAGATCACGCGTGCCGGCTTTGACGCGATGCGCCACGTGGTCAAAGGCCAAATCGATTGCGGCCTGGACATCATCAACAACGGCGAGCAACAGCGCGAAGGGTTTTTTCTGTATGTCGAGCGGCGCATGAGTGGCTTTGGCGGGCGCTGGAAACGATACCCGCGCGGCGATTACCTCGCTTATCCGATGTTGCACGAGATGATGGTGCGCAACACCTTCGAGCGGGAAGGCGCGAATGGGCAAGAGCCGCCGCGCGTGGTGGGCGAAGTGCGTTACCTTGACCCGAAAGCGGCCGAGGCCGAACCGCGCGAATTCAGGGAAACACTCGCGCAATTGAGTCAGCCGAACCACGCAGCGTTTCTCACCGCGCCCTCGCCCGGCATTATCGCCGCCGCGTGCAAAAACGAGTTTTATCCTAACGACGACGCTTATTTTGAAGCACTGGTGAATGCGCTCAGATATGAATACGAGGCCGTGATAAACGCCGGCTTTTTGTTGCAAGTCGATTGCCCCGACCTCGCGCTGGAACATCACCGCTCGTTCCACGGCCGGCCCATCGGCGAATTTCTGAATTTCGTCGAGCGTGTGGTCGCCGCGATCAACGCCGGGCTCGCCAACATCCCGCGCGAAAAAGTGCGCATGCACGTCTGCTGGGGCAACTACGAAGGCCCGCACGATTGCGACGTGCCGCTGGAAAAAATCTGGCCCATCATCAAGAAAACGCGCGTCGGCGGTTTTGTGCTGCCGTTTGCCAACGCGCGCCACGCGCACGAATACAACGTGCTCAAAAAAATGCCGTTGGATGACAATCAGATCATCGTTGCCGGTGTGATCGACACGCTTACTAATTTCGTCGAGCACCCTGAAGTGGTGGCCGAGCGCTTGCAGCGCGTGGTCGCTGCCGTCGGCGATAAAACGCGCGTGCTCGGTGGCACCGATTGCGGTTTCGATTCCACCGCGGGGCAAGGGCGGGTGGCGGAGGATGTGGCTTGGGCGAAGTTGCGCTCGCTGGTGGAAGGGGCGCGGTTGGCGTCGGAGCGGTTGTTTTAAGCAATGCGTCTTATTGCGCCATTGTTTCCGAACCGTCACGTCCTTTGTTGCGACCTAAGTTTCTGAGTTAAAGTATGCGCCACCACCTAAATAAAATGCGCGCAGCAGCCATACCAAGCGCATATCATAAGTATCTGATTTAATTGAATTTTTTAATATCATCGATGGCGCGTTTGCGCCTCGCCGGAGCTTGCATGGACACAACCACCTCACCAACCACCAACATTTCCCAACCCAAACCCTACAAACTCGTCATCGAAAAAGACGTGTGGATACCGCTGCGCGACGGTGGGCAGTTGTGCGCGGATATTTATCGGCCCGACACCACGACCAAAGTGCCGGTGATCGCCAACATCAGCGTGTATCAAAAAGACAAGCTGTGGATACCGCCGGCGGACCTGGAAGAAAAAGCCAACCCCTACATGAATTGGGAAACCATCAACCCGGAATGGTGGTGCCCGCGTGAATATGCGTGCCTGCGCATCGATTCGCGCGGCTCGGGCAAATCGCTCGGCCGCTGCGAACCGAGTTCGTATCAGGAGTCGCTGGATTTTTACGATTGCATCGAGTGGGTGGCCAAGCAACCGTGGTGCAACGGCAGCGTCGGCACGTTGGGCATTTCGTATCACGCGAGCTCGCAGTGGCGCGTGGCGAATCTGCGCCCGCCGTCGTTAAAAGCGATCATGCCGTGGGAAGGGCGCGCCGATCAGTATCGCGATCAGTGTTATCACGGCGGTATTTTTTCGATGGGCTTTGTCGCCAATTGGGTGGCCACGCACACCGCGCATCATTTGCTGGGCCGGCCGCGCGCGTTCAACCCCGATTCGTTCCATCCCGACATGCTCTACCACTTGATGAGGAACGACCTCGACTCGCAGTGGTGGCGCATGATGAGCGCGCGCTGGGACGAGATCGACATGCCGGTGTACAGCGTCGGTAACTGGGGCGGCTTTGCGCTGCATTTGCGCGGCAACACCGAGGGTTTCACGCAAGCCGCGTCGAAATACAAAAAGCTGCGCATCCACACCGGCACGCATTTTCATCCGTTTCACTCGGAAGAAGGGCGGCTCGATCAGTTGCGCTGGTTCGACCATTGGTTGAAAGGCAAGGACACCGGTATCATGAGCGAGCCTCCGGTGAAACTCGAAATCCGCACCGGCGGCAGCAAAAAACCCTACGAATTCCGCAGCGAAAACGAGTGGCCGCTGGCGCGTACCGATTGGAAAAAAGTTTTCCTGAAGATCGAGCGTGAGCAAGGGCACGACGAAATGGCGGTGGAAGGCACACTGACTTGCGAGCTGCCTACGAAGGAAGCGAGTGTGAGTTACTCCGCCAGCGGCGCCACCGCGGCGGGTGTGGCCTCGGGCTCGTCGCTTTCCACCACCCACGGCGGCGCGGGGCGCCTGGGTGTGTCGTTCGAAAGCGAGCCCATGCCGCACGACAGCGAAATTACCGGGCCGCTGATGCTGAACATCTGGGTCGCGAGCACGACGGAGGACATGGACATCATGTGCACGCTGCGCAACATCGGCCCCGACGGCAAGGACGTGTGGGAAGTCGGCCAGCACGGCGGCCCGGTGCCGCTGACCAAGGGTTGGCTGCGCGCGTCACACTGCAAGCTCGATGAGAAAAAGACATTGCCGTACCGGCCGTATCACGCGCATAACGAGCGGCTGTGGCTGACGCCGGGTAAACCGGTCGAGTGCCAAGTCGAAATTTGGCCCACTTGCATCGTGTTGAAACAGGGCCACAAGTTGCGGCTGGATGTGCAGCCGCGCGATGGCGTGGGCAGCGCGCCGTACACGCATTACCATTGCGATTACAACGCGGGTGCGACGAATACGATTTACTCGGGTGGGGATAAGCAGACGTATTTGTTGGTGCCGTTTATTCCGGCGAAGGCATGACAGATTCCCTCCCTTGTGCGCAAAGCGCACGGGGGAGGGAATGAGTGCTGTGGTAGTGCAAAAATTTCGTTGCCGTTTCAAACCGGATCGAGTGTCCGTCGGAGGAAAACGCAATGGCTGCGACACGCAAACCCACCGCCTTCGTCACCGGCGCGAGCCAGGGTCTCGGCGCCGCACTTGCGTTGCGTCTGGCGAAAGACGGTTATGACCTTGCGCTCTCGGGCAGCAAAATCGCTAATCTTACAGAGACGCTAAAAGCCGTCGAAGCCGCCGGCGCGCGCGGCGTGGCGGTGGCGCTCGATCTGCGTTCGCAAGCCAGTATCGAGCTAGCCATGGCCGTCGCCACCCAAGCCTTGGGCGAACTCGATGTGCTGGTCAACAATGCCGGCATTACCACGCGCTCGCTGGCGGTGGACACCACGCGTGAAGAGTGGCAGCCGATCATCGATGTCAATGTCACCGGCACGTTTTTTATGTGCCAGCAAATGGGGCGGCACCTGATCGCGCAAAAACGCGGCGGCGCGATTATCAACCTCGGTTCCACGCACGGGTTGGTGGGTTTTGCGCAGCGCTCGGCCTATGGCGTGTCGAAGGCGGCGGTATCGCACATGACGCGCATGCTGGCGATCGAATGGGCGCCGCACAACATCCGCGTCAACGCGGTGGCGCCGGGCACGGTGGCGACACCCTCGCGCATCGAGTATTTCATGAAAGACGAAAAAGGCTTTGCGGACATGATCGCGCGCGTGCCGTTGGCGCGCCTGTGCGAGATGGATGAAGTGGCGGCGATGGTGGCCTATCTCGCCAGCCCCGCGGCGGCGTATATTACGGGGCAGACGCTGGCGCTGGATGGGGGGTTGACGTCGTACTGACCCGCGTTTGCGCGGGCCGGTTGGTTGGGCGTTCGGCATTCTGCGCCGAGCGTCGGGATGTGCGGCTCCACCCTGCCGGTGTTACGCCCAACGCTCAACATAAATCAAGGAGTGCAGATGGATTTGGAACTCAAAAACAAGGTGGCGCTGATCGGTGGCGCGAGCAAAGGCTTGGGCCGCGCCTGCGCCGATGTGCTCGCCGAAGAAGGCATGAAAGTGGTGATGTGCAGCCGCAGTGAAGCCGATCTCGACGCGGCCGCGGCGGACGTGCGCAAAAAAACCGGCGCCGAGGTGCTGGCGTTTGCCGGCGATCTGGAAAAAAACGAGGTGATCCAAAAGCTGATGGCGGCCACTGTCGAAAAATTCGGCCGCGTCGATGTGCTGGTCGCCAATTCCGGCGGGCCGCCCTTGGCGAAATCGATCGATGCCACCGAAGCGCAATGGGCGATGGCGGTGGAGCGCTCGTTGTTCTTTTTCGCGCGCATGGCGCGTGAAGCGCTGCCGCACATGCGCAAGCAAAAAAGCGGGCGCATTATGGAAGCGCTGAATAAGTCCCCGATTGCTCTGTAAACGCGAATTCCAGTGGTACGTTCTGATTGGGAGGACGTATTCGCGAGCCACGAGGCAAGACATGAAACAAATGACGCTGGCAGCAGTGA
>VGIF01000094.1 GCA_016868015.1 Betaproteobacteria bacterium
AGGCCGCGCAAGCCGCGTCTGCCGCGGCGCAAGCGCGGGCGGCGGCCGAGGCCGAACTTCAAAGCGAAATCGACGCACGCATCGCCGCCGAAAGCGCAGCCGCCCGTGCAGCCGAAAGTGAGCGCGCGCAGGAAGTCTTGGCGCTCGATGCGGCGCGTGAACGGCAAGCGCGGGAGCTGCAATTGCACCGCATCGCGCAAGAACACACGCGGGCCGCCGAAGCAGCGCGGCGCGCGGCCGACGAGCGCGCCGCCGCTCAAGCCGCGGCCAGCAGCGAACTTGCCGCGCGTATCGCGGCCGAGCAAACGCAGTGCCAGTTTCAAGCCGAGGCGTTAGAACACGAAAACGCGGCGCTCGCGGCCCTTGCCGAGCGCGAGCGCATCGCTGCCACGCTGGATGCCGAAATCAAGGCGCGTTTTGGCGTGGCGCGCGAGGCCGAGCGCGCGGCGCGCGAGACCCACGAGATGACGGTGGCGCTGATCGAACAGGCACGCCGCCGCGAGCAACAGGAAAACGCCGCGCGCCACGCCGCCGAAAAAAGCATTCAAGTCGAACAGGAGGCCGTGCGCGCGGCGCAGATGCGCGTGCAAGCCGAAAACGCCGCTGCCGCCGCGCTGCAAGCGCGCATCGAGGCCGAAAACGCGCAGGTGCAGGCCGCGCGGCAGGCCATCGCAAGCGCCGCGGCGGCGATGGCCGCGCTGCGCGAGCGCGAGGCGCGCGAAGGGGAACTGAAAGCCGCGACCGAGGCGCGCATCGCGGCGGACAACGAAGCGGCGCGCGTGGCTGCCGGGCAGCGCGCGCTGGAAGAAAGCGTGGCGCAACTGGCGCGCGAGCGCGAAGCGAGCGAGCGCGCCGCGCTGATTGCCGAACAGCAGCAACTTGCCGTGGCGGCCGCCGCGCGCGAAGCTGCCGCCGCGCGGTTGGCGGACGAACAAGCGCAAATGCGTGTGCTGCGCGAGCGCGAAACCGCGCACGCCGCGAGGATCGCGCAAGCGAACGCGGCGTGCGAACCTGAGCGCGAGGCGGTGGTGCTTGCCGCCGAGCGCGCCCAAGCACAAGCCGAGTCGTTAAAGGCGGAAGAAGCGGCCGCCGCGCGCGAGGCCGAGTTGCTGGCCGAGGTGCGTGTACGCGAACAGCACGAGCGCGATGCGGCCAATGCCGCGCAGGCGCAGGCGCAAGCGGCGAGTGAAACCGCGCGCCTTGCCGCCGAAAAACACGATCGCGCACAAGCGTTGTTGGCGCTCGCCGAGCAGCGCGCGCGAGAACAAGCCGCGGCGCTGGCGAGCAGCGAGGCGCAATTGGCGGCGCAGCAGCAAACCGCCCAGGCGTGCGCGTTGCGTAAAGCGGCCGAGATCGAAGCCGCGCGCGCGGCGAAAGCGCTACTCGCGCAGGAAAAGATGCTGGCCAGGGTGCTGCGCGAACGCGAACGCCGCGAAGCCGAGGCGACACGTGTAGCGCAAGCGCGCGCGGCGCTGCAAGCGAAGCTTCAGCAAGCGGCTGAACGCCGCCTTGCGAAAGAGCGCGCACTACAATCGGCGGCCGATGCGCGCCGTGCCAGTGATGCGCTGAACGAGACATTGCGGGCCGGGTGCGAGGCTGCCAGGCAGCAGGCCACGGCTTTGCGTGCCCAGCGCAAGGCGGCAGCGCACGCGGCGGCGCGCGCGCTGGCCGCGTCTGGTGACGGTGTTGCTGGTGGCCGCGGCGGGCGCAGGTGGTTTTTATGCCGCTCGCGTTGGCTTACCCGGTGTTGAATCGAGTGCGCCGCCGCGCGCGGCAAGCGTGCCCGCGACCGCCGAGGTGCCGCAGGCCGGCGCGGTGGGCACGCCGCAATTACGGCTCGATGCGGATTACACGCGCCTGCCGGTGGAAAATAAAAATATTAATTAAATCAATAGCTTACGTTTAATCGTCGTTGTTGCGTACGTGCCATCCGGGCGCTGCAAGAACGTTCGTTATGCAAGGTGCCGGTGTGCCGCAGGGCTGTGTCGCAAGGCTCAGGGCTGCGTTGCGAGGTAATGCGCCAGCGCGTCGATGTCGGCATCACTCACTTTATACATCGCGGCGTTCATGCTGGTGTCGATGCCGCTGCGTTTATCGTCGCGATAGGCCTTGAGTGACGCGGCGAGGTAGTCCTCGCGTTGATCGGTTAAGCGCGGCACTTGGCGCTGGCCGACGTAACCGGACATGTGGCAACTGCCGCAGCCCAACTTGCGCGAGAGCGCGGCGCCGCGCGCGCGGCGTTCTTCGTCGCGTTTGACCGCGGGCGCGCGCGGCGGCTGCGCGTTGAAATAAGCGGCAAGATCGGCAAGGTCTTGGTCCTTGAGCCCCTTCAAAGTGCCCGCCATCACCGGCACATCGCGCAGGCCTTCGCGCAGCAGTATGAGCTGCAACAGCAGGAAGGCTTCTTGTTGGCCGTCCAGCGAGGGGGTTAATGGTAGCGGGGCGCCGGGGGCGTGACAGGCCACGCATGAGGCGGCGAGCGCTTTGCCGCGCGTGATGTCGCCTTGGGGGTCTTTGGATTGGGCAGCGGCGGTTGCGATAGGCAGCAGTGCAACCATGACTCTCATCGCGGTATTTTGAATAAAATGGGCTAGCAAGATTGGGCGCGCAATTACAACTCACGGGTCGTTCCCGCCCCGGAATGTGTTGATCCGGGGCGAGAACGGCGTGGAAGGTTGATTGGGTGTTGGGGATATCGCCGCGCGGCTTAGCGCTTATAACTCACGCGATAAACCGCGCCCATCTCCTCGTCGGACACCAGCATCGAACCGTCGGGCAGTTGCATCACATCGACGGGGCGGCCCCAGAAGCTGTTGGCTGCCTTGTCCAGAAAGCCGGTCATGAACGGCGTCATTTTGGCGTTTTTACCGTCGGGACTTGCGCGCACCGTCACCACGTCATAACCGAGGCGTTCGGTGCGGTTCCACGAGCCGCGGCGCGCGATCAGGATGGCATCGCGATAATCGGCAGGGAACATTTTGCCGGTGTAAAAGCGCATGCCCAGCGCCGCGGTGTGCGGGCCCAGTGTAATCACCGGCAGTACGGTGTTGGCGCAAGCGTTGGGCACCTTCACGTCCGGGTCGGGCTGGCCGTTGCCATGGCAATAGGGGAAGCCGAAATGCGCACCGATGCGCTCTGCCGGCACGCGGTTTAACTCGTCCTCGAAGCCGTCTTCGCCGGCCCAGTCGCGGCCGTTGTCGGTGAACCACAGTTCGCCGGTTTTGGGGTGAAAGTCAAAGCCCACGCTGTTACGCACGCCGCGCGCGACGATTTCCATGCCGCTGCCGTCCAGGTTGTAGCGGCGGATCTGCGCGTGCACGCCGGGATTGACCTCGCACACGTTGCACGGCGCGCCCACTTGGAAATAAATTTTCTTGTCCGGGCCGAAGGCGAGGAATTTCCAGTTGTGATGCACTTCGGGCGGCAGTTTGAAGGCATCGGTCATTTCAACCGGCGCGGGGATGTTGTCGAGATTGGCTTCGATGTTGTCGTAGCGGAACACGCGGTTGATCGCGGCGACGTAGAGCGAGCCGTTGACGAACAGCACACCGTTGGGTTGGGTAAGTTTTTCGGCGATGATCTTGGTTTGGCGCTTGCCGTCGCGCTCGTACGCCGCGTAGACGCGCCCGATGATGCGCGTGCCGAAAAACACCGTGCCCTTGTCGCCGCGCGCCATCATGCGCGCACCGGGCATGCCATGCGCCCACAACTCGACCTGGAACCCCGGCGGCACCTGGATTTTGTTGAGCGGGATTTGATCTGGCGGGGTCACCGTCAGCTTGGGCGGGTTACCGCTGAGATTGGGGTTTTTCATGCGCTCGGGAAAGTAGCCGCCCATCGCCTTGCGGCGCTCGATTTCCTCCGCGCTGGGCGGTTTTTGCGCCAGTGCGGCGCTGCCGGCAAGGACGAACGCGCCGCAAGCGCCAGCTACCAACAAAGGGTATAGCGTGCGATAGAACAAAGTATTCATGAATATTCTCCGGGTTGTGGTGGCTGCGTCGCGCCATCATACACGGGATGGAAAAAACAGTAAGTCTGCTTACTTAGTGCGCACAGCCCCGCAACGATGCCGTCAATGCGCGCAAAAGCGGGCATAATACGCGGCAATTTTTTGGGAGGAGAGATCCATGCATCACCCCATCAAGCGGCGGCTGGGCACACTGGGCGTGTTGAGTGTGCCGAGCGTATTGAGCGCCGCATTATCGCTAGCCGCCGTCCCCGGCACGGTGGCGGCACAGGCCGCGGGTTGGAAGCCCACGCGGCCGATCGAGTTCGTGGTGCCTGCGGCGGCGGGGGGGTCGCTTGACCGGCCGGTGCGCCTGATCCAAAGAATCTGGCAGGAGGAAAAACTGCTCGACGTGGCGGCGGTGATCGCCAACCGTGCCGGGGGCGGACAATCGGTGGGTTACACCTATGTGCATGGGCAAACCGCCGATCCGCACCGGCTGTTGATCGTGTCCGGGCCGCTGGTGTCCAATCACATCACCGGCCGCAGCAAATTGAACTACACCAATTTTTCGCTGATGGGGCAGCTCTACAACGAATACAACGCGCTCTCGGTGCGCGCCGATGGGGCATTTAAAACCACCAACGATTTACTCGCAAAACTTAAAGGCGCGCCCGATAGCTTGTCGGTGGCGATCGGCACCACGCTGGGCAATAACAGTCATATTTCCATCGCGCTGCCGTTCAAACGCGCGGGTATCGATATTCGGCGGCTGCGCACCGTGGTATTTCCGTCGGCGGGTGAGTCGGTGACCAGCCTGCTCGGCGGGCATCTGGATTACGTCGCCAGCGGCTTGTCGGTGGCGGCGCCGCACTGGAAGGCGGGACGGCTGCGTTTTCTCGCGGTTACCGCGCCGCAGCGTTTGCAGGGGGAGTATGCGTCGATCCCAACGTGGAAAGAGCAGGGCATCGATGCGGTGGTGTCCAACTCGCGCTTTATCATGGGGCCGCCGGGTTTGACGCAGGCGCAAATCACGTTTTGGGACAATCTGTTCCGCCGCACCGTGGCCTCGCCCGAATGGAAAAAAGTGGTGCAACAGGAGCAATGGGTCGACGAGTACGTCAGTAGCGATGGTGCACGCAAGCTGCTGGAGCGCGAATACCGGGAGACACGCGAGATTTTGGCGGATTTGGGCATGGCGAAGTAACCGGCGCGTCACGTAAGGCAAGTTCCCATATAAAAAGTATAATAAAATCAATCGGTTACATTTATACACTTGGCTAACGGCGGTGCTCACGTAGGAGCGCCGCCTAGCCCGCGCATGGCGCGCAGTTTGCCGTTGGCGATTACGTCTAAAATGACCAACGGCTTTAACCATGGCGGGGTGTTACATGCTGGCGTTGGTGATCCGTACTGTCGGGCTGGTGTATTTCAGCGCGTGCGCTGTGCCGGGGGCCGCGCAAGACGCCCACGGCTACCCTAGAAAACCCGTGCGCCTGGTGACGGCGTCCGCTGGCAGTCAAACCGATGCCATGGCGCGCATCATTGGTGCCAAGCTGGCGCAGGCATGGGCACAACCGGTGGTGGTGGAAAACCGCGTTGGCGCGGGCGGCGTGATTGGCGCGACGATCGTGGCGAAGGCGACCTCCGATGGCCATACGCTGTTGTTTCAGTCGCCGCAATTCGCGGTGGGTGCGGCGCTAAGCGACAAGCTGCCGTACGACCCGATCAAGGATTTTGCCGGTATTGCGTTTATCGGCAACAGCACGCTGGTGATCCTCGCCGCCAATGCCATTGGCGTCAAATCGGTGAAGGAGCTGATGGCGTATGCCAAGGCGCAGGCAAAGCCGATTTTATTCAGCTCCGCGGGCGCGGGCACCAGTACGCACATGAACGGCGAGCGCTTTAAGCTCGCCAGCGGCATTTCCGCCACCCACGTAGGATTCAAGGGCGCTGCAGACGCCGTGGTGGAGGTGGCCGCCGGGCGCGTGCATTTCACGGTGTCGGCGCTTTCGGTCTCGCTGCCGATGATACGCAGTGGCCAAGTTACGCCGCTGGCGGTGATCGCCGGACAGCGCTCGCCGACACTGCCGGAACTGCCGCTGATGCGCGAGGTATTTCCCGACTACGGCCGCGAGGCGCGTTTGTGTTGCTGGCGCCGGCGGCCGTGGCGCTCGCGCTGCGGCAAAAAATCGCCAAGGATGTGACGCAAGCGCTAGCCCAGCCCGATGTGAAAGAGCGGTTGCAGCGCATGGAATTCGACGTGGCGATCAGCGGGCCGGAGAATTTCGAGCAGCAGTTGCGCAACGATGTCGAGATTTTTCGCAAGATCGCGAAACAGGCGGGGTTGATTGTGCGGTAAGAGCGCAGCATTCAATATCCACGCTCAACCCCCTACACCACCCCCTCCATCACCTGCACTTGCACCATCGCCCCCGGCGCCACATTGCCCTGATCGGTGGGCAAAATGATGAAGCAGTTTGCTTCACTCATCGACCGTAAAATCCCCGAACCTTGTTCGCCGGTGACTTTGACGCTCCATGCGCCGTTCGCGTCGCGCGACAAAATGCCGCGTTGAAATTCGGTGCGGCCGGGGGCTTTTTTTAACGCGCTGATGCACGGCACTTTGAAGGTGGGCAGCGGCGGCACCGGGTTTTGGCCGGCGAGCGTGAGCAGCGCGTCACGCACAAATTGATAGAAGGTGACCATCACCGACACCGGATTGCCGGGCAAGCCGAAAAAATGCGCGTCGCCGATTTTGCCGTAGGCGAGCGGGCGGCCGGGTTTCATGGCGATTTTCCAGAACAGCACTTCGCCCAGTTTGTTCAGCATGTCCTTGATGAAATCCGCTTCGCCCACCGAGACGCCGCCGCTGGTGATCACCACGTCGGCGCAGGCGGCGGCTTGCGCGAACGCGGCTTCGATCAGCGCGGGCTCGTCGCGGATCACGCCCATGTCGATGGCGTCAAAGCCCATGCGCGTTAGCATGCCATGGATGGTGTAGCGATTGCTGTCGAAGATTTGGCCTTCGCCGGGCACACTGCCGATCGACACCAGTTCATCGCCGGTGGAAAAAAACGCCACGCGTAGCCTGCGATACACCGTGACTTCGCCGATGCCCAGCGATGCCGCGAGGCCGATTTCGGCGGGGCGCAGCGGCAGGCCTTTGCGCAACGCCACTTGGCCCACGGCGAGGTCTTCGCCGGCGCGGCGCAGGTTTTGATGCTGGCGATGGCCGCTGCCGATGGTGACCTTGCCGTGGGCTGCCTTGGTGTGCTCTTGCATGACGATGGTGTCGGCCTCTGGCGGCATGACGCCGCCGGTCATGATGCGCACGGCTTCGCCGGGTTTGACCGGCGCGCCGTAGGGTTTACCCGCAAACGAACTGCCGGCGATGTTTAACGTGACTTCGCCGTCCGCCTTCAAATCGGCAAAACGCAACGCGTAACCGTCCATCGCCGAGTTGTCGTTCGCGGGCACGTTGATGGGCGAGATCACGTCTTGGGCAAGTATGCGATTAAGCGCGCTACGCACGTGCACGCGTTCGGTGGCGGCAAGCGGCGTCAAAAAACGCGCAATCAGTTCGCGCGCCTTGTCCACCGGCATCGAGTTAGGATCGTAATCGTCGGCGCAACTGACATCGTGCAGGGTTTGGGTGGGGGTAGGTGTAGTCATGGTGATGGTGTGGGGCTTAATCGGTGAGGCGATTCATTGTAGCGAAGCGCGCCTGGCATGATGCACTGCGCCATTTTACCTGTAATCATAACCTATTGATTTAATTGAATATTTTTGAAAGGCGATGAAAGGAGAAATTATACGTTGCAATGCGCTTTTGGTGCGCCCGGCGAATAGACAATTTGCAACAGGCGCCGAGGTAAAACCGCGATTGCTGCGTGGGTTATGCTGCGCCAGCGCAGGCGTAAGGAAGTTGCAAGGATTATCGTTGCGCGGTTCGTTAGAATGCCTCGAACACGGCGCTGCTTGGCGGGATGATCTCGCCGATCTTGCAGCAGCGGTTTAATGTGATGGCCCAGCCATCCATCACACCGATGCCGCGGCGATGTTTTGCGGTGTGTAACCTAAAGGCAGTTTCGTTGTCAGGCGGGCCGCGGACGAGCGGATGATGCTGATGCAAATGCCGCACGCGGTGTGTATGGATGCAACCTTGTATGGAGGCGACACACATGGACGTGAAAGTATCGCGGCGACAGTTTTTCAAAATCACCGCCGGCGGCATGGCAGGCTCCAGCCTCGCCATGCTGGGCTACGCGCCGAATGCGCTAGCCGGCGTACGCAGCTTTAAACTCGCGCGCACCACGGAGCATCGCAGCACTTGCCCGTATTGCTCGGTGAGCTGCGGGATGATCATGTATACGCTGGGCGACAAGTCGAAGAACGTCAAGCCCGCGATCATTCACGTCGAGGGCGATCCGGATCATCCGGTGAATCGCGGCACGTTATGCCCCAAGGGCGCGGGCGTGCTCGACATGATCCACAGCCCCAACCGCGTGAAATTCCCCGAAGTGCGCGCGCCCGGCTCGAACGAGTGGAAGCGTATTTCGTGGGAAGAGGCGATCAACCGCATCGCCAAGCACATGAAGGATGACCGCGATAAAAACTTCATCGAAAAAAACGCCGCGGGCACCACGGTTAACCGCTGGAACACCTTGGGGTTTCTTGCTTCCAGCGCGGCTTCCAACGAATCCGGCTACATCGGCGTCAAGACCATGCGATCCATGGGGGTGGTCGCGCTCGATACCCAGGCACGAATATGACACGCACCGACGGTCACCAGTCTGGGGCCGACATTCGGTAGAGGTGCAATGACCAACAACTGGGTCGACATCAAGAACACCGACCTGGTTTTGATTATGGGCGGCAACGCGGCGGAGGCGCATCCCTGCGGCTTTAAGTGGGTGACCGAGGCGATGCAGCAGCGCAAGGCGAAGCTGATCGTGGTCGACCCGCGCTTTACGCGCTCGGCCGCGGTGGCCGATACCTACGCGCCGGTGCGCGTGGGTGCGGACATCGCGTTTTTGGGCGGCGTGATCAACTATCTGCTCGCCAACAACAAGTTTCACGAGGAATACGTCAAGGCGTACACCGACGCCACCTTCTTGACCAAAGAGGGTTTCAATTTCGACAACGGCGTGTTCAGCGGTTACGACGATGCCAAGCGCACGTATAACCGCGCCACCTGGGGCTATCAATTGGGTGAAGATGGTTTCGTCAAGGTCGACGACGCCATGCAAGATGCGCGCTGCGTGTTTCAGCAAATGAAAAAGCATTATTCGCGCTACACGCCGGAACTGGTGGAACAAGTCGCCGGCACGCCCAAAGACGCGTTCCTGAAAATCGCGCAGCAAATCGGCGAGACCTCGGCGCCCAACAAGGTGATGACGATTCTGTATGCGCTGGGCTGGACGCAGCATACCGTGGGCTCGCAAAACATCCGCACCATGGCGATGATCCAGTTGCTGCTCGGCAACATGGGCCGGCCGGGCGGCGGTGTGAATGCGCTGCGTGGTCACGCCAATGTGCAGGGCATCACCGATATGTGCGCGTATTCGGACACGCTGCCGGGCTACCTCGGTGCGCCGCTCGATGGCGACGTCGACCGCGCCGCGTATTTGAAGCGCTTGACCGGCAAGCCTTTGCGTCCGAATCAAATGGCGTTTACGCAAAACTTCCCGAAATGGCACACCAGTCTGATGAAGGCGTGGTGGGGCGACGCGGCGAACAAGGACAACGATTTTGCGTTCGAGTATTTGCCGAAGAAAGACGCCGCCTACGACATCTTGCACATGTTCGAGTTGATGCATCAGGGCAAGATGCACGGCTTTGTTTGCCAGGGCTTTAACCCGCTGGCGGCGCTGCCCAACAAAAAGAAGCTCTCCGCGGCGTTGGCGAAGCTCAAGTTCTTGGTGGTGGCCGATCCGCTGGAAACTGAAACCTCGGAGTTCTGGAAGAACTTCGGTCCTCTGAACGACGTCGACCCGAAAACCATTCAGACCGAAGTGTTCCGCCTGCCGACCACCACCTTCGCGGAAGAATCCGGCTCGTTCACCAACTCCAGCCGCGTGCTGCAGTGGAAGGAAAAAGCCGCCGACGCGCCCGGTGAAGGCAAGGCCGACTCGGAAATCATGGCGCGCATTTTCGTGAAAATGCGCGAGATGTATCGCAAGGATGGCGGCAAGGCGCCGGAGCCGATCGTCAATCTGTCATGGCCGTATCAGGTGGCCGAAGCGCCGAGCCCGGCGGAAATTTTGCGCGAATATTCGGGCCGCGCGCTGGTCGATTTGATGACGTTGCCTAACCCGAAAGACCCTACCGCCAAACCGACGGTGGCGGTGCCGGCGGGGCAATTGTCGAGCTTTGCGCAGTTGCGTGACGACGGAACGACGGCATGCGGCAACTGGCTCTACTGCGGCTCGTGGTCGCCTGCGGGTAATTTGACTGCGCGGCGGGACAACAGCGATCCGAGCGGGCTGGGGGTGTATCCGAACTGGGGCTACTCGTGGCCCGCCAACCGGCGCATTTTGTATAACCGCGCCGCCGCGGACACCAAGGGTAACCACTGGGACGCGACGCGCAAGTACCTGTCGTGGAACGGCAAGACGTGGAGCGGCGTGGATGTGCCCGATATGCGGCCCACCGCGGCGCCCGAGGAAAACGTCGGCCCGTTCATCATGAACCCGGAGGGCGTGGCGCGCTTGCACGCCATCGGCATGGCGGACGGCCCGTTCCCCGAGCACTACGAGCCGTTCGAAACGCCGCTGGGCGTGAACCCGCTGCACCCGAATAACCCCAAAGCCGTCAGCAACCCGGCGGCGCGGGTTTATAAGGGCGATATGGAAACCTTCGGCAAGGCGGCCGAGTTCCCGTATGCCGCGACCACCTATCGCTTGACCGAGCACCACCATTTCTGGACCAAGCACGCGCATTCCAACGCGGTGACACAGCCCGCGCCGTTCATCGAAATCGGCGACGATCTGGCGAAGGAAAAGGGCTTCAAAAACGGTCAGATGGTCAAGGTGAGATCCAATCGCGGCGAAGTGAGAGCGGCGCTGGTGGTGACCAAGCGCATGAAGGGGCTCAAGGTGAACGGCAAGACGGTGCACACGGTAGGCATCCCCATCCACTGGGGCTTCAAAGGCGTGACGCAAAACGGCTATCTTGCCAATGCGTTAACGCCGTATGTCGGTGACGCGAATTCCCAAACACCGGAATTCAAGGCGTTTCTCGTCAACATCGAAAAAGCCTAGGAGGAGCCGCCATGCAATCACTAGACGTTAAAGCCCGTTCGGGTTCCACCGCGCCGGCGCCGGGTGTGCGTACGATACCCGAGGTCGCCAAGCTGATCGACGAATCCAAATGCATCGGCTGTAAAGCCTGCCAGGTCGCATGCATGAACTGGAACGATTTGCGCGACGAGGTCGGCACCAACATCGGCGTTTACGATAACCCGGCCGATCTCACGCCGAGTTCGTGGACGCTGATGCGCTTTTTCGAGGTGGAAACCGAAAAAGACAAACTCGAATGGCTGATCCGCAAGGATGGCTGCCTGCACTGCGCCGACCCCGGCTGCTTGAAAGCGTGTCCGGCGCCGGGCGCGATCGTCAAGTACTCCAACGGCATAGTCGATTTCGTGTCGGAGAACTGCATCGGTTGCGGTTACTGCGTGACCGGCTGTCCGTTTAACGTGCCGCGCATTTCCAAAGCCGATAACAAGGCCTACAAATGTTCGCTGTGTTCCGACCGCGTGGCGGTGGGCCAGGCGCCGGCGTGCGTGAAAACCTGCCCCACCGGCGCGATCAGCTTCGGCAGCAAGGAAGACATGTCGATCTACGCCGAAAAACGCGCGGGCGAGTTGCGCGAGCGCGGCCACAAGGGCGCCGGCGTTTACGACCCCAAAGGCGTGGGCGGCACGCACGTGATGTATGTGCTCAAACACGCCGACCGGCCGGAACTGGTGGGCCTGCCCAAAGACCCGTCGGTCAGCACCATGGTGACGCTGTGGAAAGGCGTCATCAAGCCCATCGCCACGGCGCTGATGGGCGCGGCGGCGTTCGCCGGCTTTCTGCACTATGTGATGGTGGGCCCGAAAGAAGTTAAAGAAGATGAAAAGGAGGATGCATGAGCGAGCCTAAAACCATCGAGCGCTACACGCCCAAGGAACGCGGCAACCATTGGATCGTCGCGATCACATTCATCCTCGCGGCGTTGTCGGGGCTGGCGCTGTTTCACCCGTCGATGTTTTTCTTCGCCGACTTGTTCGGCGGCGGGCCGTGGGCGCGCATTTTGCACCCGTTCATCGGCGTGGTGATGTTTTTGTTTTTTTGCATCACCATGGTGCGCTTCTGGCACCTAAACAAAATGACCGACGCCGACCGCCAGTGGATGAAATCGGTGAAAGAGGTGATGATGAACCGCGAAAAAAACCTGCCGGAAGTCGGTAAGTACAACGCGGGGCAGAAATACATGTTCAAGCTAATGGTGGCATGCATGTTTTTGCTGTTGTTGTCGGGCATCATCATGTGGCGGCCGTATTTCGCCGCCTCGTTCCCGGTCGGCCTGGTGCGTTTTGCGGTGGTGGTGCACGCGGTGTCGGCGGTGGCGTTGATCATCGGCATCATCGTGCACGTGTATGCCGCGATTTGGGTTAAAGGCACCATGCGCGCCATGGTGCGCGGCGATGTCAGCGCGGCCTGGGCCAAGCATCATCATCCGGGGTGGTACAAGGAAGTGAGCAGGAGTAACTAACCACGCATGGCACGCGCTCCGATCCGCATAGTCACCCAAGAAGAAATAGCCGGCGGTTTGAAAGAGCCGCCGGCTTTTCGTTTGGCGAAGGCCGTCAGCGTATTTGCCGACCGCGCGTCTCGCTTCGAAGTGCTGGCGGCGCAAGGTGCCGGCGAGCCAGCTTTTTTGCAACTGATGGCCAAGCTTGCCCACGCCCAACAAAGCGCGTTGCAGGCGCACGCAATGCCGCCGCCGCCCGCGGCGCAACATCTCGAACGCTGCGCCCGGCACGGCTTGCCGCCGCTCGGCACGGACGCACCGCTTGGTGGTGCGTGGCGCGATGGCTTGAAACACATCACGGACGCGCTGCGTGCCGATGTGCCGCCAACAGTGCGGCAGACGTTAGTGCTTTTGGACAACATGAACGCGGCTGCGCTCGACACCCAGGCAAGCCGTCTGCTGAGTCTGGATTATCCCGCGCTTGATGCGCCGCTGGCGCCTTTTATCGGCGCCGCGTTGCAAGTGCATTGGGTGAAATGCGCTACCACGCTGGGTGAATCGGCGTTCAAAAAACTCGACGTGCCTACTGTGTGTCCGGTCTGCGGCTCGCCGCCGCTGGCGAGTGTGTTGCATATCGACGCACCGGTGCCCGGCACCCGCTATTTGCATTGTGTGCTGTGCGCTAGCGCATGGCACATGGTGCGGGGCACCTGCAGCCAGTGCGAGATGCAGGACAAGCTCGCCTACTACCACGTCGAGGGTGGTGGCGAGGCCGTGCGCGGCGAGGCATGCGACGAATGCAAGGGCTACATCAAATCGTTTAATCAGGAAAAAGATCCGCAGGTCGATCCGGTGGCGGATGATTTGGCGAGCCTGTCGCTGGATATCCTGATGGATGAGTCCGGCTACCAGCGCGCGAGCCCGAATTTTTTGTTTGTGCCGGGGCAGGGCTAAACTACTGGTAACTTTTGTTCTTGCGAAGGGTGTTGGTGTTGCTTCCTTCTTTCATTCTCCCCCAGCCCCTCGGCTGCGCTTCAAGTGTTCCCTTGTCCCGCAAGCGGGCGAGAGGGGTGTTGCCGCGGTATGCAAGATGGCAATTCCCTTGCCCGCGAGCGGGAGCGGTCAAAGCACGAACCCCTCTTCGGCGAGCGGGAGAGGTCAAAGCACGAACCCCTCTCCCGCGAGCGGGAGAGGTCAAAGCACGAACCCCTCTCCCGCGAGCGGGAGAGGGGTAGGGGAGAGGGCAACAACGTTCGGCACTCGCGATGTCGCAACGGCAACCCCCATCACTCCGCCGCACCCTCTGGCGCAACCTGCACCGCTGGCTGGGCTTATTCATCGGTGCCTGGTTCGCGCTGGTCGGCTTATCCGGCAGCATTCTCGTCTTCGACGACGAAGTCGATGCCTTTCTCAATCCGCAACTTCTCAAAGACCCGCGCCACGGCACACACCTGCCGCCCGAAGCGATTCTCGCTCGCGTGGCGGAAGCGTTCCCACTCGCCAAAACCGAACGCTTACGCCCGCCGCAAGCAGCGGGCGAAGTCTACCGCGTGACGCTGCGCGTGGCGCCGCACCTGCGCACCGGTTCGCCGCGCGCGGAGGCGATGTTCAGCGCGGTGAACGGCGAGTTACTGGGCACGCGCGAGGCCGGCGTGGCGGGCATCACACGCCCCTATTGGATGCGCACGCTCTACGAATTTCACCGCAACGTGTTGCTCGGCAACTTCGGCTCCAACATCGTCGGCATCGCAGGTTTGTTGCTGATGAGCGCGGCGTTGAGCGGTTTTATCGTGGCGTGGCCGCGCAACCGCTCCGGTTGGCGGCGCCTGGTGGGCGTCAAATTTCGTTCGGGGCTTACACGCATCCTGTTCGATGTGCATCGTTCGAGCGGGGTGATCTTGTTCGTGCTGCTGATGCTGGCGACGGTGACCGGCAGCACGCTGGTGTACGTGAACTACGCGCGCGACATCGTCAGCGTGTTTTCCCCCGTAGCGCCGTTTCCAGTGATTCCGTGGCGCGAAACCAGTGTCGACAATACAGCGGGCTTCGATGAAATCGCCGCGCGTGTGCGCAATGAATTTCCGCAACGCGCGATGATGGAAATTCACGTCCCGTCGAAGCCGACCGCGGGCTACTTGTTTTACTTGAAGCACGCCGGCGACGTGCATCGGTTGGGTGATACAATCATATGGGTACATCCCGGCTCTGGTGAAATTTTGTTTGAATGCAGCGCGCGCAACCGTACCAAGGGCGAAACTGTCATGCACTGGTTGTTCCCATTGCACAGCGGCACCGCGTTCGGCGCGGTGGGCAAGGTGGCGATGTGTGTCACGGGGCTGGCGATGCTGCTGATGTTCCCGACGGGGTTATGGGTGTGGCTGCGCAAGCGCCGCGCCGAACAATTTGAGCAGGCACGGCGCGAACGCGCGCACGCAGAGCGTGTGCCGGCGCCGCCATCGCCATCGCGCGAGGCGCTGGAATGATCGTGCTGCGTGGCTGTGCGTTTCCCGAAGACCGCTATTACCACGCGGATTACAACGTGTGGGTGCAACCAACCGCCGCGGATGTGGTGACCCTGGGCGTGACGTCGTACGGTGCGGTGCTGGCCATCGAGTTTTTTGCCTTTACACCAAAATCGATCGGCACTGTGATCGAAGCAGGGCGTGCGGTGGGGATATTGGAGCTTTCCAAAACGGCGATGTCGGTGCGTAGCCCAGTGGCGGGAACACTGAAAGCGGTGAATAGCGCCGCGGTCGCCCAGCCCTCGATCATCGGCAGCGATCCCTACGGCGCCGGCTGGCTGGTGCGGCTGACGACCAACGTCGATCTCGCGCGGCAAACGCAGTTGCTGCAAGGCGAAGCGCTGATCGTGCCGTTTGAAGCCAAGATGGCGTTGGAGAATTTCGCGGGCGCGCAATCGGGGTAACAGCCGTCATGAAGAATCGTGTTGCATTTTTATTGTGGGCCGCCAACCCCGGCAACGCGCACTTGTGCGCCACGCCTTTTTTTCAGGCGGCGGTGGCGGCGGCGATGGAGGCCGAGGTTGAAATGTATTTCACCAACGCCTCGGTGCGCCTGCTGGCGAAAGGCGTTGCCGCCATGCTGCCCAGCGGCCCGCGTGGGCGCGATACCGTCTACGCGTTCATGCAACGCGCCGCTGCGCAGGGCGTCAAGTTTTACGCGTGCAGCCAGGCGATGGAAGAGTACGGCGTGAGTGAAGCCGATTGGATCCCCGAAGTCACCGGCGTCGCCGGCGCGGCGGTTTATATGGCGCGCGCCATGGACGACGCATGGGTTGTTATAACTTATTGATTTAATTGATATTTTTTAAAGTGCCTTACGGCCGCCTTCGGTGCCGTGTTGCGCCTGATCGGCACAGTCGACGCACAGCGGACGAGCGAAGTGTTGTTGAATTTGCGCGTGAGTTTGATCGCGGTGACGATCGTGTCGCTTATTGCATTGCCGCTGGGCGCGCTGCTGGCGACTGCGCGTTTTCCGGGGCGACAGGCGATGGTTGCGGTGTTGATTGTCGGCGGCAATATCGACGGTGTCGCGCGCAACATCGAGCCCGTCACCGGTGCGATCCACGCCGGCAGCGCCAAGATCATCATCAGCACACGCAGCTTGGGCAAAGCGCGGCGCCTGGGCGACAAAATTTTATTTTGAGCGGCGGGCGCTTGGTGGTGCACGCGAGCGCCGATGAGTTATTTAAAGCACCGCACTCGGCGCACGCAGCGGCGTTTTTGCAAGGCGAATGGCGGTGAGAAAATTATTCAATAAAGGAAACACTGAATAAGTCCCCGATTGCTCTGTAAACGCGAATTCCAGTGGTACGTTCTGATTGGGAGGACGTATTCGCGAGCCACGAGGCAAGACATGAAACAAATGACGCTGGCAGCAG
>VGIF01000095.1 GCA_016868015.1 Betaproteobacteria bacterium
TGCGGCGTTCGATGTGGTGGTGCGTACCGCGCCCGCGCCGCGCGAAGACCCGTGCGTCGTGTTCAGGCAGCGCTTAAAGCGGCAGTGAACACATGCGCGTATCGGGTGCGAGTAAAATGCGCGGACCCGTCGGGTTTAATGTGTCGATCGCAGAGGCGCTGAGTTGTTTTCATTTAATTTTCGTAAGTATTTGATTTTATTTAATATTTTTAAATGTGTGCGTGGTGCGTTGATGGTGGTCGTTGCGGCGTTCTTGGGGGGCGCCGCGCCACACCAGGCCCACGCCGCCGACGCGGCCGACCTTTACCCCAGCCGCTCGGTGCGTTTCATCGTGCCTTACACGCCGGGCGCGATTAACGATTTCATCGCGCGGCTCACCGCGCAAAAATTAACCGAAACATGGGGCAAGCAGGTCATCGTCGACAATCGCCCCGGCGCTGGCACGCTGATCGGCACCGACCTCGTGGCGAAAGCGAATCCCGACGGCCACACCCTATTGCTCGCGCCCACCGCGTTTGCGATCAACGTGTCGCTCTATCCGAAGCTGCCGTATGACACGCTGCGCGATTTCGCGGCGGTAACGCAAATCGGCACCGGCGCGTTCGTGATGGTGTGTAACCCGCAGTTGCCGCTGAAAAGCGTGAAAGAGTTGGTCGCGTTCGCCAAAGCCAAACCCGGCACACTGTCGTACGCCTCCACCGGCAGCGGCGGCTCGGCGCATTTGATGGGCGAGATGTTGAAATCGATGGCCGGCATTGATTTGCAGCACATCCCTTACAAAGGGCTTGCGCCGGGTTTAACCGACGTGATGTCGGGCCAAGTGAGCTGCACCTTCGGCACGCAACTGGCGGTGAGCGCCCATATTAAAGCCGGGCGGGTGTGCGCGCTCGCGATCACCAGTAACGTGCGCTCGAAATCGATGCCGGATATTCCCACCATTGCCGAGGCCGGCTACCCCGATTACCACGGCACCGGCTGGTGGGGCGTGGTGCTGCCGGCGGCGGCGCCGAAATCAGTGGTGACGAAATTGCACGCCGACCTCACGCGGCTCATCAAACAGCCCGACGTGCGCGACAAACTCGAAACGCAGGGCGTGGAGATCATCGCCAGCGCGCCGGCGGCGTTCGCGAAGTTTATTCGCGAGGAAATTGTGCGGTGGGGCAGGGCGGTTAAGGTTTCGGGGGCGAAGCCGGATTAGGGGAGCGAACGGCCAGAAGCGGAAGTAATGGCGCCAAGATTCATCGCTGGAAAGCGGTCGTCCGAGTTCGGCGTTGGAAGGCGAAACGCAAGACTGGCCCCCTGCCGCTTTACTTCAAAGCAGGCCGGAGGGCATATACCCTACATAGCTTGACGTTCATCGCGCAGCTTCGCATGCTCTTTGTATCCACGTCGCGATGCGCGCGTCGCAAAGTCGCGTATCTGCGCCATTGACCATATTCATTTGTGCAGGGGTAGCGCTCAGCATTGCCGAGAGGACAAATTGATCGTTGACGCCCATCGAACGAATGTAAGCGGCCACAATAGCGTAGACGGGAGAATTTGTTGATATTGCGCCGCCAGGCGTTGATATCTGGTGAAAGCCGAGTGATGGGTACGGCGAGTGAATGTGCCTTTCAACGCCACCAAGAAATACCAGTGGGCAAGCCGAGTAGCAGTTGTTCCAAATAGTAGTTGCCAGTCCCTTTGAACGAATTAATTGTCCAGAGTCGATTGCCTCTGCAACTGAACCACCGCCACTGCCGAGCGCAATGAAAGTAGCCTTCGGTGCTCGCGCCAGTGTCGCACGGAGCTTCGCAGTAAATCCTGTTTCAATCGCGCCTAGTATCTTTATGCCGCGCCCTTCATCGAGAATTTCATAAAAAGTTGGTTCACCTTTCTCTTGGAGTGCGATCCCATACTTATTAGCGCAGTCGAGGTTCCATGCGATGGTGCGTTGTGAGGGCGACTGTTTTAGCGTTGCATTCACAGCCATTACAAAATTGTCGAGCGATTGGGCTTGAACGCGTCGAGCATGCGCCTCTTCACTGTTTCTTGCGGGACGTAAACTACGGTCAAAGCGCAAACGGCGTACATACTTTTCTAGGCCGAGCAGCATACCCAGCGAGTAACAGATATGTGCGGGAACATCGACTTCGTTGTACATGGTGCCAATCCAATAATAATCATCAACTTTTTTCGCTAATTCGCGAAGTGCATTCGCTAGGCGCTCAGCCTCGTGAGTTTCTTTTACCAGATCAGCAACAACAGTGGCAGATGGCACGAGCTGCTGGGCAGATGCGCATTGCATTGCCAGCGATGCGATCAGCACAAGCAATATGTGCGTAAAACAATACATCGCACTATGAACACAGGGATCGGGATGGGTGAAATTGTCATAATTGATCATATTAGGCGCGAGATGACTTTTGAGTAGTTTGCCATAGCCGTCAGAGATCGTAGGGCGCATTCGTGAACTAAAGGTTCCACGCTCGCATTTTCGCGGCAGCATAGCCGACATTCATCTTGCCCGCTTTGGGTCGCGAACAGACTTCACAACGGCCCAAACGCCGGTGGAGGCACACGCCGCTTTGATGCCGCCTCATACGCCGCCGCGACCTTCAATGAAATATCTTCCTTGCCCGGCTCGACACGAAACACCAGCGAGAACGGCAAGCCCGGCGCGGCCAGCGGTGTCGCCACGTCGGAGTGCGCCATCTCGTAGCGCTTGCCGTCGGCGGAGAGTTTGTAGACCGGGTCGTAGGCGGTTTGCACGTAGCCCGCGGGGATCAGAATTTCGGTGAGGCCGGCGTTGGGGCCGTAGTAGGTTTCGGGCCGCGTGTTGCCGTTGTAACCGGGCTGATGGGCGTGGCCGATTTTCGCCGGCGGGAACACGGTGTGCACGCGCACCAGGCAATCGAGGTTGTTTTCGTGGATCACCATCATGTCCACGCGGCGCAGCAACTCGCGCAGCATGATGCGCTCATCCACGCCCTGGCGGCCGCCCAACGGGTTACGCGGGTCGGTAACCTCTTCCCAATTCTTGAAGCCGGCGCGGCCGTCATCGCCCCAAAATTTAGAGCGGGCGTTTAACTTGGCGAAATCGTCGAGTGTTTCGCTGAAGCCGCGCGCTTTCCAGTCGGCGGCGCGGCGCTTTAAATACTGCGGGATGTGAAACCTAAAGCTATTGGCGAGGATTTGGTCCTGCACCGTACCGATGTCGAAGTTGATCGGCGGTTCGATGCGGCCGTCGGCGAGCTCGACCATATAGTCGATGGGTTTCATCGTGCCGCTGCCGAATACCTTGCCGGGCGCGAATTCGGTCGGGGTGATTGCGGCGGCGAATTCCTTGAACACCGGTTGGCCATCTTTGCCGAGCCTGAACAAAATATCCGGCATGAACACCGGCACCAGGCGTGCGAGTGCGGTGCGAAAATCGACTTTCATTAATTCGCACTCCGCATCGCGCGTCCAGTAGCGGTGCGAGGATTCGACCAGGGTCGCGCCCAATTTTTGCCCGAGCACGGTTTTGATTTCGCGCGCGGCGGCGGTGCAAATGGGTTCTTCGGATTTGTTGCCGGGCGGATAGGCCATCGACTCGCGAATGATGCCCAGACGCATGCCTTTCAAGTCACCCGGCGATTTCGTGTACAGCGAATAAGCCGCCAGCACCGCCGAGCGCGGCACGGTGGTGTAAACATCGCGCGGGTCGTAATACCCGCTGCCGGCTTGCGCACCGGTGTCTTTTAACGCATCGAGAATTTTTGCGCAGTCGTTAATGTTGCGAGCGTGGATGCCACTGCGGTCGCAATAGATATCCGCGCCGATGGCGCCGCCGTCAAAACCCAGCATCGCTTTATGTGGCAGTATCAGAGCCACCGAGTTGTGGTTCGACGGCCCGCGGCACGAGGCGCGGGTTTCTTCGCCGAGGCTTGCCATCACCATATTCGTGCTCACCGACAGCGCCGAGCCGGAGCTGGAGCCGAGCGACGCGGCGCGCGTGGTGTCGTACGGGTTCGATGGGTTGCCGCCCCAGGTGGCGCGTTGATAACCCAGCGTCGAAGGCAATACTTTGTTCGGCGAGTGGCGCCCGCCGGGGTCGCCGGCGCGGCCGTTGTATTCGGTGTTCACCGCCTTGGCGAAAATGATCGCGCCTTTTTTGCGCAACTGATCGATGAGGATGTGATCGCGCGCGGGGAAGTCGATGTCGTAGGCCGCATCGCCGCCGCAAGTGGAGCGCATGTCCTTGGTGTCGAACGCGTCCTTGAACGAAAAGGCGACGCCGTAGAGAGGTAGTTTGTCGAGATCGGGATTCTTGCCGTATTGCGCGTCATATTCAGCGGCGAGTTCCAGTGCGTCGGGCTGCTGGCGGAATTCGTCGCACACCGGCGGCGCGCCCTTCGGCAGCGGGCCTTTGGACGGGTGTAAATCGTAATCACCCTTGCAAATGACCGAGCGCTCGCCGCGGATGTTGAGCGTCGCCAGCGCGTTGACCTGGCCCGCGTTGGGTATGCCCACCACCATGCCGTATTGCTGTTGCACGCTGGGGTCGGAAGCGGTCGGCTCCATGCGGCCGTATTCCAGCGGTTTGCCCTGATATTTATCGAGATCGGGCAGGAAGGTCGAGGCTTTGACCGTTTGCGTGGGGAATTTCAACGGCGCGCCACCACGCACCGTGCCGGTGGCTTGCGGAATGTCCGCTCCATCGGGCGTGACCAGTGCGCTGGAAACGCCGTTAAAGGCGCGCACGCGTTTGATGTAATGTTGCACCACTTGCGTGAGTGTGATTTGCCCCGCTTTGATCGCGGCGTGCAGTTGATCGATGGTGGCTTCTTCGAGTTGGAAGGCTTGGGTTTGGGCAGTGGTTTGGTCGGGCATGGCGTGTGGGTTCGGTTGATGGTTTTCGGTAGGGTGCGCAGCGCGCACGCGTTAAGTGTAACTGAGTGCGCGATGCGCACCCTACGACACTTAAGTCGTTAGGCAGCAGGTGCGCCAGCCGCCTTCGATGCCGCCTGCGCGAATTTTTCATACAACGTCCAATCGAGCGCATGCGCTTGTAGTGTTTCGGGATCCCACATGCGCCGCGGCAGATCGAGGATATCGCCGCCGTAAACATGCAGCCCGATCGCGGGCACGCTGCCCAGGCACTCCGCGACGTGCGCGGTTTCCTTGAGCATCGGCAGAATCGCGCCGCGCGTTAACGTGGTTTCGCTGGCGCGTTTTAACTTGCCGGCCTCGGTGCGATATAGCGTGTTTTTTTCTTCGCCGGAGAGCAGCAAAATCTGCGCCCAGGTGCCGTGATCGTGTGGCGGCGTGCGCCGGCCTGCCGGGAAACACACTTTGAGCAGCGTCATGTTGGGCGAACGGTAAAACACCTGGCGCGCGTTGCCGCCGGTGCCCGACACGTACGCGAGCGCGCTTTCAATCGCGCCGAGGTCGCCGCGCAGCGCCTCCAATTCGTCGCGCGCGGCCTGCATCGGGTTGGCGGCTTCGCCGGCTTTGGCGAAACGGGCTACGAGTTCGTGGACTTTCATTGAGTAGGCTCCCGCGGATAAGGTAGAAAGGTAGAAGCAGTTTAACGAATGTCGAGCTTGGATTTGAGCTCGGTATACCGTGCCATCACCGGTAGCTCCTTTTCTGCATCGAGCTCCCGTAGGCAACGCGCAACATAATCATGATCGAGTTGTGGGTTTTTCAGCAGGACCGTGCGCGCGTCCTCCAGGTCACGCGGCCGCCCGGCGAGAATCTTCAGGATGACGAGATCTTCCGCGGTTGCAATGCGCACCGGCCGATTGCCTATGGTGATCGTTACCGCGCGGGTCATCGCTTCACGTTCGTAGGTCGTGAACGAAAACATCAAATCGACACGAATGTCGGTTTTCTCGTCGGAACAAGGTAACACCCAGGTGTCCCGAACAAAATCAATGGGATTCTCGACTAACGGATGCAGACCCGCGTTGCGGGCTGCTTGAAGAACGGCGTCGAGTTCGGCGGTGGTGGCGCCAACGGTAATGTCGATATCTCGCGTCAGACGCGGTTCTCCGTGCACCAGCACGGCTTGCCCGCCTATGATCATATAGGGCAATCGCGCTGCGTCAAGCTCACCTGCTAGTCGAGCGAGCAGTTCTTGAAACATGTAAGACTCTCGCGATTTCAATCTTGTGGCGTATGCATTCTAGGGTGAACGGCCGATCCCACACGCCGAGCGCCTTGGCTTCAAGATACAACGCTTCGGCGACGGCGAATGCACGCGCTGGGTTGGGCGGTTCGCTGGCGATGTATTTGTCTTCCCACGCTTGCCAGCGTTGCAAGTTTCGAATCATAGGGCGTATTGGAGCATAATGGGCGCAAAGGGTAAAGCAAGCTGCGTTACCTAAAATTGAATTAAGTCAAATACTTACATGATATCGGCTGCGACTCAACTGGAAACGCCGGCGTTATTGCTCGACCGCGCCAAACTCGATCGCAATCTCGCGCGCATGAGCGAGCGCATCGCGGGTTTGGGCGCGAAGCTGCGGCCGCATGTGAAGACGGCGAAATCAATCGAAGTGGTGCAACGCGCCGTCAAGCCCGCGGGTCACGAAAAATCGGGCGGCATCACGGTGTCGACGTTGAAAGAAGCCGAGCATTTTTTTACCGCGGGTTATCGCGATATTTTGTACGCGGTGGGCATTGCGCCGAACAAGCTTGATCACGTGGCCGCGTTGCGCGCGCGCGGGTGCGATCTGAAGATTATCCTCGATAGCGTCGAGGCGGCGCGCGCGGTGGCGGCTCAAAATGCGAAGTTGCCGGCGTTGATTGAAATCGACAGCGACGGTCATCGCGCGGGGGTGAAGCCGGGCGATGCGCGCTTGGTGGAAATCGGCCGTACACTCGGGGGCAACTTGCTGGGCGTGATGACGCACGCCGGCGGCTCCTACGATTGCAAAACCATCGACGATATTCGCGGCTACGCCCGGCGCGAGCGTGACGAAGCGGTGCGCTGCGCCGAGCAACTGCGCGCCGCCGGGTTCAAGTGTGATGTGGTGAGCGTGGGTTCGACGCCCACGGCCACTTATGCCGAAAGCCTGCAAGGCGTCACCGAAGTGCGCGTCGGCGTCTACATGTTTTTCGATTTATTCATGGCGGGCCTGGGCGTTTGCCAACTCGACGACATCGCGCTGTCGGTGCTCACCAGCGTGATCGGCCATCAACCGGAAAAAGGCTGGATCATCACCGACGCGGGCTGGATGGCGATGTAGCGCGATCGAGGTACCGCCGGTCAAAAAATCGATCAGGGTTACGGCGTGGTGTGTGATGCGTCAGGTAAACCTATCGATGCCTTGATCGTCGCCAGCGCCAACCAGGAGCATGGCATCATCGCGCGGCGTGGTGGCGGGGCGATCGATTTCGCGCGTTATCCGGTCGGCACGCTGCTGCGCGTGCTGCCCAATCATGCCTGTGCCACGGCGGCGCAGCATGGCGCTTATCAGGTGTTCAATGCAGAAGGGCGTATCGAGGCGACGTGGCCGCGCTTTAGCGGCTGGTGAGGGATTTTTGACCGAATGCGACAAATGATCCAATTAGGAAATCGAGCGTGGTTAGGTTAGACTTGCGCAGCGGTTCCGCGCCTTAATTTTTGATCTGCTGGTCGGTATTTCGATTTTCGCGGCTCTGGATAACCTGACTCAAATCTGTAAGATTGAAAACAAGCTGTTGGGGAAACACTTAATAAGTTGATTCCTTTCATGGTTTGACAGGCTCACCACGAACGGAATCAACAACTTGGCGTTCGTCCTGAGCTCGTCGAAGGACTTGTTCCGTGTTTCCTTGGTTGTTTCACACTTTTGGTTCATAAAAGCTCAAATTGGCGTGGATCCGCGCGCGCCATCATCTGCTTGGCGATCGCAACCGCCACGGCGATGCTGGGTACACCCGGTGCATGGGCGCAGCAGGCCGGCGCAACTTGGCAAGTGCAAATCGAAGCACCGGACGATGTGCGCGAGTTACTCGAAAAGCATCTGGAGATCAGCCGTTATCGCGGGCGCCCGGAGGTTGATGCGCTGCTGTTGGATCGATTGATCAAACGCGTCGAAGCCGACGCGCGCGACCTGCTCGCCACCGAGGGTTATTTTGCACCTGAGTTGAGCGTTGAGCGCTCAAAGGCGCAAGCAACGCACCTGATAACCGTTCGCGTCGTGCCGGGCGAGCCCGCGCGTATCGAATCGGTCACGCTGGAAATGACGGGCGCCATTCAGGCTGCCCCCGAAGAGCGCACCCGCATCGAAGCCATCAGACAAGCGTGGCGATTGCCGCCCGGCGCGCGGTTTCGCCAGTCGGCCTGGAGCGAAGCGAAGGACGCCTTGCTCAACGCGCTCGTGCTCGATGGTTATCCGCTCGCGCGTCTTGAGCACAGCGAGGCCCGCGTCACACCGGCCACGGCAAGCTTTGCACTGCACCTACGCGCCGACAGCGGCCCGCTTTTTCACTTCGGCGCCATCAGCATCAGCGGGCTTGAGCGCTACCCGGCGCAACTGGTCGAAAATCTGAGCCCGCTCAAGGCGGGCGAGCGCTACTCGCAGGAAGCGCTGCTGCGTTATCAGGCGGCGCTAAGCGCCAGCGGCTATTTTCGCGGGGCGTCCGTATCGATCAGCCCCGCAGCGGATGGGCCGACAGTGGTGCCGGTGCTGGTTCACGTCACCGAACTTCCGCAAAAAAAATCGATTTGGGCCTCGGTTACAGCACCGACACCGGAGCACGTGCTCATGCCGCATTCGCGCACAACAATACCTTCGCGCCCGGCTGGCAGTCCAATAGCAAGCTCTCGCTGGAAGGCAAGCAGCAATCGTTGGGCGCCGCGCTCGCCTTTGTGCCGGAACCCGGCGGCTGGCGTAACCGCATCGATGCCGAGCTAAACCGCAGCGACGTCAAGGGCCTAGCCACGCGGCGCGCCGCTTTTTCCGGCAGCCGCGCATTTCGTTCCCTGCACAGGGAACACGACCTCACCGTGAAATATCAGGCCGAAAAGCAGCGCATCACCGCCTCGCGTGCCGCTAACATGCAGACGCTATCCCTGAATTATTCATGGACGTTACGCGGGGTGGACGACCTGCTGCGGCCGCGCGCCGGCCACCTGGTCAATCTGCAACTGGGCGGCGCAAGCAAGGCGCTGTTGTCCACGCGCTCGTTCGTGCGCGCCTATGGCCGAGGTGTCTATATCTTGCCTTTGGGCCGCGCCGACCGCGTCCACCTGCGCGCGGAGGCTGGCGTGGTGAAGGCAGATGGCCGCGACGGCATCCCGGCGGAATTTCTGTTCCGTGCCGGCGGTGACCAGTCGATCCGCGGTTACGCCTATCAGTCGCTGGGCGTGCGCGAAGGCGCCGCGATAGTCGGTGCGCGCTATCTGCTGGCGGGCACGCTGGAATATCAGCACGACTTTTCCGAGCAGTGGGGCGCCGCGGTGTTCGTGGACAGCGGCAACGCCACCGACCGTATGGCGAGTTTCAAGGCGGTGCACGGCTACGGCGTGGGCGTACGCTGGAATAGCCCGGTGGGCGCGCTGAATTTCGACGTGGCGCGCGCCAGCGTGGACCATAAGCTGCGCTTTCACTTCACCATCAGCGTGAGGTTTTGACATGACGATGTCCGCCGGGTTACGCGTGTTCATGCGCCTCGTCCTTGCCCTCGCAGTCGCTGCGCTGGCACTCACCGCGCTTGCCGCGTATTGGCTGGGCACGCAAAGCGGACTTGAATGGATCGCGCACCGTGCCATGCTCGCCAGCGAGGGGCGGCTTTCCCGCACCGGCGTGCAAGGTTCGATCTACCGCCGCATCACGGTGGCCCGCGCTGAATTTGATGATCCCGCGGCCAAGCTGGACATACAAAACCTGCAGCTCGAATGGCAACCCAGGGCATTACTTCGGCGCAAACTGCAAATATCCAAATTCGGAATTGGCGCCCTGGCCATTGCCTACGCCGCATCCGATGAGACTGTGCCGCCGCCATTTCCCGCGACCTTGCGCCTGCCGATAGATCTCGCCATCGCAGAGGGCGAAGTACGGCGCATATTGCTTAATGGTGAGGATGCGGCCGCCGATCTGCGGTTTCGCTTGCGCAGTGATTCCCGATCGCATGAACTGGAGCTCGTCAACGTCACCCTGTTTGGCGCGCGCGCAAGCGGCGCCCTGAGTGCAGGTACCGCTCAACCCTTCGCGCTGGCCGGATCGCTTGCGCTCGCCGGCACGGTACGCAAAACCGCGTTGAGCGCAAAAGTTCAAATCGATGGCAGCCTCGAACGCCCGCGGCTGAAGTTAGCCACGGCGGCATTAGGCGGGCTCGTGACCGCCGATGTCCTGCTGCGTCCGTTCTCGGTCTTGCCGCTGGAAACCTTGCAACTCGATGCGCAAGGCATCGACCTTGCCCTGTGGGAAGCGAGCCTGCCGCGCACCCGCGTTAGCCTGAAGTTGGCCGCGACCATGCCGCGGCGCAACCGCTATGCCGGCGCCTTCACCGCGCTCAACGGGCTGCCCGGGTTGCTCGACGCAAAGCGCATACCGCTTACGCGCGCGGCGGCGAGCTTCTCCGGCAGCGGCACTGACTGGGAACTGTCGAATATCGCGCTTGACATCGGCAAGGCCGGACGCATCACCGGTACGGGCGCCATCAGCCGCGCGAGCACGCGCCTGGTGCTGCGGGTCGCCAACCTTAGAACCGACGAACTTCACGGCAAGCTGCGTTCACTCACCGTTGCGGGCAATGCCACATTGACGGGAGACGCCGATACGCAACGCCTCTTGGCAAAACTCGCCGGCAACGGCACACAGCTCGATATTGCCGCAAACCATGCGCGGGATATCTTGACCGTCGAAACCGGCACATTGCGCGCAAAGGACGCACGGCTCGATTTCTCGGCACGCCTGGCCCTGTCTCCGGAGCGGACGTTCGCACTCAACGCGGCTTTTGCAAACCTCGACCCGGCGCGATTCATACACATGCCGAGCGCCCTATTGAACGGGACGCTCGCCACGCGCGGCAGGCTTGCGCCCTCGTGGCTGGCCGACGTCCGCCTCGCCCTAACCAACAGCCGCTTTCACTGACAGCCGCTGAGCGCCACGGCCGCGTTCACCACCAGCGCGGCACAGTGGTTTGCCGGCGAGGCGCAGGCGGTATTGGGCGGCAACCGGCTGGACGTATCGGGCAACTTCGGCAAGCCGGGCGACAAACTCAGTTGGTCGATTGACGCCCCGAATTTGCAGGTCGTGGGCGCGGGACTGTCCGGCGCGGTGCGGGCGCGCGGCTCTTTTGCCGGCGAGATTCACCGGCCGGCAATTACGTTCACGCTCGCCGCGTCGCGCTTGACGGCGGGCGGGTTTCATGCGGGCGCCATCGACGCTAAGGGTGAGCTCGCGCTGCAAATGCAGGCGCCGCTGCGGCTAACCGCGCATGCCAGCGGGCTGCGCCATGACGCCGTGCTAGTCAATGACTTGAAGCTGCAAGTGCAAGGCACCAGTACGCAGCACGAGCTGACTGCGGCATTGCGGGCGCCCAAACTGGATGCGTCACTGAGCGCGAGCGGCGGCCTCGATCAAAACTGGCAGTGGCGTGGCCGCGTGAACGCCCTTGAAGCGGCGGGGCGGTTTGCGTTACGGCTCGCCGCGCCGGCACAACTGAGCGTGGGGCCCGGCCTATTGGAGATCGAGGGATTGCAGGCGATTGCGCTGGGCGGACAGCTCGGCCCGGCATCCTTACGCATCGCGCGGGACGGACTGGCAACGCGCGGCTCGTTTACGGCATTGCCGCTGCGCGCCCTGCTTGCGTTTGCACCGGCAACGACCATTGAAGCGCGCGATGCCATGCTGGGCGCGCAATGGAACTTCACGGTGAACCAGACCCTGGCGGGGGACGCGGCGCTGCGTCTCGAAAAGGGTGACATCACGCTCAAAACCGAACCCAAACTGGCCTTGGGATTGCAGCAATTCAGGGTGGCGCTGAAAGCCGCCCATCATCAAATCGAGGCGTCGGGCGAAGCGCGTAGCGCGCGCCTGGGCACGGTAACGGCGCGGGCCCGCACCCGTGTGGAACCGCGCGCGAACGGTTGGGTGTTGCCGCGAGGCGCGCCGCTTGAAGGCGATCTGCAAGCCGATATCCAGTCGTTGTCGTGGGCACGCGCCTTCTTCACGCAAGTCGATGTGCTTGACGGGCGCGCCCATGCGCGGCTGAAACTGGGAGGCACCTTGGGCAAGCCCGCCATTGCAGGCGAGGCCGCCGCCGACCAACTGCAGGCGCGCGTGCTCGAGCACGGATTACATTTCACTAATGGCATGCTGCGAGCAACTTTCGACGGCAGCGCGGTGAAGTTGGTGCGTTACGCGTTGACCGCGGGCGAGGGACGGATCGAGGGCGAAGGGGTCGCGGACCTCGCCGATGGTCTTCGGAGCTTGTCAGTGCAGTTGCGGGCAACCCGGGCACGTATGGTGTCGACGCCGCAACTGAACGTCGTGTTAAGCGGTAGCGCGCAGGCCGGATTACGTGAACGCAAACTGGCGATCGACGGCAAGTTCCGAATCGACGAAGGACGTTATGATTTGGGCCACGAGCGCCGCCCGGAGTTAGGCGATGACGTGGTGATTGTCGGCAAGCCCGGCGCCCCCGCACCGGCGGCGCGGGCCGCGGGCGTGCTGCTCGATGTCGTCATCGAGCTCAATGACCGATTCACGGTGCGCGGCCGTGGCCTTGACGCGCTATTGGGAGGGTCGCTACGCGCCACCACGCGCAACGGTGTATTGCAAGCGCTTGGTACCATCCATGCGGTGCGCGGCGAATTCTCCGCGTTCGGCGAGCCGCTCGCCATCGAGCGCGGACGGCTTAACTTCACCGGCCCGCTCACCAATCCCGGACTCGATATTCGCGCCGGGCGCGAAATCAGGACGGTGCAAGTCGGTGTCGAAGCCACCGTTTCACTGCAGCGACCGATCGTCACGCTGGTATCCGACCCCGTCATGTCCGACACCGAGCGGCTGGGGTGGCTCGTGCTCGGCTACGATCCGCAAACCGCGGGCGCGGCACAACTCGCCGTGCTGCAAGCGGCCGCGCTCACGCTCAACAGGAATCAGAACACGCCGATCCAAAGACAGTTGGCCGAAGGTTTGGGCCTTGATCACTTCGGATTCACACGCGCGCACGATGGCGCCATCGGCGTGCTCGCGCTGGGCAAACGCATTACCGAGCGCCTGAGTGTACGCCTGGAGCAAAGTATTGGCGGCACCGCCGCCAGTATTCTGAAGGTGGATTACCTGCTTTCGCCCCGATGGCGCTTTGAAGGCAGCGCGGGCGCGCAAAATGCGGCCGACATTTTATTCTCCTGGCGCTTCGATTAGAACTTCTCCCTTACCTCATGACCTCGGACCAACTCCTCATTCTCACCATTCTCGGTGCCACTATTGGCATGTTCTTGTGGGGGCGCTGGCGCCACGACATGGTGGCGATAGGAGCACTCCTGGCTTGCGTCTTGGCCGGATTGGTAGCGTCGGCCGATGCGTTCGCCGGCTTCGGTCATCCTGCGGTGATTACCGTCGCCTGCGTGCTCGTACTCAGTCGGGGGCTGCAGAGTTCCGGCGCAGTAGATGCGCTGGCGCGCGGCATATTGCCCGCCAATGCCGGGCCTACTCTGTCAATCGCCGCGTTGACCGCTTTGGGGGCCTTTCTCTCGGGCTTTATGAACAACGTCGGTGCACTGGCCTTGTTGATGCCGATTGCGGTGCAGTTGGCCGGGCGGCTCGATCTGCCGCCCGGCAAGGTTCTGATGCCACTGGCCTTCGGCTCCATTCTGGGTGGCATGACCACTTTAATCGGCACGCCACCCAACCTGGTGGTCTCGGGTTTTCGTCAGCAAAACGGGACTGGTACCTTTGCGATGTTCGACTTCACTCCGGTGGGACTTGTCGTTGCAATTGCCGGAATCAGCCTGATCGCGCTTATCGGCTGGCGGCTGGTGCCAGCCAGAAAACAGGCGGGAACGGAGGGGTTTGAGGCAGGCGCATACTTAACCGAGGTGCGCGTGCCCGCAAATGCCAAAGCGGCTGGTATGACCCTGCACGAGATCAACGAGGTGCTTGCCGATACCGACGCTCAGGTCCTTGGATTGGTGCGTAATGACGTTCGCATTATTGCTCCCAGTCCCGGCCAGCGGCTGCGCGACAATGACATTATCATTATCGAAGCTGATGCGGCCGCATTGGCGCAAACGCTGTCCCGACTGGGCCTGCAGTTGGAGGAAGCCAAGCAGAACCCTGTTCACGCCATCAAGGAGGAGGAGGCGCAAAGCGACCCTCCTGCGCAGGGTGGTGGTGACGAACCTGCTGGTCAGGGTGATGGCGTGCAACCCAGCAATGGGAAGGTACAGAGTGCCCAGAAAGACGCTGCTGACGAGATCATATTGATGGAATTGGCTGTGTTGCCGGGCTCCGTCCTGGCGGGTAACTCCGCGAGCGATATCCTTTTGCGCACTCGCTACGGTATTAACCTGCTCGCGCTGTCGCGTCAAGGCCAACGTACCATGGCTCGGCTGCGCACGCTGAATATCCGGTCGGGGGATTTGCTATTGATGCAGGGGCCGCCAGAAAACCTGGTCGACTTTGCGGCTACCTACGGCTGCGTGCCTTTGGCCCAGCGGGAACTGCGCATCCCGGATAAACGCAAGGCAATAGCCGCGGGCACTATCATGGCGGCGGCGGTCGGCGGCGCGGCTTTCGGGCTGTTGCCCGCAGCGATTTCTTTTGCTGGAGGTGTGCTGGCTTCAATGGTGCTGCGTACGGTGCCGCCCCGAGTCGCGTACGATGCCGTGGACTGGCCCGTTATCGTGCTGCTGGCGGCGCTCATCCCGGTGGCCGGTGCCATGGCGACCACTGGCACCGCGGATCTGATCGCCCGCTTCTTGCTGGAGGGGGTCGCACAGGGCCACGCTATTTTGGCACTGGCGCTGATTCTGGTGGTCACCATGACTCTTTCGGATGTGATGAATAATGCTGCCACTGCGGCGGTGATGTGCCCCATCGCCATCGGGACGGCGGCTGCCCTAGGTGTGAACGCCGACAGCTTTCTCATGGCGGTGGCGATTGGCGCATCTTGCGCATTTCTGACTCCCATCGGCCATCAGAACAATACCCTGATCTTGGGGCCTGGCGGTTTCCACTTTGGTGATTATTGGCGCCTCGGCTTGCCGCTGGAACTCGCAGTTGTTGCTGTGAGTCTGCCCATGTTACTGCTTGTGTGGCCGTTGTAAGCGTGTGCTTAGGGAAACACTGAATAAGTTGATTCCATTCATGGTTCGACAGGCTCACCACGAACGGAATCAACAACTTAGCGTTCGTCCTGAGCTCGTCGAAGGACTTGTTCAGTGTTTCCTTAGATTAAAAACGGGCTATTTTTGAACCGGCACTACACGTCGGTCGAAGTATGGACTTGGGATAGGCGCGGCCGCGACAGCAGAACGGTTCAAAATTACTGCGGCTTGAGCCCGGCGATTTTGATCGCTTCGCCGAAGCTCTTCCAGTCGCTGGCGATGAGCGCGGTAAACTCGGCGCTCGGCGCAACACTGGGCTCGGCCCCGGCGCGTTTTAGCCGTTCCACTGTCGCGGGATCGTCCATCGCCTTCACCAGCGCGCCATAGAGCTTGTTGTGCACCGGCTTGGAGATGCCGCGCGGCGCCATCAGGCCGATCCAACCGTCGGAGACGAAGCCAGGTAATCCGGATTCGACGATGGTGGGCAGTTCCGGCCACAACACCGAGCGCTTGGCGCCGGCCATCGCCAGTGCGCGCGCGCGCCCGGCCTGCACGTGCACCATCCACGCCGGCGCCGGGCCCAGCGTGACTTGCGATTCGCCGGAAATCACGCCGGTCACCATCGGGCCGGCGCCTTTGTAGGAGACGTGCAGCACATCGATCTTGGCCAAGTGCGTAAACAGCACGCTCGCCAGGTGGCTTTGAAAACCGGCGCCGGCATTGCCCCAGTTAAGCTTGCCGGGATTATCTCTGGCATGCGCGATGAGATCCTTGACGCTGGTAAAGGGCGTCTTCAAATTTGCGATCAGCACATTGTTGGTCACGGCAAACTTGCCGATCGCGGCGAACGCCTTGGTGTTGTCGTAGGTGAGTGATTTCGGATAGAGCTGCGGGCCGATCACTTGCGAGGGCGTTGCGCCGCACAGCAAGGTGTAGCCATCGGGCTCTGCATGCGCCACGATGCCGCTGGCGATGATGCCGCCCGCGCCGGTGCGGTTGTCGATCACGATCTGCTGGCCCAGCAGTTCGCCCATTTTGGGGAACAGCACGCGGCTCACGGTGTCGGTGGACGAGCCCGTCGTTTGCGGCACCAGCAGCCGGATCGGGCGCACGGGATACTCGGCCTGCGCCGCCGCCACGCCGGCAAACGTGAGATGGACACTCGCAGCGAGCGCGGCGAAAGTTGTTGCGCGGATCATCGGACTTCTCCTCGATATTGGCAGCTTGTCGGTCACGCGAGGCCGAGGTGCTTAAAACGGTGCCGTCCCCGTCAACGTCGTGCGCTCCATGTGCCGCCGCAGCGGCAGTTTGTAATCGGGTATCGCTTGATGCTGCACCAGGCAG
>VGIF01000096.1 GCA_016868015.1 Betaproteobacteria bacterium
GGAATAGAAATCGACGTTCGGGTAGAGCTTGCGCTTGATGAAGTAGTCGTCTTCGAGCGCGATTTTTTCTAGCGCCATGGCAAGCTTGAAGAGACGGTCATCTTTCAGATCCAAGGCCTCCAGCACCTCGTGGCAGGTTTGCTGAATGATGCGCGCGCGTGGATCGTAGTTTTTATAGACGCGGTGGCCAAAGCCCATCAACATGGTGTGATCTTCTTTTACCTTCACGCGGTCGAGGAACTGCGGAATGTTTTTTACGTCGCCGATGTAATCGAGCATTTTCAGCACCGCTTCGTTGGCGCCGCCGTGCGCCGGGCCCCACAGCGCGGCAATGCCGGCCGAGATGCACGCAAACGGGTTGGCGCCGGTCGAGCCCGCCAGACGCACGGTCGAGGTCGAAGCGTTTTGCTCGTGATCGGCGTGCAGAATCAGGATGCGCTCCATCGCCTTGGTCAGCACCGGGTTCGGCTTCCAGTCTTCACACGGCGTGCCGAAGGTCATATAGAGGAAGTTTTCCACGTACGACAAATTGTTGCGCGGATACATGAACGGCTGGCCGGTGGTGTACTTATAGGTCATCGCCGTGATCGTCGGCAGTTTGGCGATCAAGCGGAACGCGCTGATTTCGCGGCTGCGCGCGTCGTTGATATCGATCGAATCATGGTAGAAGGCCGACAACGCGCCCACCACGCCGCACATCACCGCCATCGGGTGCGCGTCACGCCGAAAACCGTTGTAAAAGCGCGAGAGCTGCTCGTGCACCATGGTGTGCTTGGTGATGATGCCGACGAAGTTATCGAGTTCTTCCTTCTTGGGCAGCTCGCCGTACATAATCAAATACGCGACTTCTAGAAAGCTGCAGGTTTCAACCAGATTCTCGATCGAGTAGCCGCGATACTGCAGAATGCCCACGTCGCCGTCGATGTAAGTGATGCTCGAACGGCAGCTCGCGGTCGACATAAAGCCGGGGTCGTAGGTGAACAAGCCGGTTTTGCCGTAGAGCGCGCGCACGTCGATCACGTCCGGCCCTTCGTTGCCGCTATAAATCGGGAAGTCCACCGAGGGCTTGCCGTCGCTAAAAGAAAGCGTTGCCAGTTTCTCGCTCATACCCATCTCCAGTTAAGTCTAGCTAAAATTGCGTAAGTATTTGATTTTATTGAATATTTTATGCTGAGCGCATTTTACCCAAAACAGCATTCAATTGCTCGTTCAGCGGTTCCGCGCGGCCCATCACCATATCAAATAAATCGTTGTCGTCGTAGTTCAATAACTCCTTGAACTGGGCCAATTCGTCGGTGCTCAACCCATCCAAATGCCGCTCGACAAACCGCCCCAGCAACAAATCCAGTTCCAGCAAACCGCGGCGGCAGTGCCATAAGGTGCGGTCGCGTTCACTCATGCATTACACAGTGCGTTTGACCAAAAGATCCTTGATCTTGCCTATCGCCTTGGTCGGATTAAGCCCCTTAGGACATACATCCACGCAATTCATGATTGAATGGCAGCGGAACAAGCGATACGGATCCTCAAGATTATCCAGGCGCTCGTTGATCGTTTGATCGCGTGTATCCGCGATAAAGCGATACGCCTGCAACAAACCGGCGGGGCCGACGAATTTATCCGGGTTCCACCAGAACGACGGGCAAGAAGTCGAGCAGCACGCGCACAAAATGCACTCATACAAGCCGTTGAGCTCTTCGCGGTCTTCCGGCGATTGCAGCCGCTCTTTTTCCGGCGGCGGCGTGTCGTTCACGACATACGGCTTGATCGAGTGATATTGCTTGAAAAACTGCGACATGTCGACGATCAAATCGCGGATCACCGGCAGCCCCGGCAGCGGGCGGATCACCACCGGCTCTTGCAAATCGGCGAGTTTGGTAATGCACGCAAGGCCATTTTTGCCGTTGATGTTCATCGCATCCGAGCCGCACACACCTTCGCGGCACGAGCGGCGGAACGCAAAGGTGTCGTCTTCCATTTTGATGCGCACCAAGGCATCGAGCAGCATGCGGTCGGTGGGCTCCATCGCCACGTCGTAGAACTGCATGCGCGGCTTGCTATCCGTGTCGGGGTTGTAGCGGTAAATCTGAAAACGCATTGTGATCTCGGTTGTTCAATATTTCGTGTTTGCCGGTGAGGCGTGAGGCGTGAGACGTGAGACGTAACCCCACCGCAGATTGCGCCTCACGCCTCACCCCTCACGTCGTTCTTACACCCCATCAATACACCCGCGCCTTCGGCTCAAACATCTCCACCGTCAGCGGTTTTAACTGCACCGGCTTGTATTCCAAGCGGTTGCCATCCTTGAACCACATCGTGTGCTTCATCCAATTCACATCGTCGCGGTTAGGGAAGTCGCTGCGGTCATGCGCGCCGCGCGACTCTTTGCGCGCCTCGGCGGACACCATGGTAGAGAGCGCGACCTCGATCAAATTCTCGTGTTCCAATGCTTCGACGCGCGCGGTGTTGAATACCTTGCTCTTGTCCTTGATGAACGTGCTCTTGGTACGCTCGGCCACTTCCTTGATTTTGCGCACGCCTTCCACCAGGCTGTCGGGAAAGCGAAACACGCCGCAATGCAACTGCATGACGCGGCGCATTTCCGCGCCGACGTCGCTGACGCGCTCGCCAGAAGTGGCCGAATCCAGACGTGCCAGACGCGAAAGGGTGTAGTCGCCAGCATCCTTGGGCAATTCGGGCATCGCGCCCGTTTCGCCCTTGAGGTCTTTGACAACTTGTTCACCCGCCGACTTGCCAAACACTAGCAAATCGAGCAGCGAGTTGGTGCCCAAACGGTTCGCGCCATGCACCGACACGCACGCGCATTCGCCCGCGGCGTAGAAGCCCGGCACGATGCGATCGCCACTGCCGAGCACCTGCCCGTGCATATTGGTGGGGATGCCGCCCATTTGATAATGGCAAGTGGGCACCACGGGGATCGGGTCTTTCACCGGATCGCAGTTGGCGAATTTGATCGCGATTTCGCGGATGCCCGGCAAGCGTTTGTCGATCACGTCCGCGCCCAGATGGTCGAGCTTCAACAGGATGTATTCGCCATCCTTGCCCGCACCGCGGCCTTCTTTAATCTCGGTGGCCATCGCGCGCGCCACCACGTCGCGGCTGGCGAGGTCTTTCACCGTCGGTGCGTAGCGCTCCATGAAGCGCTCGCCGTTTTTGTTGAGCAAAAAACCGCCTTCGCCGCGCACGCCTTCGGTGATCAACACGCCGGCGCCGGCCACGCCCGTGGGGTGGAACTGCCAGAACTCCATGTCTTCCAGCGGGATGCCCGCTCGCGCGGCCATACCCAAGCCGTCACCGGTATTTATAAAAGCATTGGTGCTCGCTGAATAAATTCGCCCGGCACCACCAGTCGCGAACAAGGTAGCGCGCGCTTTGAGAATCATCACTTCGCCGGTTTCCATTTCCAGCGCGGTGACGCCGAGTACGCGGCCCTCAGCATCGCGCACCAAGTCGAGCGCCATCCACTCCACAAAAAACTGGGTGCGCGCACGAACGTTACGTTGATACAGCGTGTGCAGCATAGCGTGGCCGGTGCGATCGGCCGCGGCGCAGGCGCGCTTGATCGCGCGCTCGCCGTAGTTGCTGGTGTGACCGCCGAACGGGCGTTGATAAATCTTGCCGTTATCCAGCCGGTCGAACGGCATGCCGTAGTGTTCTAGCTCAACCACCACTTCGGAAGCCTTCCTACACATGAACTCGATGGCATCCTGGTCACCCAAGTAGTCCGAGCCCTTGACGGTGTCGTACATGTGCCAGTGCCAGTTATCGGGCTCTTCGTTGCCGAGTGAAGCCGACACGCCGCCTTGCGCCGCGACCGTATGCGAACGCGTGGGGAACACTTTGGAGAGCACCGCCACCTTCAGATTGGCTTCCGCCAGTTGCAGCGCGGCACGCAGGCCCGAACCGCCCGCGCCCACCACCACTGCATCGAATTGTCTTACGGCGATCGCCATCGTTTATCTACCCCACAAAATTTGCACCGCCCACGCGCCGTAGGCAAATAAAGCCAAAATCATCAGCGAATAAAGCGTCAAGCGCAGCCAGGTCGGCTTCACATAATCCATCACTATGTTGCGCATGCCGATCCACGCGTGCACAAACAAGCACAGCAGAAACAGCAGCGTGGCATAGCGCATGGTCGGCGCGCTCCACATCGCTTTCCAGCTGGGGAAATCGAAACGCGGCAGCTTTAACAACATGACCACGAACAACACGCTGTACACCACCATCACCACCGCGGTAACGCGCTGCGCCAGCCAATCGCGCAGGCCGTAGTGGGCGCCGCTCACTTCGCGTCTTACCATAGCAGCCCCCCGATCACCGCGGTCAGCAGCAAACTCGCGCCGAACACCGCATAACTGGTGGCGCGGGCGGTTTGAAGCTCCAGCCCCATGTGCAAATCAAGCGCCAGGTGGCGGATGCCCGCACAAAAATGGTGCAAATACGCCCACAACAAACCTAGCAGCACGATTTTGATGACCCAGTGGTTCATCCAACCCTTAAAAACATTAAACGAAGCGGCAGACTCCAGGCTGCCGCCGAGTAACCACAACAAAAACGGCAGCAACAAAAATAAAATCGCGCCGCTGATCCGGTGCAAGATCGATACGAATGCCGGCAACGGCAAGCGTATTTGCATCAAATTAAGATGTTTAGGTCGACTCGTGGGCATTACACGGCTTCTTTCGTTTTTCGAATTGTGAGAAACGGGGCAAAAAGTTTGTCAGCTGTAAAAACGGCGGGCGGTGTGCCGGCGCGCGCGGCACAAAATCAGCGCATACCGCTCTCACCAAGCCTTGCAACAAGCAAACCCCACAAATTTTACCAGCTTTCCGCATGCTGCGGAACAGCAGAATGAACCGCGACCGCGGCGAGCATTGCACCGATAGCGCAACAGAATCAATGGCCTCACCCCGTCCAAATCGCATCATCGCACGTGCCGCGTGAAGTTGACCGGTTTTAGGCCTTGCCCTATCATGATGCCTCTCGCGTGCCGGGCCAATCAGCGGGTTTCAGTCGCGCCTTGCACAACTTTCCACGACAGAAATCCAGGAGTACTTCATGAAAAAACCCATGCGCGTCGCGGTGACCGGCGCTGCGGGCCAGATCGGCTACAGCCTGTTGTTCCGCATTGCCAGCGGCGAAATGCTCGGCAAAGACCAGCCTGTCATTTTGCAACTCCTGGAAATCCCCGACGAAAAAGCGCAAAAAGCGCTGCAGGGCGTGATGATGGAGCTCGACGACTGCGCGTTCCCGCTGCTGCACAGCATGACGCCCGCTTCCGACCCGAACGTCGCGTTCAAGGATGTCGATGTGGCGCTGCTGGTCGGTGCGCGCCCGCGCGGCCCCGGCATGGAGCGCAAAGATTTGCTCGAAGCCAACGGCAAAATTTTCGGGCCGCAAGGCAAGGCACTGTCCGATCACGCCAGCCGTGACGTCAAAGTGCTGGTGGTGGGCAACCCGGCCAACACCAACTGTTTGATCGCGATGAAAAACGCGAAAACCTTGAAGCCCGCCAACTTCACCGCGATGATGCGCCTGGATCACAACCGTTCGCTGTCGCAAGTCGCGCAAAAAATCGGCAAGCCGGTGGCCAGCATCAAAAAACTCACGGTGTGGGGCAACCACTCGTCCACGCAGTATCCGGACGTGTTCAGCGCCGAAGCCGACGGCCAAAAGGTCTGGCCGCAGATCAACGATCAAAACTGGCTGGAGAAGGATTTCATCCCCACCATTCAGCAACGCGGCGCGGCGATTATCGCGGCACGTGGTTTGTCGTCGGCGGCGAGCGCCGCCAACGCCGCCATCGAGCATGTACGTGATTGGGTCGCCGGCACGCGCGACGGCGATTGGGTGAGCATGGGCATTGCCTCGGACGGCAGCTACGGCATTCCCGAAGGGGTGATTTACGGCTACCCCGCGCAATGCAAAAACGGCAAGTTTGAAATCGTCAAAGGTATCGAGTTGTCCGACTTCAGCAAGGCGCGCATGCAGGCCACGCTCAAGGAGCTTACCGAAGAGCGCGATGCCATCAAACATCTGTTATAATGTAAGTATTTGATTTTATTGATAAAAGCGGATTGCCCTCGGCGTCCGCTTTTTTAACACCGTAGGGTGGGTGAAGCGCAGCGCAACCCACCGTTCGCGCATACTGCGAACCGCGGAAGGTGGGTTACGGCGCAAACACCGCGCCTGCACCCACCCTACAATATGTGCTTTCACGGAGATTTCACCATGAGCAGCAACGACACCCCCATCGTCCGCGCCAAAAGAGGCGTTGCGTTATCCGGCGTCGAAGCGGGCGCCACTGCGTTGTGCACCGTCGGGCGCAGCGGCAATGATTTGCATTATCGCGGCTACGACATCAACGATCTCGCCGACACCTGCGAATTTGAAGAAATCTCGTACTTGCTAATCCACGGCAAGCTGCCCAACGCCGCGCAGCTCAACAATTACAATATCAAACTCAAAAGCCTGCGCGGCCTGCCGCAGTCGGTGAAAACCGTGTTGGAGGCCCTGCCCGCTGCCGCGCACCCAATGGACGTGATGCGCACCGGCTGCTCGGCGCTGGGCTGCGCGCTGCCCGAAAAAGACGATCACAACGTGCCCGGCGCGCGCGACATCGCCGATCGCCTGGTGGCGTGTTTCGGCTCGATGCTGCTCTACTGGTATCACTACAGCACCAACGGCCGGCGCATCGAGGTCGAAACCGATGACGATTCGGTCGGCGGGCATTTTCTGCACCTGCTGCACGGCGTAAAACCCAGCAAGGATTTTGTGCGCGCCATGCACACTTCATTGATTCTTTACGCCGAGCACGAATTCAACGCTTCAACCTTCGCCTGCCGCGTGGTGGCCGGCACGGGTGCTGATATGTATTCGGCGATCACCGGCGGCATCGGTGCGTTGCGCGGCCCCAAACACGGCGGGGCCAACGAGGTCGGCTTCGAGGTGATGAACCGCTACGAGACCATGGACGAAGCCGAAGCCGACATCATCAACCGCGTGCGCAACCGCGAAACCATCATCGGCTTCGGCCACGCGGTGTACACCGTCGGCGACCCGCGCAACAAAATCATCAAGGAAGTCGCGCGCAAATTATCGAAGGACGCCGGCGACATGAAAATGTGGGACATCGCCGACCGCATCGAAGCGGTGATGAAGCGCGAAAAAAACAATATGTTCGCCAACCTCGATTGGTTCTCCGCGGTGTCCTACCACCGCCTGGGCGTGCCGACGCTGCTGTTCACGCCGATTTTCGTGATTGCCCGCACCACCGGTTGGGCCGCGCATGTCATGGAGCAGCGGGTGGATAATAAGTTGATACGGCCTACGGCGGTTTATACGGGGCCGGAGAATACGAAGTTTGTGCCGCTTAAAAATCGTTAACTTCAACCCCTTCACCGCAGAGGCGCGGAGACGCAGAGGAATCGCAGAGAACGACAACATCTTTTCGTTTTTCTCTGCGTAAACTCTGCGCCTCCGCGTCTCTGCGGTGAAGTTTTTGACTTTTCTTCTACATCCTATGTCCCCGCACACCCCCTCAGCCGCCCGCCCCAAACCCGATGCCGTCCTGACCGACATCGCCAACTACGCCCAAAAATATTCCATCAAAAGCGCCGAAGCCTACAACACCGCACGCCTGTGTTTAATGGACACATTGGGTTGCGGGTTGGAAGCATTGTCGTACCCCGCCTGTACCAAGCTGATGGGGCCGGTTGTCCCCGGCACCATCGTGCCCAACGGCGCTAAAGTGCCCGGCACGTCGTATCAACTCGATCCGGTGATGGCGGCGTTCAACATCGGCTGCATGATTCGCTGGCTGGATTTCAACGACACCTGGCTTGCCGCCGAGTGGGGGCATCCGTCGGACAACATGGGCGGCATCCTCGCCGCGGCGGATTGGTTGTCGCGCAATGCAGTCGCAGCGGGTAAAAAGCCGCTCGTCATGCGCGACGTGCTGACCGGCATGATCAAGGCGCACGAAATTCAAGGCGTGATCGCGCTGGAAAATAGTTTCAACCGCGTCGGGCTCGATCACGTGGTGCTGGTGAAAGTCGCCACCACCGCGGTGGTGGCCAACATGCTCGGCTGCACGCATGAGGAAATCGTCAACGCGGTATCGAATGCGTGGATCGACGGCCAATCGCTGCGCGCCTATCGCCACGCGCCGCAAGCAGGTTCTCGCAAATCGTGGGCAGCCGGGGATGCCACCAGCCGCGGCGTGCGTTTAGCACTCATGGCGCACAAAGGCGAGATGGGCTATCCCGCCGCGCTCACCGCGAAAACCTGGGGCTTTTACGACGTGTCGTTCAAAGGCAACCCGTTCAAGTTCACCCAAAAGTACGCTTCGTACGTGATGGAGAACGTGTTGTTCAAGATTTCGTTCCCGGCCGAGTTTCACGCGCAAACCGCGGTGGAGTGCGCAGTCAAGCTGCACCCGCTGGTCAAAGACCGTTTGAACGACATCAAAAAAGTCGTCATCACCACTCACGAATCGGCGATCCGCATCATCGATAAAACCGGCCCGCTGGCGAATCCCGCCGACCGCGACCATTGCATTCAATACATGGCGGCCATCGGCTTGATGAAAGGCAACCTCACTGCGGCCGATTACGAAGACAATGTCGCCGCCGATCCGCGCGTCGATGCGCTACGCAACAAAATGGAATGCGTCGAATTGAAGTCGTGGACCAAGGATTACCTCGACCCGAAAAAGCGCTCCATCGCCAACGCCATTCAGGTGTTTTTCAAGGACGGCAGCAAAACCCCCAACGTCGCCGTGGAATATCCGGTCGGCCACCGCCGCCGTCGTAAAGAGGGCATTCCGCTGCTCGAGGCCAAGTTCCGCGTGAATCTCGCGCGCAAGTTTGCAGATAAACAGCGCAACGCGATTTATAATCTGTGCAAGGATCAAAAGCGGCTGGAAGCAACACCGGTGCACGAGTTTACCGACCTGTTCGCACTCTGATCCCGCTCAATTCAGGAGAGGCCATGCATCGATGCTGGTTGATTGTAGCTACCGCGCTTTTCGCCGCGCATGTTGGCGCACAAGACCTTCCCAAAATGAAAGCAGGCTTATGGGAATCTACCACTTCGTCGAGTGGCCCCAAGGGCGCCGCCGGCAGCAGCATGAAGCTCACCATGTGCGTGGACGACAAGATGCAGAAAGACATGATGGCGTTTAGCCAAAACATGGGTGCACAATGCGCCAAAAACACCGTGCGCCGCGATGGCAACAAAATCTACGGTGATGCCGAATGCAGCATGGGTAAGATGACCGTCAAATCGCAATCGGTCACCACGTTTAGCGGCGACGCTTCCTACCGCACCGAAGTGAAATCCAGTTTTGTCCCCGCAATGGCCGGCATGAGCGAATCCAGCACCGTGGTGCAAGCACGCCACGTCGGCGCCTGCCCCGCCAACATGAAGCCCGGCGACATGAACATGAACGGACGCGTGATGAACATCAACGACATCGCGAAGATGATGAAGGGCGCGCCCAAATAGTCTGCGCGCCCATCTTATAGAATTTATGTAAGTATGTGATTTAATTACATTTTTTAAAGGCAATACGATGGCACTCCACAATCGCTTCAACTCGCTGCGTGAGTTCAAACTGAAATCCGGCAAGACCGGTAAATATTATTCGTTAAAAGCGCTGGAAGAAGCCGGCTTCGGCAAAACCTCGCGCATGCCGATATCTTTACGAGTGGTGCTCGAGTCGGTGCTGCGCAATTGCGATGGCCAACGCATCACCGAAGACGCGGTTAAGGCGCTCGCAGGATGGAAACCCAACGGCGAGCGCTCGCAAGAGCTGCCGTTCGTGCTCGCGCGCATCATGCTGCAAGACATGGCGGGCTTTCCGGCCCTAAACGACTTCGCCGCGATGCGCGCCGAAGCCAAGCGCCAGAATTTCGACCCGACCAAGATCGAGCCGCTGGTGCCGGTGGATCTGGTGGTCGATCACTCGGTAGTGGTCGACGTGCACAACTCGGCCAACGCGCTGCGCAAGAACATGGAAATCGAATTCGAGCGCAACGGCGAGCGCTACACCTTTTTGAAATGGGCCAAGGCCGCGTTCTCCGGCATCCGGGTGGTGCCGCCAGGCAACGGCATTTGCCATCAGGTCAATCTCGAATACCTCTCGCGCGGCGTGTGGGAAAAAGACGGCGTGTATTACCCCGACTCCACCGTCGGCACTGATTCGCACACCACCATGGTCAACGCCATCGGCGTGCTGGCGTGGGGCGTGGGCGGTATCGAGGCCGAGGCGGCGATGTTGGGCCAACCGTATTATTTCTTGGAACCCGATGTGGTCGGCGTGCACATGACCGGCAAGTTGAATCCTGGCGTTACCGCCACCGATTTGGTGCTGAGTGTCACCGAGCTGCTGCGCAAAACCAAGGTGGTTAACAAATTCGTCGAATACTTCGGCGAAGGCGCGGCGTCACTCACACCCACCGACCGCGCCACCGTCGCCAACATGTCGCCCGACTATGGTGCTACCTGCGGCTTTTTCGCCATCGATGAAAAAGCGCTTGAGTACTACCGCATGACCAGCCGCGACGAGCATTGCGACGCCATCGAGAGCTACCTCAAAGCTCAAGGCATGTTCGGCATTCCGAAAAAAGGCGAAATCGATTACTCGCAAGTGGTCGAGCTCGATCTGTCCACCGTGCGCCCCAGCGTCTCCGGGCCCAAGCAGCCCGAAGAGCGCATCAACCTCGAAGGCATCGGCGCGCGCTTTAACGAATTGTTCTCCAAACCCGTCGCGGAGAGCGGCTACAACAAACCCGCCGCGGATATCGACAAACGCTTCCCCGTTGCCAATGCGGCGATCGGCGATGTCGGCCACGGCGATATCGGCATCGCGGCGATTACCTCGTGCACCAACACCTCCAACCCGTGGGTGTTGCTCGCCGCCGGCTTGCTCGCCAAGAAGGCGGTTGAAAAAGGCATGAAGCCGCATCCGCGCGTAAAAACCTCGCTCGCACCTGGCTCCAAAGTGGTCACTGCCTATCTCAAACAATCGGGCTTGCTGCCCTATCTGGAGCAACTGGGCTATCACGTGGTGGCCTACGGCTGCACCACTTGCATGGGCTTGGCCGGCCCGCTCGACAAAGACCTCGAAGATACCATCGTCAAAAACGACGTGATTTCCGCCGCGGTGCTCTCCGGCAATCGCAACTTCGAAGCGCGCGTGCATCAATCGCTGAAAGCCAACTTCCTGATGAGCCCGCCGTTGGTGGTGGCGTTCGCGCTGGCTGGCACGGTGCGCATCAACGTCGACAAAGATCCGCTGGGCAAAGACAAAGACGGCAAGCCGGTGTTCTTGAAAGACATCTGGCCCTCGCCCGCCGAAGTCGACGCGGTAATGAAGTTCGCGCTCGATTCGAACAACTTCAAAAAAGAATACGGCGATCTTTCCGGCGCGAAAGACCTGTGGGACGGCATCCCCGAAGCCAAGGGCGCGTTGTTCCAGTGGGACAACAAATCGACTTACTTGTTGGAGCCGCCGCTGTTCGAAGGCTTCAAACCCGAACTGCCCAAGATCACCGATGTTAAAGCCGGCCGCGCGCTGGGAATCTTCGGCAACAAGCTGACCACCGATCACATCAGCCCAGTCGCGCCAATCCGCAAAGGCACGCTCGCCGGCGACTGGCTGGTGGCGGCGGGCAGCACCGACCTATCGAGCTTCGGTTCGCGCCGCACCAACCACGAAGTGATGGTGCGCGGCGCGTTCGCCAACCCGCGCATCAAAAATTTGATGGTGCCCGGCTCCGAAGGCGGCGTCACCATCCACCAGCCCAGCGGTGACAAGATGCAGATATTCGACGCCTCGATGCGCTACCAAAAAGACAAGGTGCCGCTGTTCGTGTTCGGCGGCGAGGAATACGGCACCGGCTCCTCGCGCGACTGGGCCGCCAAGGGCACGCAAATGCTCGGCATCAAAGTCGTGGTCGCGCGCGGCTACGAGCGTATTCACCGCTCCAACCTGGTGGGTATGGGCGTACTGCCGTGTCAGTTCAAGGGCAACGACAGCGTGCAGTCGCTTAACATCACCGGCGAGGAAACCTACGACTTGCTCGGCGTGGAAGGCGGCAACTTGAAACCGCTGCAAGACGTGACGCTGGTGATCCATCGCAAGGATGGGTCGTCGCAAAAAGTCACCGTCACGCTACGCGTGGATTCGCCGATTGAAGTGGAATACTTGAAGCACGGCGGGATTTTGCCGTTTGTTTTGAGAGAACTGATGGCGGCATAGACGCATCGTTACCAATCAACTCACATCCCCTCGCCCCCGCGTGGGGTAGAGGGTTAGAGAGAGGGGACGAGCAGCGTTACAAGAACCGTTTGCGCTTCCCCACCCTCTCCCTAACCCGCCCTGGCGGGAGGGGGGATGACACATTGGTGTGTGGAGAGACCCACAGGCCAAAATAAAATAATCAATAAAATCAAATACTTACGTAATTAGACTTTCTGGAGCGTCAAGATGGCCCAAGACACTTTCAAAACCCTGCGCGATTTCACCCCCGCCCCCGGCAAAACCGCCAAGTACCACTCGCTGGCCGCGCTCGAACAAGCGGGCCTCGGAAAAATCTCGCGCCTGCCGCGCTCGATACGCGTGGTGCTGGAAGCGTTGGTGCGCCAGTGTGACGGCAAAAAAATCACCGAAGAGCACGTCAAGGCGCTCGCCGCGTGGCAGGCCAACGGTGCGCGCACCACGGAGATTCCGTTCATCGTCGTGCGCATCGTGCTGCAAGACCTGATCGGCTTCGGCACATTGAACGATCTTTCCGCCATGCGCGCAGCCGCCGCTCGCCTGGGTGTCGCGCCCAGCAAAATCGAACCGCTGGTGCCGGTGGATGTGGTCGTCGATCACTCGGTGGAAATCGACGTCTACAACCGCCCAGACGCGGTGCAGGTCAATCAAGAAATCGAATTCAAACGCAACGCCGAGCGTTATCTCTTCGTAAAGTGGGCGCAAGGCGCGTTCAAAACCGTGCGCGTGGTGCCGCCGGGCAACGGCATCATCCACCAGATCAACATGGAGTATTTGTCGAAAGGCGTGTGGGAAAAAGACGGTGTGTATTTCCCCGACACTGTGTTCGGCACCGACTCGCACACGACGATGGTCAACGGCATCGGCGTTGTCGGCTGGGGCGTGGGCGGCATCGAGGCCGAGGCCGGCATGCTCGGTCAACCCAATGCGTTCTTGACGCCCGATGTGGTCGGCTGCCACATGACCGGCAAGCTGCGCGAAGGCGTCACCGCCACTGACTTGGTGCTCACCGTTACCGAACTGATGCGCAAGGCGCGCGTGGTTGGCAAGTTCGTCGAGTTCTTCGGCGAAGGCGCGGAGAATCTGACCGCCGCCGACCGCTGCACGGTCGCCAACATGGCGCCCGAATACGGCGCGACCATGGGCTATTTCCCGGTCGATGAAAAAACCATCGAGTATTTCCGCGCCACCGGGCGCAGCGCCGAGCTGGTGTCGGCGAACGAGGCCTACTACAAGGCGCAAGGCATGTTCGGCATGCCGAAAAAAGGCGAAATCGATTACTCGCAAGTGATCGAGCTCGATTTGGATCGCATCGTGCCAAGTTTGTCCGGGCCGAAACGCCCACAAGACCGCGTGAGCCTGCCCGATCTGGGCCGCGATTTCGAAAAACTCTTTTCCGCGCCCACCGATAAAAACGGTTATGCGCGCGACGCCGCCGATTTGAACCGGCGTGAAGCCACCGGCCATGCGTTCGATGTCGGCCACGGCGACGTGTTGATCGCCTCGATCACTTCCTGCACCAACACCTCCAACCCCGCGCTGCTGCTCGCCGCGGGCCTGCTTGCCAAGCGTGCGGTGGATAAAGGTTTGATGCCGCATCCGCGTATCAAAACGTCACTGGCACCCGGCTCCAAGGTCGTGACCGCGTATTTGCGCGACGCGGGCCTGCTGCCGTACTTTGAAAAACTCGGCTTTGGCGTAGTCGCCTACGGCTGCACCACTTGCATGGGCGCCGCCGGCCCGCTCGATGCCAAGATCGAAGACGCCGTTGTGTCCAAGGATTTAGTCACCTGCGCCGTGCTCTCCGGCAACCGCAATTTCGAAGCGCGCGTGCACGCCAACCTGCGCGCGAACTATCTTGCGAGCCCCGCATTGGTCGTGGCGTATGCCCTTGCCGGCACCGTGCGCACCGATTTGACCAAGGACCCGCTGGGTAAGGATAAAGACGGCAAGCCGGTGTTTTTGAAAGACCTGTGGCCGAGCGACGCCGAAGTGGCGTCGCTCTTAAAATTCGCCGCCAACGCCGAGCACTTCCGCCGCGAATACGGCGATCTTTCCGGCAACAAAAAACTGTGGGAAGCCATTCCCACCATCGAAGGCGCGGTCTACAAATGGGATCCGCAATCGACCTTCATCCGCGAACCGCCGTTCTTCGACGGCGTCACCAAAACGCCGGGCAATGTCAGCGACATTACCGGCGCGCGCGCGCTGGCAATCCTCGGCGACTCGATCACCACCGATCACATCAGCCCCTCGACCAAGATTCGCCCCGGCACGCCCGCGGGCAAATGGCTCGATCCGTACAAGGCCAACCACCCGCCTTCCGAATGGGGCCACTTCGGCGTGCGCCGCTGCAACCACGAGCTGATGGTGCGCGGTACCTTTGCCAACGTGCGGCTGCGTAACGCCATCGCGCCAGGCACCGAAGGCCCGATCACCAAGCACCAGCCCGCTGGCGATCATATGACCATCTTCGAAGCCTCCGAGCTATACCAAAAAGACGGCACGCCGCTGGTGATTTTCGGCGGCGAGGACTACGGCATGGGTTCGTCGCGCGACTGGGCAGCGAAGGGCGTGCAACTGTTAGGCGTCAAAGCCGTGATCGTCAAAAGCTTCGAACGCATCCACCGCGCCAACCTGATCGGCATGGGCGTGGTACCGCTGCAGTTCAAACCGGGCGAAGATGTGAAAACGCTCAACATCACAGGCAACGAAACCTTCACTATCGAGGGGTTGGCCGGCGGCAACGTCACGCCGATGCAAGACATCATCATGACCATCACGCGTGCCGATGGCTCGAAACAAAAGGTTACGTTGACGCTGCGGATCGACACTGGTATCGAGGTCGACTATCTGAAGCACGGCGGGATATTGCCGTATGTGTTGCGTGATTTGGTGACTGCGGCAGCGTAACTTGTAGGGTGGGTGGAGGCGCGTTGTTTGCGCCGTAACCCACCATTCGCGTTTTGCGCTACACATGACCGGTAGGTTGCGCTCCGCTTCATCCACCTTACGATTACTGACGCAGCGCCGCATTCACTCGCGGCATCACCTCGGTCGCCATCAACTCCATCGAACGCTTGGCAAGGGTGGGGTCCACCCAATCGTGCCCGCAATACAACAGCGTGCCGAAATCGCCGATGGTTTCGCGGAATTTCAATAGTTGCTCGACCACGGAATTAACGCCACCGGCGATCACCAAAGTATCGAGCACGAATTCCACCGTCACTGCTTCATCGGGCATCGACAAATCCGGCTTGTAAATGTTGGCGCTGCCACGCGCCTTGCGCTTGGTGATCAGGTTCCAGAAATAAAATCCGTAGGGACCGTCAAGCGATTTCGCGTAGCGTCTCGCCGTGGCATCATCATCGGCGACGAAGATGCTTTTGCACACGCGCCAGTCTTGGCGGTTCGCCGGCAACCCTGCGATCTCGCAACCCTTGGCGTAGCTTTCAAAATGCGTCTTCACCCAATTCGGTTGCAGGAAGTTCGCCGAAATCGGCTTCCAGCCGCGCTGGGCGGCCACGGTGACGCCCTTGGAATACGGCTCGACCACAGTGACCACAATCGGCGGGTGCGGCTGCTGATACGGCTTTAACATTACCCCCTGCCCCACTTCGGGGCTCATGGTTTCGCGCGTGGTGATGTTCCAGAACTCGCCCTTTAAATCGTACGGATGTGAGCCCGCCCAAATCTTCAGTATATGATCGATCGACTCGACGAACATCTTGGTGCGATCATTCTTGATGTTGCCGAACACTTCCTGATCGGAACGCAAATTGCCGGGGCCGATGCCGAACAAAAACCGCCCTTCGAGCATGTGATCGACCATCGCCACGTTCGCCGCCACCGCTGCAGGATGGCTGTTGGGCAGGTTGACCTTGCCGCTGCCCAATCTAATTTGTTTGGTGTCGTGCGCCAAGCTCGCGATAAACGCGAGACACGACGGAATGTTTTCGCACACATCGGTGGTGTGCTCGCCGATGAATGCATCGGCGTAGCCTAGCTTATCGGCGAGCAAAATCGCTTCGCGGTCTTCCTTCAGCGTTTGCGTGTAGTTCCGCTCCGGCGGATGGATGGGCATGGTGAAAAAGCCGAGTTTCATGGCGTATCGCCTCGATTCAAAAGATTCGTCGATATCCGGTCTAAAAAATCAAAACCTTTTTTGCCACAGATTTCACAGATGAACACAGATTAACCCCACCTTGGCGTTCCTGCGTAGGTGGGAACCCATAACACCGTTGCACTTGAGTAACCGTATGGA
>VGIF01000097.1 GCA_016868015.1 Betaproteobacteria bacterium
AGCGCCTTCGGCCTGATGAAATCAGCATTCATTTCGCCTAATCGGCATCATCGCTTTCCTCGGGCGCACCTTTTACCTACTTGATCAGCGTATCCCTAACTCATCTTTCGAAAAATGAAAAAAATTCAAAAGAATATTCGTATCGATGAAAACGTGCATTGCAATGCCCAACCGACAAACGTGCTTGAAAACGAGAAATCGTGACTTTCGCTAAAGTTCACTCGCGGCTCAATCAATCGCCGAATGCACAATATTGGCAACAAGATCCAACCGCCGCGAATGCCAAGGATCCGGCACGCGGCTATTGGTGATGTAAGCAAACGACACCCCCGAATCCGGGTCGCCCCAGCAGTACGATGACCCCACGCCGCCGTGGCCAAACGTGCGCGGCGAGGCGATGCCACCCAAGCCGCGAATGCGCACGGTGTCGCCGCGTGTATGCACACCCAGGCCGCGATGCATGGGCATGTCCATGCCGTAGTCGTGCATGTCGCCGGTATGGTTGCGCGTGACGAATTCGATCAGGCGCTTGGAAAAAATGCGCTGGCCGTTCAGGCGCCCGCCGTTAAGCAGCATTTGATAAAACGCCGCCATCGCGCGCGCGGTGGCGTAGCCGCCGCCGCTGGGGGTGCCGGCACGGCGCGCTTCGGGCGTGTTTTCCTGTTTCAAGAGTTGTTGCGCGCCTTTCGTACCACTGGCGTCGGGCTCGTAAATCGCCGCGGCGCGCGCGTGCTCGGTATCGGGCATGCCGACGTAAAGCTCGCGCCCCAGACCCAGCGGCTCGATCACGCGTTGGCGCAGAAAATCGCGATAGTCGACGCCGGTGATCTCCTCGACCACCGCCGCGGCCACCCAGAACGCCGAGCGGCCGTGGTATTGCAAGCGCGTGCCGGGTGCCCATTCGAGTTTGAAGTCGCACACCTGGCGGCGCATTTCCTGGTGATCGGTCCATGCCGCCGGCGTGCAATCGGCGCTGGGGAAACCGGCACGGTGGCTGATGAGTTGCGCGATGGTGATGTCGCCTTTGCCGTGCTGCGCAAACTCCGGCAGATGCTCGGCCACACGGTCGAAGAAACTCAACTTTCCGTCTTCCACCAGCGCCCAGATGCTCGATGCGCTCAGCACCTTGGTGTTGGAAAAGAGCAGCCACAACGTATCCGCATTCGCCGTGCGCCCGATGGCCGCATCACCAAAGGTTTCGAACAACGCCAACTGCCCATGGCGCGCCAGCGCGATTTGCGCACCGGGGTAACGCCCCTCGGCGATGTGGCTTTGAATCAGCGCGCGCAGTTTGGCGAGCGCGGGTTCGTAAAAGCCGAGTGCGGTAGGCGTGGCGGCGGGTAAGGCGAACGCGGCGGTTTGGGCGATGCGGCTGGCGCTGGCGAGATCGTTCATGGTGTAGCTCCCCGGTTGGCTGAAAGCGCTGAGTGTAACTGCGCCTCTACCCCTTGTGCTTTTGAACCAAGTACCCCACAAAACCATGTACTTCCATACATTACTTGGTACTGGGTACCATAAATCATTCGTAAGCCATTGAAAAATCAGTTGTACTTTTTTGTGAACAGGCGTACCTTCCCGCCGTACACCACAGGGAGAAGACGCCATGCTCGAATTCGAACCGGCCCTATCAGCCGGCAGCTTGCAGTTGCGTGGGATTGCGGTGCCGTCGCGCCGCGCGCGCGTGCGCGAGGTGCCGACGCAGGACGTGCCGATTTACCAGGGCGAGCTGTGGACGGCGATGCAGCGCCAGGCAAGCTCGATCCACGAAATCGCCTACCGAGCGTGTTACAAGCCGCAACTGCCGGCGTACTTTATCGAACGGCTAACCGAACCGGGCGATGTCGTCTACGACCCGTTTAGCGGCCGCGGCACCACGGCCGTTGAGGCCGCGCTGCACGGCCGCAACGTGATCGCCAACGATGCCAACCCGTTGAGCGCCCTGCTCACCCAGCCGCGGCTCGAGTTGCCCGATCTCGCCGACATCGAAGCGCGCTTGAATACCCTGCGCTTCAAAGCCAGGCAGGTGAGCGACATCGATCTATCGATGTTTTATCACCGCGACACCGAGCGCGAGCTGCTCGCGCTGCGCACCTACTTGATGAGCCGCCAGGCCGATTACAAGGAGGACGCGGTCGACCGCTGGATACGCATGGTCGCCACCAATCGGTTGACCGGCCACTCGCCCGGATTTTTTTCGGTGTACACGCTGCCGCCCAACCAGGCCGCATCGCCAGATAATCAAATCAAAATCAACGAACGCCTAAAACAAAAACCCGAATATCGCGACGTGCGCGAATTGATTTTGCGCAAATCCAAGCAACTGCAAGGCAAGCTCAAACCCATCGACCGCGAACGCCTGCGCGCCGCCGCCGAAACCGCGGCCTTCATGGCCGACCCCGCCGCAGGCACGCTCGGCATCCCCAGCGAAATTGTCAAACTCACCGTCACCTCGCCGCCGTTTCTCGACGTGGTGCAATACGCCAAGGACAACTGGCTGCGCTGCTGGTTTAACGCGCTCGACGCCGAGTACATCGCCGCGCGCATCACCATGAGCAGCACGGTGGCGCATTGGTCCACCGCGATGCTCGAAGTATTCCGCGAACTGTATCGCGTGACCGTGCCCAACGGCTGGGTGGCGTTTGAAGTGGGCGAAGTGCGCGGCGGCAAAATCAAGCTGGATGAAATCGTCGCGCCGATCGGCATCGCCGCCGGTTTTGCCTGCATGGCGGTGGCGATCAACGCGCAAAAATTCACCAAAACCGCCAACATCTGGGGTGTCGCCAACAACGCCAAAGGCACGAACTCGAATCGGATTGTGTTGTTTCGTAAACCTGTTTAGTTTGTAGACAAAAACTCCCGCGCCTTACTGACGCACATTGAAATCTGATGCATTTTTTCGTAAAATGCATCACTTTTCTAAAAGTGCATCAAACATGCGAACTACCATCGGCATTGAAGACGAAGCATTTGCCGCGGCGCAAAGCTACGCCAAGGCACGTGGGCTGAAGCTCGGGCAAGCGGTGTCCGAGCTGATCCTGCGGGGCAGCATGGAAAAACTGCCGCTTAAGCAGAAAAAAGGCGTTTGGGTGTTCGAACTGCCGCCCGAAACACCGCGCGCGACCATGCGCCAAGTACAGCAAATGCTCGACGAATCGGCGTGAGCCACCTGCTCGATGCCAACGCGCTGATCGCGCTGGCGTGGCCGCCCCACGAACACCACCCGCGCATGCTGCGCTGGTTTAGCCAGCACGCGCGGGCGGGATGGGCTACCACGGCGTTTACGCAATCCGCGTTTGTGCGCATCATTTCGCAGCCGGTATTTTCAGGCCGCGCCATTGCGATGAGCGAAGTAGCCGAGTTACTGCTACGGAATACGGCTCACCCCAAACATCGGTTGGCCGCACTCGACTTCAGCTTTGCCGACGTGTGGGCTGCCTGCAGCGGCGGTATCTTGGGCCATCGGCAAGTGACCGATGCGTGGCTACTCACCGCCGCGATCCGGCACGGCATGAAGCTGCTCACGTTCGACGCCGGGATACCGCATTTGTTGACCAGCAGCCAGGAACGCGACAAGCACGTCACGGTATTGCGCCCGTAATTCAACCATACGCAATTGACGATTTACCCGCCGCGACCTAAATTGCGTACTCGCGGGAACCATCGATCACATCGGAGGACACACATGGAAAAAGAACCCATCGGCAACTACACCATGCCCGGCATCGGCTTCGGCACGCTGGGCAACACCGGCGACGCCGGCCGCGCGCTCACCGAAGCGGCGCTCGCCGAGGGCTATCGCTACATCGACACCTCGCGCTTTTATGCCAACGAAGAAGCGGTCGGCCAGGCGATGGCACGCTCGACGGTAGCGCGCGGCGAGGTGTGGATTACCACCAAGCTGCTGCATCCCAAAACGCCGCCGCAGCCGGACCTGCAGTTGGAGATCAACAAAAGCCTGCAATTGCTGCAAACCGACTACGTCGATCTGCTGCTGATTCACTGGCCCAACCCGGCAGTGCCGCTGGATTGGGCGCTGGGTGAGTTTGACAAGATTCGCAAGCAAGGCAAGGCGCGCACCATCGGCATCTCTAACTTCACCATCGCGCAAATACGGCAGGCCGTGAGCCTCGTCGGCGATCTTGCGGCCAATCAAGTCGAATACCATCCCTATTTGAATCAAGGGCCGCTACTACAGTTGATGCGCGAGCACGGGCTGGTGCTGATCGCGCATTCGCCGCTTGCGCGCGGCAAGGTGCTGGACGATCCGGTGTTGCGCGATATCGCCGCCCAACGAAAATTGAGCGTCGCGCAAGTCGTGCTGCGCTGGCTGGTGCAGCAGGAGCGCGTGGTCGCCATCCCCGGCGCGCAAACGGTCGAACAGTTGCGCGACAACCTGAAAGTGCTTGACGTTAAACTCAGCGCCGATGAAATGGCCGCGATTTCAGCGCTTGCGCGCGGGACGCGTATCGTCAATCCGCCGCATGGGCCGAAGTGGGATGCTTGAAGGTTAGTCGCCGGCAAATAACTGCGCCATGTCGCCGATCTGCCGACACGCTTCAACGCGCTGCTTTAACGCGGTGTAACGCGCGTCGCTTAGCGCATACCGGCCCATCGCAAAACATTCGCGAAACTTGTCTTGCACCTGCTCCGGCGCAATCAGGCGCCCGTCGCTGCCGGCGACGTCTTCGACGCGGCACGACACTTGCCCGTGCGTGCGCGTTTGCATGCGCAGCTCGACCGGGCCGCGCGTGCCGGTCTGGGTGTCATCGACTTTGAGTGTGATCTTGCCCATGTGCGCGGCAATGTTTGGGTCGCGCGCGGCATCAGGCTGAATTTCCGCCAGGCCCAAGCGCCTACGCACCAGCGCACACGCGATGGAATACTTGAGATTGAATTGCGCGGCGACTTGCGCATCGCCGCTCGGATCGTACTCGCCGCCGACGATGCGTTGGATATAGGGCGTGATAGTCGCTTCAATCGCGGTCACGTCGCCGGGCTTTAAGTCGTATTGCTTCGCTAAAGCGAGCGTGGCGTCGATCGCGGTGTGGTTACAGCCGCAGCTTGGGTACAGCTTGATGCTCGCTTGATCGTTGTCGAAGCGCTTACCGAGTTCGTGCGTGAGTTTGTCCGCGTCGCCCGGCTGATAGAGTTTGTAAAACCCGAACTGCCCCTCGATCACGTCCGGCGGCGCGGTGACGCCGCGTTGCGCGAGCAGCGCCGCGTAGACGCCTGCGCGTGCGGCGAACGCCGAGAGCATGCGTTTGGCGAGCGAGGGCTGAATATTGGCCTGCTGCGTGCCGCCGGCCTGCAAAAACGCCAGGCCCAACGCGTGCTGCGTTTGCTCGACATCGAGTTTCAGCAAACGCGCAGCAGCAGCGGCGGCGCCGAAGCAGCCCATGGTCGCCGTGTAATGAAAGCCGCGATTGGGGTACGCGGCGGCGGCGCCGAAGCGATGTGTGATGTCGCAGCCCAGCACCAGCGCGGTTAGAAACTCGCGGCCTGTCGCGTGCTCGCGCTCAGCGATGGCCAACGCCGCCGGCAGCTCGGCGATGTAGCTGTGCACCGCGACGCCCAGGCCGATGGAGTCGTATTCGATGGCGGCTGCGGTCATGCCGTTGATGAAGGCGGCGGCGGTGGCGGGCAGGCGGCTTCCGTACGCCCAGGCGGTGGCGTCTTCGCGGCCGCCCTCGTGTTTGAGCATGGCGTGAGTGTCTTCACAGCCAGGGGCGTCGGCGCCGGCCCAAGCTACGGCTAGCGTGTCGAGCGTGAGCAGTTTCGCCGCTTCGAGATTCGCATTTGGAATCGGATCGAATCGGGTTTCGATGGCGTGCTGCGCGAGGCGGTGTGTCAGGCTATGCATAAAAGTTTCCGTTCGGGCTGATGCTGAGCATGTCGAAGCATCGAAACCCGCTTAGATAGTGTGACCCTTCGACAAGCTCAGGGCGAACGAAGTTACGAGAACCCCAGATTCCTACACTTGCGCACGTGGACTCGCCGCGCGCACAAACCCCGCCACCGCCTCCGCCACCCGCAACTTAGCCACACTGTTACTTTCGCCCGAATGCAAAAATACTCGCGCTTCATTTACATATTTCGCGAGCGGCATGTCGAGCATCACCCCCATAGCGCCGAAGCATTCCGCGGCTTCCTCGGTGGAGGTGTACATCGCTTCGGCGGTGAACACTCTGGCGACGGTTTGCAGCGGCAAACCCGACACGCTGCGATCCGCCACCGCTTCGGGGTGATCCGAAGCCCATGCCGCTTGCCACACGGTGTTGCGCGCGACTTCGATTTTGATCGCGGCGTCGGCGAGGATATTGCCGATGCCTTGATGCTGAACAATGGTGCGCCCGCCCTGTACACGCAGTTTGGCGTAAGTGACGGCCGCCTCCAATGCCGCGCGCGCGACGCCGATGTTGATCGCTTGCATGAGCGGGTTACCGCGTCCCGCCGCATTGGCCGCGAGCGTCGCCGCGCCGCCGTTGCCCAGCACATGCGTCGCCGGCACGCGGCAATCCATAAACGTGATTTCACCGCCGGCGCCGTGGAACCATTTCACCGCTTGGCTGTTGGTAGCAAGATCGTTGATGCTCATGCCCGCGCTGCCGGCAGGCAGCAGTAGCGACACGGCTTCACCGCTGTTAACAACCGCCGCCTGCACCGCGATCAACCTGGCGATCGGCGCGTTTTGCACAAAAGCCGTGGCGCCGTTTAGTATGTAGTCACCGTTGGTTTGCCGCGCGGCCGTGACGCGCGGCGAGGGTGCTTCGCTAATTTCACGATGGTATTTCCAGGCGAGATCCGGGTCGGTCGTGTGCGCGGCAAAGGCGAGATGAAAACGATCATCCGCCACGAACGCGGGCAAAAACGTTTCGCGCTGCGCATCGTTCATCATCTCGTCGAACAGCAAACGCGCAAGCCGCGCGGTTTCCGCCAGCGTTACCGCGATGCCCACATCGCCGGCGGCCAGCTCCTCCGCCACGATGCACGCGGTCAAGTTATCCGCGCCCGCACCGCCGCGCGCTTCCGATAACGCAAGGCCGCACAAGCCCATTTGCGATGCTTGATCGATCAGCTCGAGCGGCAACGGCTTCACCAACTTCTGCAAGCGCTCCGGGTGCAGCACCACGGGTTTGATTTCGCGTTCGACGAAATCGCGCACGGTGTCGCGAAACTCGTGCTGCTCCGGGGTCAACCGCAGGTTATACATGGCAATCCAACGATAAAACGTAAGTATTTAATTTTATTAAATAATTTTCAAGATGCATCGTGCATCGACATGGCGATCAAACAGGGCTTGGTAGAACGATTGCTCCACGCGTGATTGGCGCCGCGCAGCACCACGGTGTCGCCCGCGGCAAGTTGCACTTCTTCAAGATCGAGCACCAGCGTGACCTCGCCTTCGAGGATCAGCGCGAAATCGAGCGAGCGCGTTTTTTGCATGTACGGGTGCGGTGCCTTGCCGGAGTAAGTCGACGCGCCGGGCGAACCCATGCTGGCGAAATACGCCGCGACTTCCTTTGAGCCTACTTTGCCTTTCCACGCATCGTCGGGCGGAATCTGCAAAAAGCGGCACAACGAGCCCGCGCGCGGCGGCTCGATGGTGTGCGGTTTGTTCAACGTTTCGTCTTCGATGCGCGCGGGCGTTTGGTTGGTCACCCACATGCGGGTCGCGGCGTAACCGGGACGCGCGGCGTCCAGATGCACATCGGGTGACGGCGCATCGCACAACGCGCGCGATTGCGTACCCTCGGCGTTGTCGCGCACGACAATGCGGCGCAGCGGCTTGATGTCGCTCGGCAGATGGTTGGCCATGTTATTTGCCTCCTTGCTTGTCCGATTTGCCAGATTTACCAAGGGCATCCTCGAACTGCGAAGCAATAAACACAAACGCCATGCTGCCCGCATTCACGTTGCGCCAAGCGTGCCACGCCGCGAGGTCGATGATGCAATCGCCGGGCTTGAGATGATATTCACCATCATCGAGAATCATCGTGCGCTCGCCGTCGAGCAAAATGCCGTAGTCGATGGTCTCGGACTTGTGCGTGCGCGTGGTGTAAAGATTTTGATTGCCGCGCTCCCAGGTGCCGCCGGGTGTTTTTTTCGGCGGATGTTCGGGCACGATAAAGGTATCTTTCGCCACATCGTAATCGGCGGGCTTGGCATCCGACTGAACAATGCGCAAATGCCCGCCGTTCGCCGGGGGTTCAAAGTGAAACGGCAGATTGCCGTCGTCCTTCTCGCCTTGGATATTCGCCGGGCAGTTGTGAAACACCCAAATGTCCGTCATGCCCGTGCCCTTTTTAAAAGAGTTCGGGTTTACATTGGGTGCTGCGGAATCGAACAACACCTTGGAACGCCCTTGCGCGTCGTTGCCGGTGACGACGCGTCTAATGGGTTTTACGCCTTCAGGCATATTTGTGCCTCCTCAAGTCAAAAGCTTTTTGCCACAGATTTTGAAGTTTTTATCAGCCCCGCCAATCAATGCCCACCGCCACCACCCGGCGTCCAAGCCGTCGGCGCCAGCGCCGTGTCATCGCTGATCACATCCAACACCACTGGCCTGTTCATCGCCATTGCTTTCGGCAGCAGCTCGCGCAACTGCGCCGGCGTTTCCACTCTGAACGCCGCGCAGCCCATCGCTTCGGCCATCTTGGCGATGTTCGCCGTTTTCTGGAAGCGCCACATTTCGTCGGGCTTGTAGCGGTCGCCGCGTTTGTCTTTGTACGCCGCGCCCACCAGCGGGATTTCTTGATTGAGCGAGCTATTGTTGTTGACCACCATCACCAGGTTGATGCCGTGGCGCGAGGCGGTTTCGAGTTCGCCGATGTGATAATAAAAACCGCCGTCGCCGCTGAACAAAATCACCGGCCGGTCGGGGAACGCGCACTTCACGCCCATCGCGCCGGGCAAGCCCCAGCCGAGCGAGCCCGCGCAGCGGATGTAACGCTGCGTCGGATGCTTGATATCGATCAACTGCCCGGTCCACATGCCCGCATGGCCGGTGTCGGACACCACCACGCCATTGGCCGGCAGCGCCTCGGTGATTTCTTTGCAAATGCGTTCGGGGCGGATCGGCGCAGCGTCGGAGTGGTAATTCGCCGCCACACTCGCGCGCCAATCGGCGACGATTTGTTGCACGCGTTTTATCCACGCCGCTGCGCTGGCCGAGGGCGCACCCGCGAGCGCGATCATGTGCGTTAACGTGGCTTTGGCGTCACCCAGCACCGAAGCCGCATTGGGATAATTGCGGCCGAGTTCCTGCGCGTCGATATCGACCTGAATCACTGTCACGCCAGGCGCGGGGATTTTCCAGTTGGCCGTCACTTGAGCACCCGCACGGCTGCCGATGAACATCACCAGATCGGCCTCTGAAATCCCGCGATTTGCACACTCGCGCGAATACACGCCAGGCACGCCGACCGCGAGCGGATTCGTGTCGAGTATCGCACCCTTGGCGTTTAATGAAGTTGCCACCGGGATTTGCAACTTCTCCGCAAACGCCACCAGTTCGGCTTGCGCGCCCGACGAGGTGACACCGCCGCCGGCGACGATGATTGGCCGCTGCGCGCGGGCCAGCACCGCCAGCGCAGCCTTGCAGCGCTCGGTTTCCGGCTGCGGGCGGTACGCCGGAATCACCGCGTATTCTTTTTCGATAATCGGCGCGGGCAGGTCGGCTTCCACTTCGATGCCCTGCCCGTGCGAGCCGCGCAATCTGAGATGCACCGGCTTGGGCGCGCCGGTGGTGACCGCGCGGAACAACTGGCGCATCAAATCCGGCAGGCGCGATACATCATCGCACTGCAAACTCAATTTGGTCATGGAGTCGAACTGTGAAAAATCCTCGACTTCCTGATATGCGATGCGATAACGGCTCGCCGTCGCCGGCCCACCGCTGATCGCGATCACCGGCGCGCCCGCCATGTAGGCATCGCGCAAACCCGCCGCCAAGTTCGACGCGCCGATTTGCTGGCCCATGCACAGCGCCGGGCGATTTAACGCGCGCGCGTAACCATCGGCCATGTAGGCGGCGGCTTTTTCGCCGTGGGTGAGAATTTTTTGAATGCCGAGTTCATCCATCTCGGCCAGCGCTTCCATCAAAATCGTCGGCACAAAAAACGCATGGGTGATGCCGTAACCCTTCATCACTTGAGCGAAATAGCGTGCACCGGTAGTTTTGGGCATCTTAGCCTCCGTTAAAATTATTCAATAAAATCAGATACTTAAAAAATATCCGTAAAGTGGGTGGAGGCGCGACGTTTGCGCCGTAACCCACCATTCGCGTGGCGCCACGCCGCGGCAGGTGGGTTGCGCTGCGCTCCACCCACCCTACAAATTTGTCATTCCCCCGTCCACGCGCGATCGGCAAACGCCATCTTATCCGTTACCAAATCGATCACCACCGGTTTGTTCGCGGTAAAGGCGCGCGTGAGCGCCGGGCCCAACTCCGAGGGTTTTTCCACGCGCATGCCCACGCAACCGAGCGAGCGCCCCACCTCGGCGAAGTTACGCTCCGTGAATCCCCAAAGTTGCTCGCCGCGCTCCGGCGCCTGGCCGTGATAGGCATGATTAAAGTGCGGTATCTCTTGGTTCAACGCCGCATTGTTGTTGATGATGATCACCGCGTTGATGCCGTAACGCGCAGCGGTTTCGAGTTCGGCGAGGTGATAGTACGCCCCACCATCGCCCGCGAAACACACCACCGGCGTATCGGGCAGCGCACACTTCACGCCCAGCGCGCCGGGCAAGCCCCAGCCCAGCGTGCCTGCGCAGCGAATCAAACGCTGCCCACGCCGGGTGAAATCGATCATGCTGCCGGTCCATATACCCGAATGGCCGGTGTCGGACACCACCACCGCGTTTTCTGGCAACACGCGCGAAATTTCGCGGCACGCGCGCTCCGGGCGCATCGGCACGGCATCGGAATCGCGCTGTTTGGCGGCGTGCGCCTGCCAATCGGCGACCAGCTTTTGTGTGCGTGATAGCCAGGTGGAGCGGTCGCGTGGCGTACTGTTACGCGCCACCGCCAGCATTTGCCACAGCACGGTGCGCGCGTCCCCCAACAACGAATGTTCCGTCACGTAGTTGCGCCCGAATTCGCGCGGGTCGATATCCAAGTGCATGATGCGCGTGCCGGGGCGCGGCACTTTCCAGCGCGTCGTCACCTGACTTCCAGTGTGGCTGCCGATAAAAAACACCAAGTCGGCTTCGAATACCGCTTGATTAGCGCAAGCACGCGAGTAATTGCCGATCACGCCCACCGACAGCGGATGCGTATCGAGTATCGCGCCCTTGGCATTCAACGATGTGGCCACCGGGATGTTGAGTCGCTCCGCCAGTGCCACCACGTCCGCGCCCGCCTGCGACCACGCCACGCCGCCGCCGGCGACGATGATCGGTCGCTCGGCGGCATCGAGTAGCTTCACCGCTTGCGCGACATCGGCCTCATCCGCCGTGGGGCGAAATGGCGGTACTTCCTTGTAACGCGCTTCGACGATGAAGGCCTCGTCAGTTTCGCCGCTTAACACCTCCGCGTGATGGCCGCGCATTTGCAAATGCACCGGGCCGGGCGAACCGGTGGTCGCCTCGCGAAACGCCTGGCGCAGCAAAAACGGCAAGCGCCCGACGTTATCGACATGCAGATTCAACTTGGTGGTGTTGTCGAACTGGCCGAAATCTTCGAGCTCCTGATACGCGTGGCGATAGCGATTCTCCGGCGTGGTGCCACCGGTGATCGCGATCACCGGCGAGCAGGCTAGATACGCATCGCGCATCCCCGCCGCGAGGTTCGACGCGCCGACATGCTGCGCAAAACACACACCGGGCCGGCGAGAAGCACGCGCGTAACCATCGGCCATATAGGCGGCGGCTTTTTCGCCGTGCACCATCAAGCGCTGAATACCCATGCCCTCCATCTCGACCAGGGTTTCCATCAGCATCTGCGGCACGAAAAACACATGCGAGACGCCGTAGCCTTGAAAAGCCTCGGCAACCATGCGAGCGCCATTGCGCTTGGGCATTGAGCAATCCTTATGGAAGAAAAGTCGACCGGTAAAACCTGCGAGGCTCCATGTGCCGCAACGCGGCCCCTACCGCCGGTGTCGTTCCCGCGCAGGCGGGAACCCATAACACAGCGTCGCTTGAGACACCGTATGGATTCCCTCCTTCGCGGGAATGACACCATTGGTTAGGCTAGCTTTTATTGTGCTCTGCAATCTCGCGCACTAGCACCGGGAACCCAAGTCCATTTTCGCGTAACCGATGCTAACAAACGCGTTCGCTCAGTTCAACCGCGTAGCGCTTGAACAGCCTAGACGCGCACCCATCGACATTCCAAATGCGTTCGAAGTGCTTGTGGTTTGCTGCTGGAGCCGCGAGAATGGCACCGTCGATCGCAGCGGTGGAGGAACCATGCATCACACATCCAAATTGCGGTTACGTAGCGCGGCTATTGCTTTGGCGGCAAGTTTTTGCGCGCAAGCTTTGGCGCAAGACTGGAAACCGCAACGCCCCGTGCGCGTGGTGGTGATGAGCTCGCCCGGCACCGGTCCCGACATCCTCGCGCGCTTGTTGGGTGGTAAATTTTACGAAGCTTTCGGCCAGCAGTTGGTGGTGGACAATCGCGCCGGCGCATCGGGCATCATCGGCGCGGAGATCGCCGCCAAGGCCGCGCCCGATGGCCACACGCTCACCGTGGCGACCTCGGCCATTGTCATCGTCTCGGTGCTGTATGAAAAGCTGCCCTACGATTTGCATCGCGATTTCACGCCGATCAGCCTGCTGGGCACCACGCCGTTTATTGTCGTGGTAAACCCAACAGTGCCCGCCAGGGACATCAAGGAATTTATCGCGCTGTTGAAATCCGCGCCCGGCAAGCTGCGCTATGGCTCCGGCGGATCGGGCTCGCCGCCGCATCTGGCCGCCGAGCGCTTCAAAGCGATCACCGGCACCCACATCGAACACGTACCGTATAAAAGCGTCGCCCCCGCCGTGCAAGACACCATCAGCGGCCAATTGCAGATGACGATTTCGGTGGTGCCGATGATCATGCCGCACATCAAGGCCGGCCGTGTGCGTGCGCTGGGCATCACCAGCCTTGCGCGCTCGCCGCTCGCGCCCGATTTGCCGACGGTGGCCGAGACCGTGCCCGGCTATGATGTCACCGGTTGGTACGGCATGCTCGCGCCCACAAAAACACCCAAGCGCATCATCGACAGACTCAACACCGAGTTCGTCAAGGCGATGAAGTCGCCCGACTTACTGGAAAAAATGTCGGCCCTCGGCGCGGAGGCCAGAGGCACCACAGCCGACGAGTTTGCGGCGCACATACGCGCCGAAACCGAAAAAATGCGCGCGGCGGTCAAGGCATCGGGGACAAAGGTGGAGTAACCATCTTCGGATGGGTGGGGCCCTTCGACCAAGCTCAGGACAGGCTACGCGCAACCCATCAACGTTCCGATGGGTTACGGCTGCGCCTCCACCATCCTACAGTTTTACCGCCCGTCCATTGCGGCTCGACGCCTGCATCGCATTGGCGATGCGTATCATGCGTAAACCATTCTCCGCCGACAGCAGCGTCGGCTCGCCGTGGGTGATGTAGCGGTTAAACGCCTCAATCAGCGGCACCGTGCGCGTGACCCAGGTGTCGTCGGGAAATGGCATGCGGATGGTCGGCGCCGCGCTTTCCACCACCACCTCCTGCACGCGCGGCACTTCGCTGCGGCCTAGGGTGTTGAGGCAGGAAATTTTGCCCGCGCTGCCGTAGAGCACGGTGTCGTTGTCCGAGCGCCGCACCACCGCGCCCGACTCCACGTGGCCCAGCGCGCCGTTGGCGAATTTGAATAGGCTCATGCTGATTTCCTCGGCCGGCCGCGCGGGCGTTTCATCGGTAAAGCAATGCACTTCGGTTATTTCGCTATCCATCAAATAACGCAGCAAATCCACCGAATGCACCGCTTGCGCGACGATGGAGCCTGAACCCGACAACAGCGGATCGTTGCGCCAGCCCGGTTGTTTGGGCCAATACGGGCGCGTGCCGCCGATGAAGTTTTGCGCCTTCGCCAACTGAATTTCACCGAGCACGCCCGATTGCACGCGCTTGCGCGCCTCGATGTGTGCGGTGTGATAACGCTGGCGATACGCGCAGTCGAGCCGCACCTGGTTTTGCTCGGCCGCGCGGATCATCGCTTCGCCGTCAGCTTCGGTGAGCGCCATCGGTTTATCCACCAGCACATGCTTGCCCGCGCGCGACGCCGCAATCGATTGCTCGGCGTGCACGCCGTTGGGGCTGGCGATGTAAACGGCATCGAGTTCGCGGTCGGCCAGCATTGTGTTCAAGTCGTCGTACGCGCGCGGCACGCCGTGTTTGGCGCAGAATGCTTTGCCTTTTTCGGCGCTGCGGCTAAACACCGACACCAGTGGCGAGTCCTTCGCCTTTTTCAGCGCCGGTAAAAAATTATTCTCGGCGATTTCGCCCAAGCCGATGATGCCCCAGCGCATGACCATGATGAGACCTTATTGCGTTTTCGGTAGGAGATAGGTGGTAGTTGGAATTCTACGCGCACCACAAGGCGAACGGCCGTGTCTCATCACCGAGCGCATTCCCTCGTGCGACCGCGGCATGGTCGAGGATTTCGCGGTCAACCGCAGCGTGCGCGACGAAGGCGACAAGCTGCGCCAATTGGCCGAATCGACCCTGAACGAACTGCGGCCCTTGCTCGAAATCGCCCACGAAGCGCTGATTTGCCAGCAAGGATTGGGACGTTATCAGGGCTACGAAGCGGCGCTCAGGGCGCGCAACGTCGAGCAGGCCATCATCGCGATCGGCCAAGGCGGTTGCCTGGGCAAGCTGCGGCAGGCGGCGGCCGCACGTGGCTACGACACGGTGACGGTCGGTATCGCGGCGGATGTCTCCCTCGGGCTCGGGGGCAACGCCGAGATCGGGCTCGCGCTCGACAATCGTGACCGCTATCCGGCGCAAATCTACGCGACCTACGGCTACTCCTTCGGCTGGAGCGCGGGCGGGGGCGGCGCATGGACAGTCGGCTTTTCCAAGGAACGCGTTACAGCGATGGCCGGCAATAGCCACGGCTTCGCATTCAGCGCGAAACTCGGCGGCGGCACCGGTGCCGGCATCATCTTCGACTACAACAACAACTTTCAGAGCATCGCGGCGTCGGCTGCCATCGGCGCAGGGGCGAACGCAGGCGTTTACGTTCGCTCGAAGACGGACTTGCTCACCAAGGGGCGATAGTCGCAATGGCGGCGGCGCTGGCGTGACAGCCGGCAGCGCCGTCGCCACGCAAGGTAACATCAGCCCGTCGCAGCCATCATAAAATATTAAATTAAATCAACTACTTATGTAATTTTTCCCGCAATCCGCGGCAACACCCGGCGCACAATTATTGCGTCTTGATATTCGCTGCCTTGATCAGTTTGGCCCAGCGCGCGACGTCGGTCTCGGCGTAGCGTTTAAATTCCTGCGGCGTCATCACCGTCGGCTCCAGCCCCTGGCTGCCGAAACGCTGACGGATATCACCGTCATTGAGCACCTTGGCCACTTCGGTGTTCAGGCGATTGACGATCGGCGCGGGCACGCCCGCCGGCCCGACGATGGAATACCAGGTCACCAGCTCGAAACCCGGCAGCGTATCCGCCACCGTGGGCACGTCGGGCAAGGCGGGCGAGCGTTTGGTGCTGCCGATGCCGAGCATTTTTAGGCGCCCCGCCTGCGTGTGCGCCAACACCGTGGGAATGCTGCTGAACGCGAAATGCACGCGCCCCGCGACCAGATCGATCATCGAAGGCGCGGTGCCTTTGTACGGCACGTGCGTTACGTTCACGCCGGCTAACGATTTGAATAACTCACCACCCAGGTGCGGCGCGGTGCCATTGCCCACCGAGGAAAAATTTAGCTGCCCAGGCTTGGCCTTGGCCGCGCCGATGAGATCCTTCACCGTGGCCGCGTTAAGCGACGGATGCGCCACCAGCACCATCGGGCTCATCACCAGCATCGCGATCGGCGTGAAATCGCGCTGCGGATCGAACGACACCTTGGGCAAAATCAGCGGCGCGAGATAGTTGCCGCCGCCCGTGGCAAACAGCAGGTTGTAGCCGTCCGCCGCGGAGCGCACGACCAGCTCGCTGGCGATCACCGTGCCGGCGCCGGGGCGGTTATCCACCACCATTTGCTGGCCGAGCAAATCGGTCATTTTGGTCGCCACCGCGCGCCCCACGAAATCGGTGGGCCCGCCGGGCGGGTAGGGGATCACCAGGCGCACGGGGCGGTTGGGGTATTGCTGCGCGAACGCGGCATTCGAAACAACGACACCTGCGATTAGAGCCAAAGCAACAACTTTCATAACCTCTCCAAATTTCATTACAAACCAGTAGTGTCCGGACGTTGAGTGCCCGAAACGTGCTAATTGGTTGATTGTAAATAAATAACAGATGATTTTTTCTGGTCTCGATTTGAACAGCGCTTTCTCGATTT
>VGIF01000098.1 GCA_016868015.1 Betaproteobacteria bacterium
TCGAATAAAATCTGCCGCTCGGGCTCGTAGCTGAAATTTACGCGCTCGAAACGCACCGCCGCCGGGCCGTCGGGCAAGGGTTGCGCGCCGGGTTTATCCTGGATCTCGCGGTTTTCCTCCAGCAGGCGAAACATGCGGTCCATGTCGATCAGCGATTGCTTGATTTCGCGATACGCCATGCCCAGAAAATTAAGCGGTATGTAAAGCTGTATCAGCAGCGCGTTGACCAGCACCAAATCGCCCAGCGTCAGCGTCTTCGCCGCCACGCCTTGCGCGGCGAAAATCATCAATAGCGTTGCCGCCACGGCGATGATCGCGCTTTGGCCGATGTTCAAGATGCCCAGCGAGGATTCGGTTTTCACCGCCGCGGCTTCGTAGGTGGTGAGGTTGGCTTCGTAGCGCCGGGCCTCGAACTCCTCGTTGTTGAAATACTTCACCGTCTCGTAATTCAACAGGCTGTCGATGGCGCGCGTGTTGGCCTTGGAGTCCAGTTCGTTGGCGCGGCGGCGGATGGCGGTGCGCCACTCGGTGACTGAAATGGTGAACCCAATGTAGGCAAAGACCGCGGCGAACGTCACCGCCACAAACCGCCAATCGAATTTGGCGAACAGCACCGCCGCCACCAGCACGAACTCCAGAATCACCGGCAAAATCGAAAACAGCATGTAGTTGAGCAGCGTGGAAATGCCACGAGTGCCGCGTTCGATGTCGCGCGACATGCCGCCGGTTTGGCGATTCAAGTGAAATCGCAGCGACAGGCTGTGCAGGTGCCGGAACACGTTTAACGCGCAGCGGCGCACCGCGCGCTGCGCCACGCGCACAAACACCATGTCACGTAGTTCGCCGAACAACGTGTTGGCGAATCTCAACAACCCGTAGGCGATCAACAACACAAACGGCACCGCCAGCACTTGCTGCGTGGGCGTCAAATCGTCGACGATTTCTTTCATCAACAGCGGCACGCCGAGGTTGGCGAACTTGGCCGCCACCAAAAACGCGATCGCCACCGCCACGCGCGCTTTGTATTCCCACAAAAAGGGCAGCAGCGTGGGCACCACGCGCCATTCGCTGCGCGCTTTGGCGGGCGGCGCGGCGGCGGCCTTGGGCGCGCCGCGGGCTTCGATGTGCGCGCTCATACGTTTCGCGGTTTAAAATGTCTCATAAAAATATTCAATAAAATCAGATAGTTACAAAACATTCAATTCACAGGTCAAAGCGCGATGATCAGAGCTCAAATGCCAGCCGCGCGCGCGCGTGACGTGGGCGTTGCGCACTTTAAGTCCTCTGACGTAGATACGGTCCAGCCGCAACAACGGCAACAGCGCCGGGAAACTGCGCGCCGGGCGCCCGTGATCGGTCTCGAACACTTCGTGCATGTTAAGCGGATGGGCGAACTCGTGCGTCGCCTTGTGCCGCCAGTGCCAGTCGTTGAAGTCACCGGCGACGATCAACGGCGCATCGTGCGGCACCATGCGCTCGATGCGTTGGCGTAAATGTTCGAGTTGACGGCTGCGCCCGCGCGCGTGCAGCGCGAGATGCACGCACACGCAATGCAGCGTTTGATCCCAACCCGGGATTTCGATTTCGCAATGCAGCAATCCGCGCTTTTCGAAACGGTGGGTGGAGACGTCCTGATTTTCCCAACTGACGATCGGGTAGCGCGACAAAACCGCGTTGCCGTGTTCACGGCCGTCGTAGAGCGCGTTGCGGCCGTAGGCGTGATCGAGGCCTGAGAGGTCGCTCAAAAATTCATGCTGCGGTTCGCGCGGCCAATGCTGGCCGTGACGCCGCACGTGGGTGTCGTGGCGCGCCGCTACTTCCTGCAAAAACACAATGTCGGCGTCGAGCGCCTGCAGTTGCTCGCGCAGCGAATGAATAACCACGCGGCGGTTGAACATCGACAAGCCCTTGTGGATGTTGCAGGTGGCAACGCGCAGGGGTTTGGCAAGGGCATTAAGATCCAGCATAAAAAAAGGCGTGCCGCGCGGGGCACGCCTGCTCATCTAAAAACGTGTTGGGTCAGGATACCGCCAGCATGCGGTCGAGGGCGACGCGCGCGAGGTCGGCTTCGCGCTTGGGCACTTTAATCCGGTTGACCACTTTGCCGGCGACCAGGTTCTCCAGCGTCCACGCCAAATGCTGCGGGTCGATGCGCGCCATGGTGGAGCACATGCACACCGTGGGCGCCATGAACTGCACCACTTTGCCATGCGGCCTTTGTTCCTCGGCGATGCGGTTCACCAGGTTTAACTCGGTGCCCACCAGCCAGCGCGAGCCGGGCGGGCTGGCGGTGATGGTTTTCAGGATGTAATCGGTGGAGCCGACGTAATCCGAGAGTTTGCACACTTCGAAATTACACTCCGGATGGCTAATCACCATGCCGGTGGGGTTTTGCTGGCGCCAGCGCAAGATGTGCGAGGCCTGGAACATCTGGTGCACCGAGCAATGGCCCTTCCACAGCAGAATTTTCGCCATTTTGATTTGCTGCGCGCTCAAACCGCCCATCGGCAAATCGGGGTCCCACACCAGCATTTCAGACAACGGAATGTCCAGCAGATAGCCAGTCCAGCGGCCGAGGTGCTGATCGGGAAAGAACAGCACTTTTTCACGCCGCCCGAACGCCCATTGCAGAATTTGCCGCGCGTTGGTGGAAGTACACACGATGCCGCCGTGCTCGCCGCAAAACGCCTTGAGATCGGCTGCGGAGTTGATGTAGGTGATCGGCGTGATGGTTTCATCCGGGTTTAACACTTCGCCGATTTCGCGCCACGCGCGTTCGACCTTGGCGAGGTTGGCCATGTCGGCCATCGAACAGCCTGCGCTCATGTCGGGCAGGATCACCGTTTGCGCGGGCTTGCTCAAAATGTCCGCCACTTCGGCCATGAAGTGCACGCCGCAAAACACCAGGTAGTCGGCTTCGGTGCGCGACGCGAGTTTGGACAGCCCCAAGGAATCGCCCACCAAGTCGGCGTGGCGATACACGTCGGCGCGCTGATAGTGGTGGCCGAGGATCTGCAAACGCTTGCCCAGTGCCTGCTTGGCGGCAATGATGCGCGGCTGGCAGTCCTCGTCGGCCAGCGGCTTAAAGCGCTCGAACTTGATCGGGCTTACTGTGGCGTTTTCCATGATGTCCTTTCGCGTGCGCCCTACCCTGTTGCTATCCTGGTGTATTGCCGTTATTGCTGTTTTAACCACAACCCGAAAACGGATGGGACTGAAGAAGATATCACACTCAATACACTACGACCGCCTTCGCACAGCGGAATTCCGCTACGTTGCCATCCATGCAGCGCCATCAATGTGCAAACGCACAATCAGTTGACACCACTTTGCCTGCAGTTGGGGATTTAACACTAATTTTTCAACTGACTCGCCTCGGGAGTTCGCGAATCGCCTCGGCATTGCTCCAGGAGAAGGTCTTTTCCGCGGCCGCCTGCCAAGGTAACCACACCAATTGTACGTGCTCTCGCGGCGCCAGCCGGATCGGCAACGGTGCGGGCACTTCGAGGCTAAACACGTGTTCCAGATTGTGCGTGACGCCCGGCGCGAAACGGCTGCGCCAGTGCTGGAAAATTTCGAAGGTGTATTGCTTGTGCCAGTTTTTAAGCCGGTACTGATTCGCATCCAGCCCGGTTTCCTCGGCAAGCTCGCGCGCCGCGGTGAGTTCCAGCGGCTCGTCCACGGTGTGTTTGCTGCCGGTGACCGATTGCCAATAGCCGGGGTGGTCGGCGCGCTCCATCAGCAGCACTTGCAGGTCGGGGGTGTGCACGATGACCAGCACCGACTCGGGGATTTTATAGGCCACTTCTGACTGCGTGAGGCGTGAGGTGTTAGGAGTAAGGCGTGAAAACCGATGCGGTTCTCCGCTCACTTTGCGCTAATACGCCGGCAAATCCTTCGCGCACGCGACCAGCACCACAAACGGCGTTGCCTTGCCTTTCCAAAACGCCGCGGCCTCGGCCAGCACATCGAGCGCGGTTTGGTAATCGCCGGGCGCGGCCTTGGCGAATTTGCCGCCGTCGGTCATATGCAGTACGTAGCCTTGGGCTTTTAGCCACGCAAAGTCGCGCAGGCAATCGGCGAGCGCATCCCAGTTTTCACCGAAGTGCGCGGGTAGTTTCATTTGTTTTTTGGCGAGGGCAAGAAACTGGTCTTTGTTGGTGACGGCCGCGAGCGGCATGTCGAGCCAGATCAAGCCCGCCGCCTGCGCGGCCCTGTGCAAGGCTTGCACGCTCGCCGGCGCACGATAAAGGCCGGAGCGCTTGGCGTCGAGAGTGGGGGCGGCGCTCATGGCACGATCCGTTTGAAGGTTTTGTAGTGATCGTCACTGTAATACTTTTCACCGCCCTTGCCGGTGACGATGCGCCGCGCGCCGCGGTGGCTGACGCCCGGCGTTCTGACGGTGAACTCATGGTAGTAACCACGATCCTTGATCGGCAAGCGTTTTTCGAAATTGCCGAACACGATGCCGTCGCGGTCATGCGGATAGGGCCCGCCTTTTTCGATGAGTTTTAACGTGGTGTGCGCTTCCGGCGGCAAATCCTTCACCGCGATGTTGGCGAGCGTCGGCTGTACGCGTTGTTGCGTTTGCGCAGGCTGCGCTTGTGATGGTGATTCGCGCAATTGCGCATACGCCGGCAGCGCCATCAGCGCCGCCGCCATGAAAATACATAAGTATTTGATTTTATTTAATATTTTTATCATCGGTGTGGGCCTTAAAGCCAACCTGAAATGTCGTCTACCGAACTAACGCGCGGCGATGCGCGCGCGATGACGACGTGACAACACGCCACTACGCTGCCGGCGCTTCCACCCTGCGCAACCGGATGTGCAGTTCGCGCAATTGTTTTTCATCCACCGTGTTGGGTGCCTGCGTGAGCAAGCATTGCGCGCGCTGGGTTTTCGGAAACGCGATCACGTCGCGGATCGACTCCGCGCCCGCCATCAGGGTGACGATGCGATCCAACCCGAACGCAATGCCGCCATGCGGCGGCGCGCCGTATTGCAAGGCTTTGAGCAAAAAGCCGAACTTGGCTTCGGCTTCTTCCGTGCCGATGCCCAGTGCGCCGAACACTTTGGACTGCACGTCCTGGCGGTGTATCCGCACCGAACCGCCGCCGATCTCCCAGCCGTTTAGCGCCATGTCGTGCGCAATGGCGCGCGCCTTGGCCGGGTCGCTGGTGAGCAGATCTTCGTGCCCCGCCATCGGGGAGGTAAACGGGTGATGCATGGCGTTCCAGCGCTGGTCTTGCTCATCCCACTCGAACATCGGGAAGTCGAGCACCCACAGCGGTCGCCACGCTTTTTCGGCAAAGCCTTTTTCGTGGCCGATCTTGGCGCGCAACGCGCCCAGCGCTTCGTTCACCACCTTGGCTTTGTCGGCGCCGAAGAAAATCAAATCGCCGTTTTGCGCGCCGGTGCGTTCGATCGCCGCTTTCAACGCCGCGGCGGAAAGGTTTTTCACGATCGGCGATTGCAAACCGCTTTCGTTTAACTGCGTGACGTCGTTAACCTTGATGTAGGCCAAGCCCTTGGCGCCGTAAATCTTGACGAACTCGGTGTAGGCGTCGATCTCGCCGCGCGTGAGCGCCCCGCCACCCGGCACACGCAGCGCCGCCACGCGCCCGCCCGGCGCGTTGGCGGGGCCGGAGAACACTTTGAAGGCGACTTCCTTCATCGCGTCGGTCATCTCGGTCAATTCGAGCGAGACACGCAGATCGGGTTTGTCCGAGCCGTAACGCGACATTGCCTCATCGAATTTCATGCGCGGGAAAGGCTGCGGCAGATCGATGTCGAGCACCTCTTTGAACACGGCGCAAATCATCTTTTCCATCATGTCCGTGATTTCCTGCTGATTCAGGAACGAGGTCTCGATATCGATTTGCGTGAATTCCGGCTGGCGGTCGGCGCGCAAGTCTTCGTCGCGAAAACACTTCACGATCTGATAGTAACGGTCAAAGCCCGACACCATCAGCAATTGCTTGAACAACTGCGGCGACTGCGGCAGCGCGAAAAACGATCCATCGTGCACGCGCGAAGGCACCAGGTAATCGCGCGCGCCTTCGGGTGTGGAGCGCGTCAACATCGGCGTTTCGATGTCGATAAAACCGAGCTTGTCCAAATAATTTCTCACCGCCATCGCCGTGCGATAACGCAGGCGCAGATTCTTTTGCATCTGCGGCCGGCGCAAATCGAGAAAACGGTATTCCAGGCGCACGTTTTCGGAGAGATTTTCATCGTCCATCAAAAACGGCGGCGTGAGCGACGGATTCAACACCTCGATGGTTTGCGCCAGCACTTCGATTTCGCCGCTGACGAGGTTGGTGTTCACCGTGCCATCGGGCCGCGGGCGCACCTTGCCGGTGACTTGCACCACGAATTCGTTGCGCAGGGATTCCGCGACATTGAAGGTTTCCGGCGTATCCGGATCGCACACGATTTGCAGCAAGCCTTCGCGGTCGCGCAAGTCGATAAAAATCACGCCGCCGTGATCGCGCCGGCGATGCACCCAGCCCTGAACGGTGACGACCTGCCCCAGTTGTTTGCGGCTCACCAAGCCGCTGTACTCGCTACGCATATTGTTCTGCTTGAAGGGTTATTCGTTGGCCGCGCGCGGCTGCACTGCGGGCGGCATGGTCTCGGGCGCTTGCGGCAGCGGCGGCATGCGCGGCCCGGCGACTTTGCGGCCCTTGGCCGCGTCGGAAGTTACCACGCCCATGGAGATGATGTATTTGAGCGCTTCATCGATGGTCATGTCGAGCTCGATGGCTTCGCTCTTTTTCACAAAAAAATAAAAACCGTTGACCGGACTCGGCGTGGTCGGAATAAAAACCGCCACATGCTCATCGGGCAAGTGCGCGGCGATTTCCGGCGGAATATTGGTTTGCAACGCGAGCGACCACGCTTCCGGGTGCGGATAATGCACCAGCAACACCTTGCGAAACGCGTGGCCGGAGCCGGAAAATAGCGTATCGCTGACTTGCTTCACCGCCTTGTATATCGAGTTCACCACCGGGATGCGCAGCAGCACGCCTTCCCAAAAGCGCACGAGCTTCTGACCGACGATATTCGCGGTGACGACCCCAGTCACGAACACGACCGTCAACGTGAGGATCACACCCAGCCCCGGGATGTGCACGCCGAGCCAGTTTTCGGTGCGCAGCGCATCGGGCAACAGCAGCAGCGACTGATCCATGACCGACACCAGCAGGTTCAACACCCACACGGTGACCACCAACGGTACCCAGATCAACAAACCGGTGATCAGGTAGCGTTTGAAAAAGCTCTTTTTTTGCATAAACGCGGGCGAGAAACGGTTCAGGTGTAGACGAAAGTCCGGCGGCGTTCGTTCAACCCATCGGCGAACGATTTAACTCGCCCTACGCGCCTAACGCGAACCCGCCACAATAGTTACGTCCACTTGCGGCGCTTGAAGTCAACTCGCGCTCGACGGGGTTGACGGCGTCGATGCAGGGCTGGCGGACGCCGATTCGCCCTTGGGCTTGTCGCTTTTCGCGGCTTCGCCACCGGACGATTCCGACTTGCTTTCCTTGGCGCCGCTCTCGCTAGCCTTATCGCCGGATTTTTTGCCGCTGGCGTTGCCGCCCTTGAAATCCGTCACGTACCAGCCGCCACCCTTTAATTGAAAGCCCGCCGCGGTGACCATTTTGCTAAACGTCGGCTTGTTACATGCCGGGCAATCGGTCAGCGGCGCGTCACTCATGCGCTGAATGAACTCTTTTTGAAAGCCGCAACTGTCGCAGCGATACTCGTAAATCGGCATGGCCGGTCACTCGATCGATCAAAAAACGCAAGGGAGAACGGGAAAAAGTATTATACACCAAGCGCTTAGCGCCGATTATGCGACACTTGCATTGCGCCGGCGTGAATACCGATGTTATCAATGTTTCGTAGCATCGGCGACCGCGTCTATACCGTGAAAAATACCGTGGCTAATGCGTCAGGGCATGCCTGGCTTAACCGCCAACATCATTGAAAATTTTGGAAACGCTCTAATGCCGGGGAAAGCGCGGTGCGTATCACATCGCTGCTTGAGAAACGAATAAAAAATATTAATAAAATCAAATACTTATAAACAATTCCCAATTCGGTTCGCCTGCGCAAGATCAATTCGGCTTGATATTGGCAATCCGCGCCACCGCGGTCCATTTTTCGATATCGCTGCGCACGCGTGCTTCGAACTCGGCTGGGGTGTTAAAAATAATCTGTGAGCCGGTCGATTCGATGTTGTCGCGAACATCACGAAGTTTGAGCGTCGCACCAATGACTTCGCGCACGCGCCGCAAAATATCCGGCGGCGTGCCGCGCGGCGCGGCCAGCGCATACCAGCCTTCGGTATCGGCGCCCGCGATGCCTTGTTCCACGAACGTCGGCAGATCGGGCAGCACCGGCAGGCGTGTTGGGCCAGCAAGCGCCAAAGCACGTACACGCCCGGCGCGAATCAACGAGAGTTGATTTAACATCGAGTTCAGCAGGATCGGCACTTCGCCCGCCAACAACGCCATCGCCGCCGGCGTACCGCCCTTGTAAGGAATGTGAGTGAGCTTGATACCCGTCTTTTGCTGAAACAGTTCCGTGCCAAACAGCGGCACGCTGGCAGGGCCGAACGATCCATAAGTCAGTTCGCCTGGTCGTTTTTTTGCGAGCGCCACCAGATCGCTAACGCTTTTTGCCGGCAACGAGGGGTGCACGCATAATACGAAAGGCGAAGACATCATGATGGTGATGAACGCGAAATCGCGCAGCGGCTCAAACGGGAGCTTGTCAAACGCCGCCTTGTTCATCACCAGCATGCTGTTGGTGGTGCCGACCAGCGTATAGCCGTCGGGGGGCGATTTGGCGCCAAGCTCGGTGCCGATGATGCCGTTGGCGCCGGCGCGATTGTCCACCACAAAGCTCTGCCCGAAGGTTTCGTGCAGGCGCTGACTCACGCTGCGCAACAGCGCGTCGTACTGGCCGCCGGGCGCGCTTGGATAAATAATCCGCACGGGCTTGACCGGCCAGTTCTGCGCGAAAGTTGGGGGCGTTGCGCCGGCAAGCAACACCGCACCCAGCGTGAAGAAACCGCGCCATTCATTCGAAAGACCGTTGCGCATGGGCGTGCTCCTCGTTATTCCCGCCTCACTTCTCGGGATGGCGCCGCGCACTTACCGTGCGAGTGCCTTTTTGGGGGCCTTCTTCCATTTTAAACGGATCGCACGATTTTGCAACCGAGGCGCACGTCATGAGTGAAAAACCATCAAATGCCGCGGAACATGAAAAAAGCGAGCTGCCATGTCGGGCTCGACTTTCAGCTCGCCGGCTCGGTGTTAAAAGGCACGGTCAAAGACCGTTGGCAGGACGTCACCACCAGTCTGGATATCGACTCGGACGAACCGATGGCAAAAATCGTCGCGCCGGCGCGCAACGCCAAGGGCGGCTGTTTTGCCGGACAGTTGATTGTGAACCCGCTCAGGCTCGCCGGTTCGATTACCTTGCGCGGGCAGACCGCGCCGTTTGAGGCTGAAAACTCGTGACGCCACGCCCTACGCCACGCGTTCACCAACTCGTCTTTGAAGGCCGCGAGTTAATGCGTTTCGCTGTCTGCGTGGCAAACGCCGTCGGCACCACGCTGCTCCAGTCGAGCGTGTGCTGCCGCTCGCAAATCAGCCATCCATCGCCGGTGCGGCGCCAGCGGTCGAGGTAACGCAGGCTGCGCATGGCAGTGACCTCGGCCTTGGGCTCGCCGGTTTTCAGCACCAGAAAGGCGATGGCGTTGGTCTCGGTCTCGGCGCTGTCGCGATCCATGGCGCTGAAAGTGAGGTTGCCCATGAAATGCGTGGTGATTTTCCACTCGCCGCTTTGCTGATACTTGAACGCCCAGAAGTTGTCCATGCACGCGGCGAGGCCGTCGGTGGACGGTTTGCCGTCGTACCAGCACTTCACATCGTCGGTAAAACAACCGCGCACTTGTTCGACGCTGCCGCGATCGATGCCCTGGAAGTAGCGGCATTGCACGTCGTGAATGACGGCGCGGTCGATCAGGCTTTGGGCGTCAACCTTTGGGCTTGGCATATCAGTCCAAGTAAAACATCAAAACCTTTTTCGCCACAGATTTCACAGATAAACACAGATTAACCGCGGAAAAATCCGTGTAAATCTGAGAAATCCGTGGCTAAGGTTTTACCGTTCGCGGTTAAAACGGAATATCGTCATCCATTTCGTCAAACCCGCCGCCCTTTTTCGCCGGCGCGCGTTTTTCACCACTTGCACCGCCACCGCCGCCGCTGGAGCTCGCCATTGCCGGTTCGCGCGACATATTCTCCGCGCCGCCGCCACGGCTGCCGAGCAACTGCAGACGATCACCACGAATCTCGGTGGTGTAGCGATCCTGCCCTTCCTTGTCTTGCCACTTACGCGTGCGGATACTGCCTTCGACGTAAACCGGCGAGCCTTTTTTCAGATATTCGCCGGCGATTTCCGCCAGGCGCCCGAAAAAAGATACGCGATGCCATTCGGTGTGTTCTTGCTGCGCGCCGCTTTTGTCTTTGAATTTTTCGGTGGTCGCAATACTGAAATTGGCAACCGCGTCACCATTGGGCAGATAACGCGTTTCCGGATCTTTGCCAAGGTTACCGATGAGGATGACTTTGTTGACCGATGCCATATTGAACTCCTGAAAAATTTATCGCGCCGCCTGCGCCACCGGCTCAGCCGCGCCACGCGGCGGCGGCGCTTGCATTCCGATCGCGAGTATAAGCCAGATCGCAAGCAAGATCGCGCCCGGCAACACGATGCCAGCCACGCCCCAGCGGCTATACAAAAACCCGCCCGCCGCGGCGCCCGCAAACGTGCCCAAGAACTGCAAACTGCTGTAGACCCCGATCGCCGCGCCCTTTAACTGCGGCGGTGCGATGCGCGACACCAACGATGGCAGCATTGCTTCCAACACATTAAACGGCGTGAAAAACAGCAATAAAAACAATGCAATCATCCACACGCTGCCGGTCATCCACGGCATCGCCAGTTGCACCGCCAACAGCAGCGCCACCGCAGCCGTGAACCAGCCTTTCAAGCGCCCCGGCCGCTGCCCGCCCAGCACCGCCGGCAACATCAGCACGAACGATGCAAGCATCACCGGTAAATAAACTTTCCAATGCTGATTTAACGGCATACCCGCATCGCGCAAGGCGAACGGCACGGCGATAAACAGCGCCATCAGCACCGCGTGCAGCGCGAAGATGCCCCAGTTAAGCCGCGCCAGTTGCGCATCGGCCAACAGGGTTTGGAGATCGGCGAGCAAACGTGGCGATCTCGCCTGCGGCACTTCGGCAACCGCCGGCACCACGCGCCAGATGACCAGCATCGCGCCCAACGCCAGTGCGCCGGTCAACGCAAAAATGCCCGGCACGCCGATGCTATCGTTCAACCACGGCGCCGCCACCAGCGAGAGCGCGAACACCACGCCGATGGTCGAGCCGATCATCGCCATCGCTTTGGTGCGATGCTCTTCGCGCGTCAAATCGGCGGCCAACGCAATCACCGCCGCCGACACCGCACCCGCACCCTGCAAAATGCGCCCGATAATCACCACGTAAATATTCGGCGCATAGGCCGCGACAAAACTGCCGATGGCGAATAACAGCAAGCCGAAATAAATCACCGGCTTGCGGCCAAAGCGGTCGGACCACCAACCGAAGGGAATTTGCAGGATGGCTTGCGTGAGCCCGTAGATGCCGATCGCCACGCCCACCAGCGTCAAGTTTGTGCCGCCGGGCAGCGTCTCCGCGTAAATCGCGAACACCGGCAGGATCACAAACATACCGAAGAGCCGTAGCCCAAACACGCTGGCAAGCGCCAAGCTTGCGCGTATTTCCAGGGCGGACATACGGTTAGAGGATGGCATCAGCGAAACAACTTTGGACTTGAATCAAAAGCCGGGTATATTAGCAGGTTTAGGTTTACACACTGGTTGACCCTTTGGCCAAGGTTTCGAGTCGAAATAACGGCGGCGGCGCGAACGTCATCCGCTTGCCCCAAACCGGTGCAGGCGCCTCTTCGTCCGCCGGCGCGGATACGTACGCGAAAAGCGGCGAATACATCCGCGTGCGCGGCGCACGCACACATAATCTTAAAAACATCAGCCTCGATTTGCCGCGCAATCAACTGGTGGTGATCACCGGTTTGTCGGGCTCGGGCAAATCCTCGCTCGCGTTCGATACGCTCTATGCCGAAGGGCAACGCCGTTACGTCGAATCGCTCTCCGCGTACGCACGGCAGTTTTTGCAGATCATGGAAAAGCCCGATGTCGATTTGATCGACGGGCTGTCGCCGGCGATTTCCATCGAGCAAAAAGCCACCAGCCATAACCCGCGCTCCACCGTCGGCACCATCACCGAAATTCACGATTACCTGCGCTTGCTGTTTGCGCGCGTAGGCGATCCGCACTGTCCCGATCACGGCCAACGGCTGCAAGCGCAAAGTGTCGCGCAGATGGTCGATCATGTGATGACGCTGCCGCCCGACACGCGCCTGATGATCCTGGCGCCGCTGATCGCCGGGCGCAAGGGCGAGCAAACCGATTTGTTCGATGAGCTGCGCGCGCAAGGGTTTGTTCGCCTGCGCATCGACGGCACGGTGCACGAAATCGACAACCTGCCCAAGCTCAAAAAGAATTACAAACACAGCATCGATGTCATCGTCGACCGCCTGCGCGTGCGCGATGATGCCAAGCAGCGCCTGGCTGAATCTTTCGAAACCGCGCTGCGTCACGCCGACGGCCGCGCCGTAGCGGTGGAAATGGATAGCGGCAAGGAACATTTATTCTCAGCCAAATTCGCCTGCCCGATTTGCAGCTATTCGCTGCCGGAGTTGGAGCCGCGGCTGTTTTCCTTCAACAACCCGATGGGCGCGTGCCCGCGCTGTGACGGCATCGGCAGCGTGAGTTTTTTCGACCCCAAGCGGGTGGTGGCGTTTCCCGATTTGTCGCTCGCTTCCGGCGCGATCAAAGGCTGGGATCGGCGCAATCAGTTTTATTACGACATGCTGCAAAGCTTGGCGCAGCATTATCGTTTTGATTTGGAGGCGCCGTACCATCGCTTGAGCGATGAAGTAAAAAACATCGTGCTCTACGGCTCGGGCAGCGAAAAAATTCGCTTCAGCTACGTCGGCGAGCAAGGCCGGCGCTTTGCACGCGAGCACAGCTTCGAAGGGGTGCTGCCCAATCTGGAGCGGCGTTATCGCGAAACCGATTCGGTGCTGGTGCGCGAGGAACTCGGCAAATATTTGAACTCGCAAGCCTGCCCCGAATGCGCCGGCACGCGCCTGCGGCGCGAGGCGCGGCACGTTACGGTGGCCGAAAAAAATATCCATGAAATCAGTAACTTAGCGCTGGATCAAGCGGTGGCGTTTTTTGCCGCGATGGATGTCACCGGCGCGCGCCGCGCGATCGCCGACAAAATCGTGCGCGAGATCGCCAACCGGCTACAATTTTTGGTCAACGTCGGGTTGGATTATTTATCGCTCGACCGCGCGGCAGACACGCTCTCCGGCGGCGAAGCGCAGCGCATCCGCTTGGCTTCGCAAATTGGTTCGGGCTTGACCGGCGTGATGTATGTACTCGATGAGCCGTCGATCGGTTTGCATCAGCGCGATAACGCGCGCTTGATCGAGACTTTGAAACGCCTGCGCGATATCGGCAACTCGGTGATCGTGGTCGAACACGATCACGACGCGATTGTGAGTGCTGATTACGTCGTCGACATGGGCTTGGGCGCGGGCGTGCATGGCGGGCGCGTGGTGGCCGAAGGCACGGCACAGCAAGTCGCCGCGAATGCGGAGTCATTGACCGGCCAGTACTTGTCGGGGCGCCGCCGCATCGATGTGCCGGCGCTGCGTCATCCGATGAACGAGCAACGCCGGCTGTTGATCAAAGGCGCCACCGGCAATAACTTAAAAGCCGTCGATATCGGCATCCCCGTCGGTTTGTTCGTTTGCATCACCGGTGTATCGGGTTCGGGTAAATCGACACTGATCAACGACACGCTCTATGCGGCGGCCGCGCAACACCTTTATGGCAGCGCGCAAGGACCCGCGCCGCACGAGGCGATCGAGGGCCTGGAGTTTTTCGACAAAGTGGTGAACGTCGATCAAAGCCCGATCGGGCGCACGCCGCGCTCCAACCCGGCGACCTATACGGGCTTATTTACCCCGATCCGCGATTTATTCGCCGGCGTGCCCGCCGCGCGCGAACGCGGTTACGGCGCCGGGCGTTTTTCCTTCAACGTCAAGGGCGGGCGCTGCGAGGCGTGCCAGGGCGACGGCATGATAAAGGTGGAAATGCATTTCTTGCCCGACGTCTACGTGCCGTGCGATGTGTGTCACGGCAAGCGCTACAACCGCGAGACGCTGCAGATCCTCTACAAAGGCAAGAACATCACCGAAGTGCTCGACATGACGGTGGAGCACGCCACGGAGTTTTTCAGCGCGGTGCCGGCGATTTCGCGGAAATTGCAAACGCTGCTCGACGTGGGCCTAGGTTATATCAAGCTCGGACAAAGCGCGATCACGCTCTCCGGCGGCGAAGCGCAGCGCGTAAAGCTGGCGCTGGAACTGTCCAAGCGCGACACCGGGCGCACGCTCTACATCCTCGATGAACCGACCACGGGGCTACATTTTCACGACATCGATTTGCTGCTGCGCGTGTTGCACCGGCTGCGCGACCACGGCAACACGGTGGTGGTGATCGAACACAACCTCGATGTGATCAAAACCGCCGATTGGATCATCGACCTTGGCCCGGAGGGCGGCAACGGCGGCGGGCGCATCGTCGCCGAGGGCACGCCGGAAACGGTGGCCAACCACGCCGCCAGCCACACCGCGGGCTACTTGAAATTGGTGCTGCCACGGTGAACGCGCGCACGCTTATGCTGGGCGGCTTTCAAGCCGCGCTCGCCGCAGCGGATCCGCTGAAGATCGTCGGCGCGCATTTGCCTAAAACACTGGATGCACGCAAAGGCCGCACTTTGGTAGTCGGTGCCGGGAAAGCCGCCGCATCGATGGCGCTTGCCGTCGAGCAGCACTGGCCCGCCGATGCGCCGCTCGATGGGCTGGTGATCACGCGTTACCAGCACGGGTTGCTGACCAACCGCATCACCGTGATCGAAGCCGGCCACCCGGTGCCTGACAAGGCCGGACAAAAAGCCGCGGCGGAAATTTTAAAGCGCGTGAAGGCGTTGACGGCGAACGACTTGCTGCTGGTGCTGATCTCCGGCGGCGGTTCCAGCCTGCTGTCGTTGCCGGCGGACGGTATCGGCATGGACGATTTGCAAGCGCTGACGCGGCAACTGCTGAAATCCGGCGCGCCGATTCAAGACATGAATATCGTGCGCAAGCACTTGTCCGCCATCCAGGGCGGCAGACTCGCGGCGGCATGCCGTGCGCCGGTCGCTACGTTGATTATTTCGGATGTCACCGGCGATGACCCGACGCACATCGCCTCAGGCCCCTGCGCGCCCGACCCCAGCACCTACCGCGATGCGCTGGCGGTGATTGCACGCCACGGCGCCGATGGCGTTCAGGCGCCGCCTGCGATTCACCGGCATCTGACGCGCGGCGCGGCGGGTGAAATCGCCGAAACGCCCAAGCCCGGCGACAAGTTATTCAAGCGCGTGGAAAACCGCGTGATCGCCACCGCGCACGCGTCGCTTCAAGCCGCGGCGAGTTTTTTTCAGACACAAGGCGTCACACCCGTGATCCTCGGCGATTCGGTCACCGGTGAGGCACGCGAAGTCGCCAAGGTCTACGGTGCGCTGGTGCGCGAAATTCGCAACCACCACACGCCGTGGCGGCCGCCGGTGGCGCTGATTTCCGGCGGCGAATGCACGGTCACCGTCAAGGGCAACGGTCGCGGCGGGCGCTGCGCCGAGTTTTTGTTGTCGCTGGCGGTGGATTTAAACGGCGCGCCGAACATACACGCGCTCGCTTGCGACACCGATGGTATCGACGGCTCACAGGACAACGCCGGTGCCGTGCTCACGCCCGACGCACTGCAGCGCGCCGCCGCCAAACAAATCGATGCGGCGAAGCTGCTCGACAACAACGACGGCTACGGTTTTTTTGGCGCGCTGGATGACTTGGTGGTGACCGGCCCCACGCGCACCAACGTCAACGATTTTCGTGTTATTTTGATTTTATAAAATATCAGTAGTGTCCGGACGTTGAGTGCCCGAAACGTGCTAATTGGTTGATTGTAAATAAATAACAGATGATTTTTTCTGGTCTCGATTTGAACAGCGTTT
>VGIF01000099.1 GCA_016868015.1 Betaproteobacteria bacterium
ATCTTGAGCCTCACGATGTTCGAGAAAATGCCATTGGATCAACTACTTAACAAAATCGTCGCCGACGAAATTCCGGACATGTCCGCTAACCAATTGAATTTATTCGATTAACGTCCGGACACTACTGATTCGACAAGTTAACCGAAGAGCGCGACATCAAACTCGCCATCGAGCGCTTCGACAAACAGGCAAGCGAAATGAACGCGCGCCGGCAGTTACTCGGCACCGCCCTGCGCCTGGCGCCCGCGATGGCGCCGGACGTGCACGCCATCATGGAATCGTGCCGCGCCACGCTACAGATCACCGCGCCGGTGGAAACCTACGTCTACCCCGCGCCGGTATTCAACGCCGCGGCGGTACGGCCGGAGCGCGGCCTGCTGCTGGTGATGTTGTCCTCGAGCCTGCTCGAAGCGTTCGATGCGCCGGAACTCAAATTCGTGGTCGGGCACGAGCTGGGGCATCATTTATTCGAGCACCACCGCATCCCCACCGGCGCGCTGCTGGGCGGGCAGAATCCGATCTCGGCGGAACTCGCCTTGCAACTGTTCGCGTGGCAACGTTATGCCGAGATTTCCTGTGACCGCGCGGGAATGGCGTGCGCCGGCGGCTTTAAGCCCGCGGCGCATTCGCTGTTCAAACTCGCCTCGGGTTTGCGCGGCGGCCGGGTGAACATCCTCATTGATCAATTTGTCGCCCAGGCCGGCGACTTGCGCGAGGAATCGCTGCGCGAAGCCAAGGCCGACGCGCCGGCGCGCGCCGACTGGTTCACCACGCACCCGTTCAGCCCGCTGCGCCTGCGCGCGGCCGAACTTTATTCTAAATCGGCGCAAATGGCGCCGGGCGGCACCGGCATGGATCAACTCGAAGACGAGGTGCAGGCGCTGATGAGCCTGATGGACCCGAGTTACCTGCAAGAGCGCTCGGAAGCGGCCGAGGCGATGCGCCGCCTGCTTTTTGCCGGCGCGGTGTCGCTGGCGGTGGTGCGCGGCGAGCCCAACAAAGCGGTGCTGGCGGCGCTGGAAAACCTGCTCGGCGCGGGCTCCGTTCCGCGGCCGCTTAACACCCGCGCGATCATCGATGAGCTGCCCAAGCGCATCGAGGGGGTGAATCAAGCGGTGCCGTCGCTGCGGCGCGCGCAGGTGGTGCACGATTTGTGCGTGATCGCGCGCGCCGACGGCATCGCCGACGAACTCGAAATCCAGCAGATCGAAAAAATCGCCCAGGCCATCGGCGTGCACCCCACCATCATCAGTTGTGGGGTGTGCGGCGAGACGCGCCTGGATTAGCGCACGCCACCAGCCCGGCGCGAGACTCGCCGAGAATTACGATATGCTCCGCGAATGAGCGCCGCATCGACAAACGCCGTCCACCCCCTGCTCACCCGCATCGTCGCCGTTCAACCCGGCGAGGTGCGCGCCCTGCTGTGGTCGTTTGGCTATTTCTTTTTTCTGCTCGCCGGCTACTACGTGCTGCGCCCGGTGCGCGATGAAATGGGCATTGCCAGCGGCATTAAAAACCTGCCGTGGCTGTTCACCGCGACATTTTTTGTGATGCTGGCGGTGGTGCCGCTTTACGGCGCGCTGGTGGCGCGGCTGCCGCGGCAAAAATTTATCCCGTTGGTGTATCACTTTTTCGTCGCAAACATCGTTATTTTCTGGGTGTTTTTGACGCAGGGCATCGCGTTGCAGCACACGGCGATGGTGTTCTTCGTGTGGATCAGCGTGTTCAACCTGTTCGCGGTGTCGGTGTTCTGGTCGTTCATGGCCGATCTTTACGGCTCGGAGCAAGGCAAGCGCCTGTTCGGTTTTATCGCCGCCGGCGGCTCGGCCGGCGCGCTGCTGGGGCCGATCATCGCCACCACGCTGGCGGTGCCGCTCGGGCGCGCCAATTTGCTGATCATCGCGGCGCTACTGTTGGAAGTCGCGGTGTTTTGCGCGATGCGCTTGGAACGCGCCACGGTGGCATTCAAAACCGAACGCGCGCCCACCACCAAACCCGATGCCGCGTTGGGCGGGGGCTGGCTTGCCGGCATCGCGATGATCGCGCGCTCGCCTTATCTCGCCGGCATTGCGCTGTGGGTGGCGCTGTTGTCGCTGGCGGGAACGTTTCTTTATTTCCAGCAGATCGAAATCGTGCGCGCCTTGAGCGACGACCCCAACCAACGCACGGCGATTTTCGCGCGCATCGATCTGGCGGTGAGTTTACTCACCATCGTGGTGCAATTTGCCGCCACCGGCAAACTGATCAAGCGTTTCGGCGCGGGGCCGGCGGCGGCGTTTTTGCCCTTGGTGTTCGCAATCGGCTTTATCGCGCTGTGGGCAACACCGATGTTGTGGGTGGTGATCGCGTTCCAGGCCGCGCAACGCGCCGCCAACTTTGCGATCTCCAACCCGGCGCGCGAAGTATTATTCACCGTGCTCGAGCGCGAGGAAAAATACAAGGCCAAAAACGTCATCGATAACGTGGTGTTTCGCGGCAGCGATGCGTTGTTCGGCTGGGTGTTTCACGCGCTGCGCGGCGCGGGGCTGGAACTGGGCGCCATTTCACTGGCCACAGTGCCGGTGACCGCGGCGTGGCTCGCCCTGGCGCTCGCCTTGGGCCGCATGCAAGAGCATCGCACCGCGATCGTAGCGCCTAAGTTTTAAAAACCGTAACCTATTGATTTTAAAAAACTTTTTATATGAACCCCATCAACGTTAAATATCCCCACAACCGCGCGCGGCGGCAACTGCTGGCACTCGGCGCGGGCCTCGCGGGCGCTGCCCTCCTCCCCGCCGCATACGCGCAAAGCGGCGCCAAGCCCGCGCTGCTCACGCGCGCGGTGCCCAAGACTGGCGAGAAGCTCGGCGTGGTCGGCCTGGGCACGCAGTTCGTGCTCGACATCGGCGCCGACACCGAAAAACGCGCCGGCCGCATCGGCGTCATCCGCACGTTGCTGGATGCCGGCGGCAGCGTGATCGATGCCGCGCCCTCCTACGGCCCGGCGGAAGCGACGCTGGGCGATCTGCTCACCGAGATGAAAGCGCGCGAGCGCGCCTTCATCGCCACCAAGTTTCGCGCGGCGGGGCGCGAGGGCGCCATTGCCGAAATGAAGGAATCGCAACGCCGGCTGCGCAGCGAAAAAATCGAATTGATGCTGCGCCACAACATCGGCTTCGTGCCGCGCGCCGAGGCCGACACCCATCTCGCACTGGCGCGCGAATGGAAGGCGCAAGGCCTGTGCAAATACATTGGCGTCACCCATTCGCAGAATCAGGCCAAGGCCAACGCGCGACTGATCGAAATGTTGCAAACGGAAAAGCTCGATTTCATCCAGGTAAATTACTCGATGGCCGAGCGTAGCGTCGAAGACAAACTGCTGGCGGTGGCCGCCGACACCGGCACCGCGGTGATGTGCAACCTGCCTTATGCGCGCGGGGCCCTTTTTCGCGCGGTGCAAGGCAAGGCCGTGCCGGAATGGGCACAGGAATTCGACGCGCCGACCTGGGGGCAGTTTTTCTTGAAATACCTGATCGCGCATCCGAGTGTGAACGTGGTGATTCCCGGCACCGACCGCGTCGAGCACATGGTGGATAACCTCGACGCCGGACGCACGCGCCTGCCCAACGCGGCGCAGCGTAAACGCATGGTGGAGTTTATCGGCGCGGTTTAGCGGCGCCGGCGGCGCACGGGGCGCGATCGCCAGCCCCTCGCTCACCGTCGGCTTCGTGCGCACGCTGGGGCCGATACACGCGCTTCATCCAGATACTCGTCAGCGCCAAGGCGTTAACCCTTGGAAAAGTTTTTCTCTGCGTTAACTCTGCGCCTCTGCGGTGAAGCCTTTAACGAACTTAACCCCGCCCCGGAAATTTCACTTGCATGCGCTCGGCCACCCCGGGCTCGAGTGATAGGGAGCCTCACCCCGGTTTGAGCGCTGGCAGATCGGCGCCTAGCGAGTCGATGCCAGTCAAGCGCTGCCAGCCCGCGCGATCCCAGCCCATCACGCGCTCGACTTCGCGGCCAGCCGCGTAACGAATCAACGTCGGCGTCGCTTCGATGTTATTCAGCCACGATTGATCGAGCGCGCGGTCGTCAACCACATTGGCGACACCCGCGGGGAAATTCGGGTCATCCTGGGTGACCACTTGAAAATCGCCGCGCGCTTGCGCCGCCGCGGCCATCACCGGCGCGATCATCACGCAGGTGGGGCAGGCGCCTTTAACAAAGGCCACCAAGCCATCGCGCAACAAGTTTTGAGCCATGATGGAATTCCCTCGCAAATTCGCCGTCTAAGACATGCCATACTATACGCCGCTTTCATATGCTGACGACGATCAAAAACCCCGCGCGCCGCCGCGCGCTACAATTTCTCGCTGCCTCCACGGTGCTGCCCATGACTGCGACCGCGCAACCCCACGCCATGATCAAACGCCCTATCCAAAAATCCAGCGAGCTGCTGCCGGTGGTGGGTATCGGTACCTACGACACGTTTAACGTCGGCCCGAACGCGCCCGAACGCGCCGAACTGCAGCAGGTGCTGCAGGAGTTCACAGCGCTCGGCGGCACGGTGATCGATTCCTCGCCGATGTACGCTGAAGCCGAACGCGTGGTGGGCGATCTGGTCGACGAACTCGGTAACCGCAACCGATATTTTTACGCCACCAAGGTTTGGGTGAGTGGGCGCGACGCCGGCATTCGCCAAATGAACGAGTCGTTCAAGCTGATGCGCGCGGGCAAGGTGATGGATTTGATGCAAATCCACAACCTGCTCGATTTGAACACCCACACACAAACGCTAAAGGCGTGGAAAGCCGAAGGCCGCATTCGCTACCTGGGCATCACGCATTATCACGCCGGAGCTCACGCCGCACTAGAAAAATTAATAAAATTAAATACTTATGATATGGTGCAATTTAACTACTCGCTGCTCGAACGGGAGGCGGAAACGCGCCTGCTGCCGGCGTGTCTGGATGCCGGTGTCGCGACGATTATCAATCGGCCATTTGCGCAAGCGGGTTTGTTTTCGCGCGTGAAGGGTAAGCCCGTGCCGGCCTGGTGCGCAGAATTCAATTGCAATTCCTGGGCGCAATTTTTTTTGAAGTATTTGCTGGGGCACCCGGCGGTGACTTGCGTGATACCCGGCACGCGGCGCCTGGCGCATCTGAAAGATAACATGGCCGCCGGCGTGGGCCGCTTGCCCGATGCCGCGCAGCGTAAGCGCATGGTGGAATACTTCAATGCCCTCTAACCCGCGCGCGCGGCCGCCACGCGGCGCCGGCGTTTCATAAAACGCGTTGCCGGCATGCCGCTGGTGAAGCCCCCGTCTCGTACCTTGCGCGCGCTGTGCGTGGCGTTGCTGCTGCTCGCCGTGGCCGGCTGCAGCACGCTGCGCTTGGCCTACAACCAGGCCGATTTTCTCTTAGCCTACGTGGCGAACGACTATTTCGATCTTGATACGCGTCAACGCCAGGAATTTAGCGCGCGCGTTGACGGGCTGCTCAAATGGCATCGCCAGGAAGCGCTGCCCGATTACGTGCGCTTTTTGGGGGAAATCAAAAACCGCGCCGAGCATCGGGTCACGCGCGAGGACGCACTGTGGATCATCGGTGGCGTGCGCGCACGTTATCGCGCGATTACGGTTAAGGGCACGCCGGACGCGGTGGACTTGCTCGCCACGTTAACGCCTGAGAACATCGCCGCGCTGGAAAAGCAATTCGCCAAGGTCAATCAAAAGTTCATGCGCGAGTATCAACTGGGCGGCAACCGCGAACAGCAACGCCACGCGCGCACCGAACGCACCTTAAAGCGCATCAGGGACTGGAGCGGCCCGCTCACGAAAGCGCAGGAAGAGCGCATCGCCGAGCTATACGAGCGCGTGCCGTATACCGAGGCGCTGCGCCACCAGGACCGCCAGCGCCGGCAACAAGAGTTTCTCGCGCTGCTCAAGCAACGCCATAATCAGGCGCAGTTCGCGCGCAGCCTAAACGCGTGGCTCGCCGATTGGGAAAAAGGCCGCCCGCCCGAAGTCGCCGCGGCATTAAAAGACAGCTACGAAAAGCGCATGATGTTTTATCTTGAGGTCGAACAGTTGTTAACACGCGAGCAACGCGCGCATGTTTTGCACAGAATCCAAAACTACATCGACGATCTCAACGCGCTCGCCGCGCGGCGCGTGGCGTCACAATAAAAAAACTCTATTAAATCAAATAGTTACATATTAGACGCAGATTAACGCGAATTTTCGCAGACAACGGCGCTGTGGTTCTTAATCTGCGTAAATCCGCGTTAATCTTCGTTAGTCTGCGTCAAAACGTTTTTCGTATTCACCCATGATCGATTATCCCCATCCCATCACCTCCAAACTCCCCAACGTCGGCACCACCATTTTCACCGTCATGTCGCGTTTGGCGGCGGAGCACAACGCGATCAATCTGTCGCAAGGTTTTCCCGACTTCGATTGCGCGCCACAGTTGCGCGAACTGTTTTGCAAATACATCAATTCCGGCTACAACCAATATCCGCCGATGGCGGGCGTGATGAGGCTGCGCGAAGCGATCGCAGAAAAAATGTCTTCACTCTACGGCGCGCACTACGATCCGGAGCACGAAGTCACGGTGACGCCCGGCGCCACCTACGCCATCTTCACCGCGGTGAGCGCGTTCGTGAATCCCGGCGACGAGGTGATTTTGTTCGAGCCCGCCTACGACAGCTACGCCCCGGCGGTTGAGGTCAACGGCGGCAAATGCGTTTATGTGCAGTTGCAATACCCCGACTACGGAATCGACTGGAACGCGGTGAAACACGCCATCACGCCCAAAACGCGCATGATAATTTTAAACTCGCCCAACAACCCGACCGCGAGCGTGATGTCGGGCGAGGATTTCCGCGTGCTGGCGAGTTTGCTGCGCGACACCGACATCATCATCGCCAGCGACGAAGTCTACGAGCACCTGGTGTACGACGGACACAAGCACCAAAGCGTCGCCTCGGTCCCCGGTTTGGCCGAACGTAGCATTGTGGTGAATTCCTTCGGCAAAACCTACGCCGTCACCGGCTGGAAAATGGGTTACGCGCTGGCGCCGAAAAACCTGATGCTGGAATTTCGCAAGGTGCACCAGTTCAACGCCTTTGTGTGCAACAGCCCCGTGCAATACGCGTTCGCCGATTACCTGAAAAACAAGGACGCGTATTTGTCGCTGTCGGTGTTTTATCAACGCAAACGCGATTTTTTTCTTGAAGGCTTAAAGGGCTCGCGCTTCAAACCGCTGCCCTCGCGCGGCACGTTCTTTCAAAACCTGGCGTACGACGCCATCAGCGACGAGCTTGACTACGATATTGCCATCCGGCTCACCCGGGAAAAGGGCGTGGCGTCGATCCCCGTTTCGGTGTTCTACCGTGAGCCGCCCGCGCACCGCGTGCTGCGCTTTTGTTTCGCCAAATCCGAAGACACGCTCGCGCGCGGCGCGGAGATCTTGCGCAAGCTGTGATCGCAACCCCCGCGCGCGCCGCGCGCATCAGTTCCCCTTGATGCCCACCGCGCGGATCACCTTGCCCCACTTGTCGTATTCCTGGCGTATGAAGCGCTCGAAGGCTTGCGGGTCGGACGGCGCGGTATCGGTGCCGGCGCGTTGAAACGCCGTCACCACATCGGGCAGCTTCAATAAGGCAACGATTTCCTTTTGCAAACGGTCAATCACCGCCTTGGGCGTGCCCTTGGGTGCGGCCATGCCCAGCCAGAAGGTGGCGTCGTAGCCCGGCACCGCCTCGGCGATGCTCGGCACATCGGGCATCTGCGCGGAACGCTTGGCGGTGGTCACGCCCAGCGCCAGCAGACGCTTGGCGTTGTGGTGCGGCAGCGCAATCGCAATGCCGGGAAAGCCGATCTTGACCTGCCCGCCGAGCAAATCCGCGGTGGCCGCACCGCTGCCCTTGTACGAAATATGCGTGACCTTGACGTTCGCCATCGATATGAACAATTCGCCAAACAGATGCTGCCCGCCGCCGGTGCCGGATGAGGCCCAGTCAAGCTTGCCGGGCTGGCCCGCCGCGAGTTTGATCAAATCCTGCGTATTCTTGACGCCGAGCGAAGGATGCACCACCAGCACATTGGGCGCGGAGCCAAACTGCGTGATCGGCGTAAAATCCTTCAGCGGGTCGTAGGTGAGATTGCTATAAACATGCGGGCTCACCACAAACGGCGTGGCGGCCATCACCAGGGTGTAGCCGTTGGGATCCGCCTTGGCCGCCAGCGCCGCACCCAGCGCGCCGCCCTGCCCCGGCCGGTTGTCGATGACGAACTGCTGCCCCAGGCGCTCGGCCAGCTTGGCCGCCATGATGCGCGTGGGCACATCGGTGGCGCCGCCGGCGGCGAAGGGGATAATCACCCGCACCGGACGCACGGGATAGGCATCGGCGGCCTGCGCGGCTGCGGGCAAGTGCGGCACAAAAGCGCATGCGGCCGCGAGCATGGTAAGTTTAGGTGTCAGGTTTAACATCATCTCCTCGCTTCGGTTTTTGGGGTTTGGAAAACTGGGTTTGGAAAAAGCTTTTAATCTTATACGGAAAAGCGCATGAACGCGAACGGCCCCTGGATCGAGCACCTGCCCGGCAACGGTTTGTGGTCCAACGCCATCCTCGTCACCAAGGGCATGGCCCCCTACGGCGCGGTGGCGCTGGGCGAAATCGATCAGGTGTGCGAAAACTTGCGCGCGCGCCAGGGCGAGCCGCAAGCGTGGTGGGAGGAATGGTCGGCCATGGGCCGGCGTCTGCACGCGCGCGCCGACGAACTCGAAGCCGCCGGCCACCACATGAGCGCGGGCAACTACTACCTGCGCGCGGGGATGTATTACTTCACTGCCGAGCGGTTTATTTATCCAGGGCCGGACAAACGCGAGATGGGGCGCATTGCCATCGACTGCCAGATCAAGGGCATCTTGCGGCGTTATCCGAACTGCGAGCGCGTGGAGGTGCCGTATGAAGACAAGTCGCTGCCCGCGCTGTTCATGAAATCGCCCCACGCCGGCGCCAAGGCGCCGACCATCGTCGTGTTCAACGGCATGGACAATTGCAAGGAGATGAGCGTGCTGTTCGCGGGGCTGGAGTTCGCCACGCGCGGCTGGCATACGCTGGCGATCGACGGGCCGGGCCAGGGCGAATCTCTGCGTCTGCGTGAACTTTACGCGCGACATGACTTCGAGGTGGCGGGCAGCGCGGCGTACGACTATGTGGCGCAGCGCCCGCAGGTCGATGCTGCTCGCACCTTTGTGATGGGTTATAGCTTCGGCGGCTACTATGCGGCACGCTGCGCGGCGTATGAAAAGCGTTACCGCGGCGGCATTGCGATGAGCGCGCTGCACTGGGATTTGCACGGCTGGCAGCGCGACATCAAGCGCCGGCAGGACGCCGACCCCAAAGGCACGCCGCAGTCGGCGTTTCACTTTCGCTGGATCATGGGTTGCATTGATGATGGCGAAGCCGCGCTGGAAAAAGCCAGGCAGTTCTCGTTGGCGCAAGCCGCGGGGCAAATCACTTGCCCGTTCTTGATCGTGCACGCCGCCGAGGACACGGTGGTGCCGGTTGCCAATGCGCCCCGGCTTTTTGACGCCATCGCCTCAAAAGACAAGCATCTGAAGATCCTCACCGCCGCGGACGGCGGCCATTACCACGCGCAAGCGGACAATCGCCAGGTCGGCATCGACTATATCGGCGACTGGGTCGAAACGCGCTTGTAAGCTTCGCACCCGCCGCGGCCGAGTGCTGCCAAGCGCTCGCACATTCTGATACCGGTGAGAAAAATTTTTTGGTGCACGCCGCGCGCGTTTGGTGCGCGCACTACCCACGCGCGCGGTAGTGTAAAAAATTCCGACACTCCCGCGCGTTCTTCACTTGTGCTGCATCTATCGATCGACCTATGTGAACTAAGTGAATAAAAGTAACTACTTGATTTTAAACACTTTTTTATTTCGTCCCATTTTCAGCACGGGTGTAAATTTTTCCGACAGCGCTGGTCTAACCACTTGGATCTACTACCGGGCTGATTTCAGTTTAGCGATTTGTGCATATTGGTGTTCGGTGCCGGAGCAAACCTGCTGACCAGCATGAGTTCTGGCTTTATTGCCGACCTGGGTTGCTTCAGCAACGCTCGCCACATTGTCCCGGCTTAACGCGACACAGTTTTTTACCGTTTGCCAAGGCGCAACCGTAAACCAAAGCTATCGCCTAACGTTCTGGAAATTTAAGGACACAACAATATGTGGCGCGCAAAAAGGAGTTTACAGTTTGGGAGCGGACGACTACCATTTGTGATCAGTAGTTGAAAAACCCCTATATGTTGCGTGGCTTTGGTTGCAGGGCTTACGTGAATCGGCCGCCGATGTGACGGCCTGGTAAAAGATAAAGGACTATGCCTTAAGTCACATAAACCTTAGGCACGGATATTGCATAGTAGGAAGCAAGTTTGATTTTTAATAAAAACATAAGCACGCGAGACAGGGAGACGAGTACTTAAATTTTTTGATGCAGGAGACGTGACATGACCAAGTTGCTCGATGCGTACCGCGAGAGTTATACGGCCACGCAGGATGAAGAGCTGAGCCTGGATGAATATTTAGAGTTGTGTAAGCGCGATCCAGGCGCCTACAGCACCGCCGCCGAGCGTTTGCTCGCCGCCATCGGCGAGCCTGAGTTGGTCGATACGCGCTCCGACTCGCGCCTTAGCCGCATATTCTCCAATCGCGTGATCCGGCGTTACCCGTCCTTCAACGAGTTCTACGGCATGGAGGAAGCGATCGAACAAATCGTCTCCTTCTTGAAGCACGCGGCGCAAGGGCTGGAAGAGCGCAAGCAAATTCTCTATCTGCTGGGCCCGGTCGGCGGCGGTAAATCATCGATCGCCGAGCGCTTGAAAGTGCTGATGGAAGTGAAACCCATCTACGCGCTGAAAGGCTCGCCGGTCAATGAAAGCCCGCTGGGGTTATTCGCGCCGGAGAAATTCGGCAAGGTGCTGCAGGCCGATTACGGCATCCCCGATCGTTATTTGACTGGCATCATGTCGCCGTGGGCGGTGAAGCGGCTGCGCGAATTTGGCGGTGATATTTCCAAGTTCCGCGTCTCTCGTATTCAGCCCTCGGTGTTGAAGCAAACCGCAGTCGCCAAAACCGAGCCGGGCGACGAAAACAATCAGGATATTTCGTCCTTGGTCGGCAAGGTCGACATACGCAAACTCGAAAGCCACGCGCAAAACGATCCGGATGCGTACAGCTACTCCGGCGGGCTGTGCCTGGCAAATCAAGGCTTGCTCGAGTTCGTCGAGATGTTCAAGGCGCCGATCAAGATGCTGCACCCGTTGCTCACCGCGACGCAGGAAGGCAACTACAAAGGCACGGAAGGTTTCTCCGCGATCCCGTTTAACGGCATCATCCTCGCGCACTCCAACGAATCGGAGTGGCAGACCTTCCGCAACAACAAAAACAACGAAGCGTTCCTCGATCGCATTTCCATCGTTAAGGTGCCGTATTGCCTGCGTGTGTCGGACGAAGTGCGCATTTACAAGAAGCTGTTGACGCACTCCTCGCTCGCCGGCACGCCGTGCGCGCCGGGCACGCTGGAGATGATGGCGCAGTTCTCGGTGTTGACGCGTATCAAAGAGCCGGAGAACTCCAGCCTTTATTCCAAGATGCGCGTCTACGACGGTGAAACGTTAAAAGACGTCGACCCGAAAGCGAAAACGCTGCAAGAGTACCGCGACTACGCCGGGCCCGACGAAGGCATGACCGGCATGTCCACGCGCTTCGCCTACAAGATTTTGTCGGCGGTGTTCAACTACGACCAAACCGAAATCGCCGCCAACCCGGTGCATCTGATGTATGTGCTGGAGCAGCGCCTCGCGCGCGAGGGCTTGCCGGAAGACACGCATCGGCGCTGCCTCGAACACATCAAGGGTTATCTCGCGCCGCGCTACGCCGAATTTATCGGCAAGGAAATCCAAACCGCGTATCTGGAATCGTACTCCGAGTACGGGCAGAACATTTTCGACCGCTACGTGACCTTTGCCGATTGCTGGATCCAAGAAGAGGATTTCCGCGATCCGGAAACCGGTGAGAGCTTTAACCGCTCGGCGTTGAACGCGGAGCTGGAAAAAATCGAAAAGCCCGCGGGCATTGCCAACCCCAAGGATTTCCGCAACGAAATCGTCAATTTCGTGCTGCGCGCGCGGGCCGCCAACGGCGGGCGCAACCCGGCTTGGAACAGCTACGAAAAACTGCGCGAAGTGATCGAGAAAAAAATGTTCTCGAACACCGAGGACTTGCTGCCGGTAATTTCGTTTAACGCCAAGGCGTCGGCCGAGGACAAACAAAAGCACAGCAACTTCGTCGCGCGCATGGTAGCCAAGGGCTACACCGAAAAACAGGTGCGCCTGCTCGCCGAGTGGTACTTGCGCGTGGGCAAATCGGCTTGAGCGCATTGATAACCGGGAAGCCGCAATGAACCATCTCATCGACCGTCGCTTAAGCGGCAAGGGCAAGAGCACGGTTAACCGTGAGCGTTTCCTGCGCCGTTACAAAACGCAGGTGCGCGCCGCGGTCAAGCAAATGGTCGGCGAGCGCAGCATCAAGGATATGGATCGCGGCGGCGAGGTGCATCTGCCGAAAAAAGACATCGCGGAACCGAGCTTCGGCTTTGGACGCGGCGGCGAGCGCGAGTTTGTGTTGCCCGGCAATAAGGAATACGTCACCGGCGATCGCATCCCGCGCCCCAAAGGCGGTGGCGGCGGCAATGAGGCCGGTAGCGGTGATGCGCAAGACAGCTTTGTGTTTTCGCTGTCGCGCGAAGAGTTCATGCATATCTTCTTCGACGATCTGGAGTTGCCGCGCTTGGCGCGCACCGTGCTCGGCACCACCGATCAATTCAAAAGCATCCGCGCGGGCTACACCACGCAGGGCGCGCCGGCGAATCTGTCGGTGTATCGCACACTGACCAATTCGCTCGGCCGGCGCATCGCGTTGGGCGGCGCCATCAAACAAAAAGCCGCCGAGGTCGAAGCCGAACTCGAACGCGCGTTTCACGAGGGGCGCGGCGAAGACGTCGCGCGCCTGGAAGCGGAATTGACGCGGCTGCGCGGCCGCCACACCAAGCTGCCGTTCCTGGAAGAGCTCGATTTGAGATACCGCAACCGCGTGCTGCGGCCCGAACCCGTGGCGCGCGCGGTGATGTTTTGCTTGATGGATGTGTCGGCCTCGATGGACGAGGAGAAAAAAGACCTCGCCAAGCGCTTTTTCACGCTGCTGTATTTGTTCCTGACACGCAAATACAAACAAGTCGAACTGGTGTTCATCCGCCACACCGAGGAAGCGGAAGAAGTCGACGAGAACACGTTTTTCCACGACACCAAATCCGGCGGCACCGTGGTGCTGTCCGCGCTGGAAATGATGGATACAGTACGCCGCGCGCGTTACGCCGAAGGCTGGAACGTGTATGCCGCGCAAGCCTCCGACGGCGACGCCTTCGGCAGCGACCCGGCGAAAAGCGCGCGCTTTTTGCGCGAAATGATCTTGCCGATGACGCGCTACTACGCCTACATCGAACTCGCGCCGGAAATCACCTCGCACGCCTCGAACCTGTGGGCCGAGTATGAAGTGCTCGCCGGGCAAAATGAAAACTTCGCCATGCGCCGTGCCGCGCGCCGCGAAGACATTTACCCGGTGTTCCGCGACTTGTTCGCCAAAACGGCAACGCAAAAATGAGCGACGCCACGCCCCGCAAAGCGATATCCACCGGCGCCGACTGGGACTTCGATCTGATCGAAACCTACGACGCCGCGATCGCCGACATCGCCAGAAACGAATACGGCCTCGATACCTATCGCAATCAAATCGAGATCATCACGGCCGAGCAAATGCTCGACGCGTACGCCAGCACCGGGCTGCCGGTGGGCTACCCGCACTGGTCGTACGGCAAGGAGTTCATCCGCAACGAGCAGCTTTATCGCACTGGGCAGCAGGGGCTCGCCTACGAAATCGTGATCAACTCCGATCCGTGCATCGCCTATCTGATGGAAGAAAACACCATGGCGATGCAGGCGCTGGTGATCGCGCATGCGTGTTACGGGCACAACTCGTTTTTCAAGGGCAACCATTTGTTCAAGCAATGGACCGTGCCCGACGCGATCATCGAGTACTTACACTTCGCGCGCCGCTACGTGATGGCGTGCGAGGAGCGCCATGGGGCGGACGCGGTGGAATCGATGCTCGATTCCTGTCATGCGCTGATGTCGCATGGCGTGGACCGTTATCACCGCCCCGCGCCGCTGTCGTTAAAGGCGGAAGCGGCGCGTCTGAAGGAGCGCGAAGCCTACGCCGAGAAGCAGTTCAACGACTTGTGGCGCACGCTGCCCAAAACCGAGCGCCCGGTGGAGGCCAAGGTGCAAGAGCGCTACCCCGCCGAGCCGCAAGAGAACCTGCTCTACTTCATCGAAAAAAACGCGCCCAACATGGAGCCGTGGCAGCGCGAACTGGTACGCATTGTGCGCAAACTCGCACAGTATTTTTATCCGCAGGGTCAGACCAAGGTGATGAACGAAGGCTGGGCGACGTTCTGGCATTACACGCTGCTCACGCGCCTGCACGAAAAGGGCCTGGTCACCGACGGCTTCATGCTGGAAATTTTGAAAAGCCACACCAACGTGATTTTCCAGCCGCCGTTCGACGCCAAGTATTACTCGGGCATCAATCCGTATGCGCTGGGCTACGCCATGTTCACCGATCTACGGCGCATCTGCGAAAAACCCACTGCGGAAGACAAGCAGTTTTTCCCGCAGTTGGCCGGCAGCGACTGGAAAAAATCGCTCGACTTCGCCATGCGCAACTTCAAGGACGAGTCGTTTATCGCGCAGTATTTGTCGCCGAAATTGATACGCGACTTCCGGCTGTTCGCGATCGCCGATCACGAATCGCAAAGCGACTTGGGCGTGGATTCGATCCACGACGAAGCCGGCTACAAGCGCGTGCGCAAACTGCTAGCGAGCCAGCACAGCTTCGAGGAACGCGTGCCCGACGTGCAAATCCAGCGCTACTCGCGCGATGGCGACCGTTCGCTCACCCTGCAATACAAACTGCACCGCGGCCGCCCGCTGTCCGAAGCCGCCGCCGAAGTGTTAAAACACGTGCGCTTTTTGTGGGGCTTTCCGGTCAAGCTCGAATACCTGGGGCCCAACGACAACGTGCTGGAAACGCGGCAAGTCGCTTAGCGCACCAGCGCGTCAGTGCGTGTAACCGAACGACTTTAAAAAGCGCTCCACCTGCGGCCGCCACGCCGCGGGGTTGCGGGTAAAGCTTGAATGACCGTCTTCACCGTGGGCCGGTAACTGCACAAACTCGGCAGGCGCGCCGTTCGCTTTATAACGCTCAAACCATAGCCGCGGATGGGTTTTGCCCCAATACAAATCGTTTTCGCTGTACAGCCACAGCATCGGTGTGCGGGCGGATTTGCCGTAGTCGGCGTAGGTTTGCGCCAAGGTCCGCGGCGAACAGGGATCGTTCGGCCGGCCGGCCGGGTTGCCGCCGGCGCCACCGGCGAAATTGATGGCCGCGCTCACGCCGGCAATATTTTGCGCCGCCAACGCCACGGTGGTGGCGCCACCCACCGATTGTCCCACCAGCACGCCGCGCGTGGCATCGACAAACGGCTGCGATTTCGCATACTGAATCACCACCAGGTTTTGGGCCGCCGCAATATCAAACCCCGGCGCAAAATCTCGATCATGACAGGGGCCGCGCGACTGCTCCAAATCCGGGCCGCCGGTCACGCCATAACCAATGCGCGTGGGCACAAACACCGCGAAGCCGCGCTCGACAAAATATCCGGCGTTTGCCGAATAACGCACGCGCCCCATGCCGGCACGCCTTTCGACTGCGCCGCTACGGCCATGATTCACGATCATGAACGGCGACCTCGCGCGCGCATCGTCGCGAAACACGGTGAGCGTAAGCGTGTGCTGATGGCTGACCCCGTCGCGATCAACGAGTTGCACCGGCAAGCGCACCACCTCCTCCACCAGCGCGGCCCAGGCCGCCGGCGCCAGCATCGGTGCAAACCCCAACGTGATTACAATTGCCTTCAGATATTCCATAAAAAATCATTTAAACTCAGTAGTGTCCGGACGTTAATCGAATAAATTCAATTGGTTAGCGGACATGTCCGGAATTTCGTCGGCGACGATTTTGTTAAGCAGTTGATCCAATGGCATTTTCTCGAACATCGTGAGGCTCAA
>VGIF01000100.1 GCA_016868015.1 Betaproteobacteria bacterium
AGAACGCCAATCGCGCCTTTGCGATGCTGGCGATGGTGAACATTTACAAATGGGATAGGCCGCTCACGGGATAAGTGCGTGCAGCGGAAGCCTAAAACGGCGAAAAACACCGAATTAAACATCGAAAGCGCCTTCGGCCTGATGAAATCAGCATTCATTTCGCATAATCGGCATCATCGCTTTCCTCGGGCGCACCTTTTACCTACTTGATCAGCGTATCCTTAATTTGAATCTGCTGCAGTTTTCAGTGATTGCCAAGTTAGCAACTCTCAAGCATATAGACATCATTGCTCATTTCAGCTTGATGGATTTGCGGCGCAACTTGATCACGCAGTACCGGGAAGGCGGTGGTACGTTCGACTTGGTTGCCCCGGATTGGCGAAAACACGTACCTGCCGAGCGGTTGAACAAGCGCGAAGCGCCGCAGTTGTTCGAGAAATACTGGATCAGTCTCGTCGAGCGGACAGGCATGCGGGCGGCTGTAAATCGGCCCGTATTCAAGAATGCACGCCGGGCCGAGCTCTATCGGCTCATCCTGTTCTCACGCCATGATCTAGCGCATAAAATATGGAACAGCGCTGCGGTAGACCGTGCGCAACCCGATCTATTTTCTGAATGAGGGATAGGATGGCGGGCCGATCCAGTATTGAATGGACCGAGATGACGTGGAACCCTGTGACAGGTTGCGTCAAGATTTCTCAAGGGTGCAAGCATTGCTACGCCGAGCGCATGGCCAAACGCTTGCAGGCAATGGGCAGTTCACGTTACCCGGATGGTTTCAGGCCCACCTTACACGAAGATCTCGTGGAGCGGCCATTGCAATGGCGGCAGCCACGCACAGTATTCGTAAATTCTATGAGCGATCTGTTTCAGGACGCGGTGCCAGTCGAATTCATTCAACGCGTGTTCAAGACCATGGCAGCGTCACCGCAGCACACGTATCAAGTGCTTACGAAACGCGCAGGCAGACTTGCAAAACTAACACCGCGGCTACCGTGGCCAGCAAACGTATGGATGGGTGTCAGCGTGGAAGATGCCCGCGTACTGCACAGAGTTGATAATTTGCGCCACGTACCTGCGGCGGTGCGTTTTTTGTCATGCGAGCCATTGATTGGGCCACTTGGCGACCTTGATTTGAACGGTATTCACTGGGTCATTGTGGGAGGCGAGTCCGGGCCAAAGGCACGGCCAATGCGCGAGGAATGGGCGCAGGAGATTCGCGAGAACTGTGAAAGCTGCGGCGTTGCGTTCTTTTTCAAGCAATGGGGAGGCGTGCGCAAGGACAAGTCCGGGCGAAAACTGAATGGTCGCACGTATGACGCAATGCCAAAGCAGCGGACTACTGAGATCGCTTCCGTAGCGCCAGCTTGATGCTGCCAAGACCGACGCACTTCACCGCCGAATACGAGGAGCCCGCGATGACGATCGAGATCAAACCCACAGGCTCAACCCTCGGCGCCGAAATCACCGGCGCCGATCTAACCCAACCGCTAACCGACGCAGCCTTCGCGCAAATCCGTGCCGCGTTTTATCAACACGAGGTGATTTTCTTTCGCGGCCAGGCGCTGTCCGACGAGGATCAAATCCGCTTCACGGCGCGCTTTGGCGAGCTGCGCAAATTAAAACTGGCGAGCCAGGCGCATGTGCAACATCCGGAGATTTTCGTCGTCTCCAACATCGTCAAGGAGGGCAAGCCCATCGGCAGCTACGACGCGGGTAAGCTGTGGCACACCGATGGCGCGTATCTGGCGAAGCCGCACGCGATCTCCGCGCTGCGCGCGCTGGAGGTGCCGGCGCACAACGGCCGCACGCTGGGCGATACGCACTTTGCCAGCACCTCGGCCGCGTATGCAGCGCTGCCGCAGTCGATGAAAAAACGTCTTGAGGGCTTGATGGCGGCGCAAAGCTTCGAACAGCATCTGGTGAAAACCGGCGGCACCGGCATCAAAAAAGAAATCTACGCCACTGCCAATGCCGATCGCGAAGCGATACACCCGCTGGTGCGAGTGCATCCGGTGAACGGCCGCAAGTGTCTCTACGTTACCGAGGGTTACACCTCGCGCATCGTGGGGCTACCCGAGGATGAAAGCCGCGAATTGATTGCGGAATTGGCCGCGCAATGCATCAAGCCCGAGTTCACTTACGTGCACAACTGGCGCCAGCACGACCTGGTGATGTGGGACGATTGCTCGACGCAGCACCGGGCGACGTTTGATTATCCGGCTTCGGCGCCGCGGTTAATGCATCGGACGACGGTGGTGGGTGGGGCTACGGTGCAGTGACGGCGATTGGCTGTAGGCGCAGGTAACAACACCAGAAAAAGTGGGCTCGTGCTTCGACAAGCTCAGCACGAACGGTTTACCAAATAGTCGGTTACGCTGAGCCCTAAACGCCCCGCTTCCGGTTCGCCCACGCCGCCGCCTTATCTGCCTTGCGCCGCGCGTCAAGCTCGGCTTTCGCTTGCCGCAAACCCCACACGTAGACGGCGGCGAGCAGCGCAAGGCACACTAGGCCGAGCGTCACGTGGCGGCTGACGAGTGTGTCGAAACTCCAGCGGTAAACGTCAACCAGCGTCATGGAATCGGTGGCCATACCGCCCGTGGTGCCGTAGGGAATGGCGGATTGATCCGTGCGCGCTTTCCACCACGTCGCGTACATATCGACAAACGCCGCCGCGCCGATCACCAGGAACCCCCAGCGCAGCGAGCCTTTGTAAAGCTGCGTGTTTTTGCCGAAGTAAAAACTCGCCATCAACAGCGTGGCGAGTATCATGCCCACGGCGTCGCCGCCGAAGGTGATCAGCATGCGCGCGGTGTCGGGCTTGAGGAAAAACGTGCCGATCGCTTGCAAGAGCAACAGCACGCCACCGGCGTATAACAACGGCTTGTGGTTGGTCTCGCGCGCGCGCCACATCAGGTAGGCCAATGCGCCCGCCAGCGCGAGCGGCGCGATGAACCCGCGCGTTTCCGGTACCAGCGTTTTCCACAGCGTCGGGATCGCGGTGTAGCCGCAAAACCACGCCGTCACCGCGTGGCCGAATTCGTGCACCGGCATGGTGAGAAATATGCGCTGTAGCGACGCGCCCAGCCCGGATGCGTTAAACAGCAGCGCGCACAACAACGCGGCCGGAATCGCAGCAACGCAAAACTTCCATTCCAACTCGGGATCGCTGACGGTGTGTGGTTCGTCTGCGTGATCCGCATAGATCAAGGTATTGGAGTCAACACTCGCCGCCTGGGCTTGCGGTTCGATGGCAGCCGGAGCAGCACGACCATGCGCTTTAATCGCCTCGGCCTTGGCATAGTCGGCGCCGCAGCGTGGGCATGTGGGGCCGGTATCACGCGGGGCCGAACACCAAGGACAAGTCGTGGTCACGTGGAGAGTAAATCATGGACAAGGGTTAAATATCGCGGCGGATTGTAGGCGCGTGGCGCTAAGCGAGTAGAACAGGGCTCGCGTATACCCTTTTCTAAAAAAGCAAATAAAATCAATTACTTAAAAATACCACCCTTGCCCAAATGCTTGCCTGACAAGTGGGTAAGGCAAGAGTGGATCTTAACCCGTCAGAATGCCTACAAAACAGCAACGAACATCGTTGGTGATAGGATAGTACACCGTTGAACGAGAAGACTATGAACGCGCCGATTACGCCCGAGGCTCTACTTGCCAAACTGAAAGCGCTTCCCCCCGAACGCTTGGGGCAAGTAGCAGATTTTGTCGAATTCCTCTCGACCCAAGAACAACGCCGCCAAGCGGGCGAAGAATTACGTGCGATGTGGTCACGCATGTCGCAGGAAGCGTTTACCGACGAGATTGAGCAAGACGTCGTAGCCGAGGTGCGTGCGTACCGCGCTGAACGACGCAAGCGCGGCGCCACTTGATGCGGCTGGTGCTCGATACCAATACCGTTATTTCGGGGCTGCTTTGGAATGGTCCGCCGCGCAAGCTGTTGGATGCAGCGATCAGCGGCAACGTTGAGCTCCATACCAGCGCGGTACTTGTTACCGAGTTGCGCGACGTTCTTGCTTATCCAAGGTTCGCGCAACGCCTTACCGTCTCCAATGAATCGGTAGACCGCTGCGTCGAACGCTATCTGTCTATCGCAGCGCTGACCGCGAGCGCAACGATCGACGGCGCCGTTATTGCCGACCCTGATGATGATCACGTGATCGCGTGCGCCCTTGCGGCGCAAGCGGATCTGATTGTCTCGGGAGATAGCCACTTGCTCAACCTTAAGCATTACCAGAATATCCGGATCGTTAAGCCTGCTCAGGCGCTCTTAATAGTTGGCGACGGCTAATGCAAGAAAAATGGCTGATAGGATTTGAACAACCATGCGCGACCACTACAACGTAATCGTAATCGGCTCCGGCCCCGGCGGCGAAGGTGCGACGATGACCGCGATCAAGGCGGGAAAACGCGTGGCGGTGATCGATCAGGATACCCAAGTCGGCGGCTCGTGCACGCATCGCGGCACGATACCGAGCAAGGCACTCAGGCATGCGATACAGCAGCTGGCCGAGGACGAGGATGGCGTCGAGCCCAATTACGAGGGCTTGATGCGCCGCGCCGAGCGCGTGGTGCAAGCGCAGGTGCAATTGCGCAGCGGCTTTTACGAGCGCAATCGCGTGGATGTGGTGAGCGCTCGTGCGACACTCGCCGATGCTCATCACGTCGAGGCGGCGCAATCCAGCGGCATCCGCGCGCGTTGCCGCGCCGATAAAATCATCCTTGCCACCGGCTCGCGGCCGTATCGCCCGCCGGATGTGGATTTTGCGCACCCGCGCATCGTCGATAGCGACACCGTACTGCAACTTAAGGCGACCCCGCGCAGCATCACCATCTACGGCGCGGGCGTCGTCGGCTGCGAATATGCGTCGATCTTTCGCGGGCTTGGCATTAAGGTGAACTTGATCAATACGCGCGACAAATTGCTGGCGTTTCTCGACGACGAAATCGTCGACGCGCTCGCCTATCATTTGCGCGAGCAAGGCGTGCTGATTCGCCACAGCGAGGAGTACGAACGCGTCGAGGCCGATGACCAGGGCGTGCGCGTGCATCTTAAGTCCAACAAGGTGATCCAAAGCGACGTGCTGTTGTGGGCGCAGGGGCGCACCGGCAACTCCGACAACATGGGGCTCGAAGCGCTGGGTATCGAGCGCGATACGCGCGGCTCGGTGAAGGTGAACGAATTTTATCAAACGGCACAGCCGCATATTTACGCGGTAGGCGATGTGGTGGGCAATCCCAGTCTTGCCAGCGCGGCCTACGATCAAGGCCGCTTTGCCGCGATCCACGCGTTAACCGGGGTGTGCGAACAGCAACTGGTGGAAGACATCCCCACCGGCATCTACACCGTGCCGGAAATCAGCTCGCTGGGGGCCACCGAGCGCGAATTGACCACGCGTAAAGTGCCGTACGAAGTGGGGCACGCGTTTTTTCACCATCTCGCGCGCGCAGATCACCGGGCGCACCACGGGGATGCTCAAAATCCTGTTTCACCGAGAAACCTTGCGCGTGCTGGGCATACACTGCTTTGGCAGCGGCGCCTCCGAGATTATCCACATCGGCCAAGCGGTGATGTCGCAGCCGGGCGAGGCCAATACGTTGATGTATTTCATCAACACCACCTTCAACTACCCGACGATGGCGGAGGCTTACCGGGTGGCGGCGCTAAACGGGTTGAACCGCGTGCGAGGCTGATCGAGCGCCCCCAAAAGCAAGTCGCGGCCGCGCGATTTCAGCTACAATTCCCGATGAAGCATACCGCAAGTCCGTGATGCGCCGCCGCCAAACGGCGTGCATCGCGGGCATCTCTGAACGTCACTCTAACCTCGATAGAAAGGAGCCACCATGGCATACAAGCCACACAAAGGCATGACCACGGATACCATTATGATCGCCGGCCACAATGGCGAGCAGATTTCGGCCTACGTTGCGCGCCCCGCGGGCAACGGGCCGTTCCCCGGCGTGGTGCTGCTGCATCACATTCCCGGTTGGGACGAATTTTATTTCGAAACCACGCGCCGCTTCGCGCATCACGGCTATGCCGCGATCTGCCCGAATCTGTTTCATCGCGCAGGCGAAGGCATGTCGGATGACATCGCGGCCAAAGTGCGCGCCGAAGGCGGCATCGCCGATGCGCAAGCCATGGGGGACGCGGCCGGCGCGGTAAAGTGGATCCGCGCGCAATCGCATGTCAACGGCAAAGTCGCCATGTTCGGCTCGTGCTCGGCCGGCCGCCAAACCTTCATGTACGCCTGCCAACACAAAGACATCGACTGCGCCGTCGAACTGTGGGGCGGCCGCGTGGTGATGGCCAAGGAAGAAATCAACCCCAAGATGCCCGTTGCGCCAATCGACATGACCGCGGGGCTGTCGTGCCCGCTGCTGGGTCTGTTCGGTAACGACGACAAGGCGCCCACGCCCGAGCAAGTGAATCAACATGAAGCGGAACTCAAAAAACACGGCAAGAATTACGAGTTCCACCGCTACGACGGCGCGGGCCACGGCTTTTTCTACTATGACCGGCCGATGTATCGCACCGAACAGGCGATTGACGGCTGGAAAAAGGTGTGGGCGTTCCTCGAAAAACACATCGGTTGATCGGGGACGTTAAGCCATGTGTACCTCCATCCTTGAGATCGTCCAAACCGATGGCATGGGCAAAGGCGGCGAAGGATGGATAGACCTCACGCATGCCGTGGTGTCGTACGACCATCCGCACCACGCGCTGTTTGACGACGCGATTACCATCGACTTCGTGAACCGGGCGCTCGCGCCTGGTTCACGCATCGCGTTGGAGATTTCGCTGGAGGCGGCGAAAGCACTCGCCGGCGCGCTGCAGCGCGCGATTGCGCAAGCGGATCACGCCGGGCGCGGCGGGTATGCGGCCACGGCCACCGCGACGATGGTCCGCTAGAAAACATTCAGGACGACACGAACAAATTGCGAAACGCCTTGCGTTTGGCCGTGCGATAAGCGGCGCCGAACACAAAATGCATTGCGCAAGACGCTCTCGACCATAGGTCGCGACCATGCGCCATCGTGCATGCGGCGATAAATCTTAAGTATTTGATTTTATAGACTATTTTTTGGCGGCGATGACCGGCCAGCACCTTCAATCGGGCAGCCGAAACACCCACCAGGCCAACGGCGCTTGAATCAGCTCCGTCACCAGGTAAAAAAACAGCAGCGGCGATGGTTGGCCATCCGCAAACCAGCTCACGATGCGCCCGATCACCAAGCCCGCGGGAAACAACATCACCGTCAGCAACGCCGGGTTGCGATACTCAGGCCTAAACGCCGCGTAGAGCCAAAACAAACCAAAGCCGAAATACATGAACATCATCGCGCGCAGGATGTGCACGAGGTTGGGATGCGCGGCGGCAATACCCAGATGCTTCTCGGCGAAGCCATACGGCGCGATGCCGTAGAGTGAAGCGACGCCGAAAATCGTCAACGCAGACGCAATCAAAAACCATTTTTTGATGTGTACCGGCGCGATCATGGCGCTTCGCCTTCGCCTGACCTAACGCGAATGGATGCTAATGCACCGCACTGCCCTCCTCGAGCGCGCGCGAGAGAAACCCCGGCTCGAACATCTGGGGTGTCGACATCACCTGGCAACGCAGCATCAGGCGGTGCTCATCCGGGCCATAATCGGGCAGCGCGTTATGCAGCGTGCCGATGTGTTCCCAAATCAGCAAATCGTTCACTTGCCATGAGTGGCGATACAAATATTTGTCTTGTAACTGGTGCGTGAACAACATGTCGAGCACCTTATCGCTTTCGGCCTCGCTCATTTCGTTGATGCGGGTCGCGTAGCCGGGGTTGCAATACAGCACGGTGCGGCCGGTGATCGGGTGCGTCATGAAGATCGGATGCACCACCGGCGGGCGTTTGGCGCGTTGTTCCGGGGAAAGCGGCGGGCGCGTACTGGCGTGGTTTTGCCGCATGTTTTCCCAGAACTTGTTGAAGTCGTGCGTCGCCGTCATGCCGGCCAGCCGCGATTTCCATTCGGACGCGAGCCCCTCGTACGCCGCGTGCATGTTGGCGAACAGGGTGTCGCCCAGCACCAGCCCGTTGCGCACCGGCACCTTCACTGCGTAGAGCACGTTCACAAAGCCGATGGTGTCGCGGTAGGACATATCGGTGTGCCAATCTTGCCCCGCGTCGGCGACGCCGATCGGCTTGCCGTTCTCGACGACGTTGGAGAGGATGCCCACTTCGCGCGCCTGCGGATGGCGAAAGCCCTCGCTCACGCCGACCTGGATCGGCCCAAAGCGCAACGAAAAATCGCGGATTTGCGCGGCGGTCAGCCGCTGGCCCGAGAAGCGCAGCACGCCGTGCTGGCCGAGCGCTTTGATCGTTTGCGCGAAATCCGCCGTTGAAAGCGGTGTGGACAAGTCGATGCCGGTGACGTTGGCGCCCAGCGTTTTACCGGTGGGTGTGATGGTAAGCATGTACGTTTCCCTGCGTGCCTGAAAATGCCTGTGGCGCAGCGGCGCGGCTTGTGTGCCGCGAGCCGCGAACCCTGCTCGCCGGCCTAAATCCGCGGATCGTCGGCCAGCACGCCGAGCTTGTATTTGCCGACCAGTTCGATGTTGAGCAGCCGTCCCTGCACGTGCTGCGTGATCACGTGGATATCCTGAAAGCAGCGTTGGATCAAGCCGCCCTCGAAAATCGAATCGCCGCCGCACAGCGGGTACAAGCGTTCGATGACCTGCGTCGCGCTACGAATGCCGTGAATGCTGGCAAGCCGCGCGTGGGCGCGCTTTTCCATCGAGGCGGCGCCGGTTTTTACCGTGTCTTCCCACAGATCCTGCACCGCTTCGAGGGTGAACGCGCGCGCCGAACGCAGGATGCCCTCGGCCTCGCCCATGGCGAATTGCGCAATCGCCTGATCGCGCAACAAGCCCTGCATGTGGCGCGGCGCCTTGGCGCCGGCAAGATCGCAAAAGGCGCTGATGCAGCGGCGCGCGAGCCCGATCGCCGCCATGGTGTCGCCCATGGCGAAGTTCAGCGTCAACGGGATTTTGTAACGCACACCGCCGCAAATTTGCGGCGCCGTGGGCAGATTGGCCGCGCTGAACACGGTGCGCTCTTCCGGTACGAAGACGTCTTTAACCTCAATGGTTTGCGTGCCGGTGCCGCGCATGCCGCGCGTTTTCCAGGTGTCGTGCAGCGTCATTTGCGCGCGCGGCGTCAGGCAATAACGCGTTTCAGGGATGCCGTTACGCATGCGCACTTCGCCGTTTTCGTAAACAGTGGCGTGCGCGGCTATCCACGGCGCGTAGGTGCTGCCGGTGCTGAAACCTTGTTTGGCGGTGACGCGGTAGCCGCCTGGCACCACGATCGCCTTGCCGGTGGGGATCGGCGAGTTGGCGACGACGGTGCGCGGCGTATCGGTCCATACCGCGCGCGAGCCGGCGGGGTCCATGCGCGAGGCGTACCAGCCGTAGGTGGCGCCCTGGTTCACCGCCCACGCGGTGCTGACGTCGGCTTCGGCGAGAATTTCGATGATCCGCACATGGGTGGGCAGATCGACCTCATGGCCGCCGACATTACGCGGCGCGCTCATCAACAATATGCCGGCGTCGGCAATGGCCTCATAAACCGCGCGAGGCATCTCGCGATTTTTCTCGGCCCCATCGGCATGCTCACGCACCAGCGGCGCGAGCTTGTGCGCGGCCTCGATCAGCGATGCGGGTGTAACGGCGGCAGTGGATTGCAAAATGGCGGACATAGGAAAGATCGTGGAAGGTTTACGCGAGTGTCCCGAAACAGCCTGGCGCCGTCAATCAACGGGTTTCAATCGGTGAACTCGAGTCTGCGGATCGGCGATCGCTGCGGCGAGCAACGCCGCGGCCGCACAATTTCATTAAAAAAACATAATTAAATCAAATAGTTACGTTAATAACACTGAGGAAGGCCATGGACTTACCCCCAAGGCGTTTCCCAACATGCGGTCCTAAACGAGGCTAATCTTTAATCCCCAACAACTTTGCCGCCGTGCCGCCGAGCATCGCGACGCGTTCATCGTCGCTAAAGCCTGGCGTATTCATGATGTGGGTCACCGGATCTTCGTGCCACGGAATCGGATGATCGGTACCAATCACCAGCTGGCTCGTGCCCACCATCGTCGCCAAGTGGCGCAGCATTTCCGGCGTGAACACCAGCGTGTCGTAGTACATGGTCTTGATGTACTCGGTCGGCTTTTTCTTGAGCTTTACGTTGGGATTGCAATGCCACGGCGCGACCCGGCACGGATGATCCGAACGCGGCGCGTACGAGGGCAGATAACCGCCGCCGTGCGCCGAGCAAATTTTAAGATTGGGAAATACATCGAGCGTGCCCTCGAAAATCAGCTTCGACAGACAAATCGTGGTGTCGAGCGGATTGCCGATGGTATTGGCGAGCCAACCGTTGCCCTTGAAGCGATGATTCAATTCCGGCGTGCTCTGCGGGTGAATAAAGATCAGCACGCCCAGCGCTTCGGCCTTGGCCCAAAACGGGTGAAACTTGGTCTCGCAAAACTCCTCGCCCGCGCAGCTCGCGCCCACCGCCGCGCCGCGCAAGCCGAGCTTTTTAACCGCGTGCTCGAGCTGCTCCGCCGCGAGCTTGGGGTCTTGCAACGTCACCGAGGCGAACGCCACGAAGCGGTCGGGATAGGTCGCGCACATCTCGGCCAACTTTTCGTTTTGCACGCGGCAAATCTCCGCGGCCAGATCGCGATTCAAGCGATACCAGGTGGGGTTGATCGACAGCGCTTCGATGTCGACACCTTGTTTATCCATCGCCGCGATGCGCAAGGGGCCGACTTCATCCATGTTGGGAAACTGCTGTTGAGCGACGGTTTGGCCTTCCAGCGCCAGCGCCTCCGGCACCACGCAATGCGCGTGCACGTCGATGGTTTTCACGCGCTTGCCGTTGATCACCGTTTGCCGCCGCTGCCCGCCGGGGGCCGCCTGCATGCCGTTGGTCATTTCGCAGCCGGTGAATACCACCGGGGATTTTCTGCCTGAGTCACGGTGGGTCATAGCAAAAGCTCCTGAATTGAGGTTATTTGAAGTACGCGGATGTCTTTTTTGTGGGCGGGCCGCAGCGTAACCGCTTGGCGCGGCTTGTGCGAAGAATAATCACACCTGCGGGAATTGCAAGCCCCGATACCATACTGTGTGCACCGCGATGGACACAAGCGAGGCGTTCCCACAGAATGTGCTACCGCCTGATGAAACGAAGCGCCTCATGGATAACGCCCCGAGCAAAATCACCCCCGCCCCAACACTGAAGGCCATAGATGATGTCGACGCCGGCTTAACCGCCGCAGGGTACATCCCCAATCGGCAAATCGCCACTGCGGTGTACCTCGCGCATCATTTGCAAAAACCGATTTTGGTCGAAGGCCCCGCCGGCGTGGGGAAAACCGAGCTCGCCAAATCGGTGGCGGCGTGGATGAATCTGCCGTTAATCCGCATGCAATGCTACGAGGGGCTGGACGAATCCAAATCGCTCTACGAGTGGAAGTACGGCAAGCAACTGCTCTACACGCAAATTCTCAAGGACAAGATCGGTTCGGTGATCAGCGAATCGGACAACCTCGCGCGCGCGCTGGATAAGCTGCACGCCTTTGGCGACATTTTTTTCTCGCGCAATTTTCTGGAGCCGCGGCCCTTGTTGCGCGCACTGGAACAACCCTCGGGCGCGGTGCTGCTGATCGACGAAATCGACAAATCCGACCAGGAGTTCGAGGCGTTTTTGCTGGAAATCCTGTCTGACTATCAAGTCTCCGTGCCGGAGATCGGCAGCATTCAAGCAGCGGTTGCGCCGGTGGTGCTGCTCACCTCGAACTCCACGCGCGATTTGGGCGATGCGCTCAAACGGCGGTGTTTGCATTTGCACATCGGCTTTCCGGATGAAAAACTCGAGGCGCGGATTATCTCGTCGCGCGTACCGGGCATCGACGAACGCTTGTTGCGGCAACTGGTCACCTTTGTGCAGCAACTGCGCACGCTTGACCTTAAAAAGTTGCCGTCGGTGAGCGAAACCATCGATTGGGCCAAGGTGATGGTACTGCTGCATACGTCCGTGCTCGACGTCACGGTGGTGCGCGATACGCTTAACGTGCTGCTCAAGTTCGAAGCCGATATCGAGGCCGCCGGCAAGCAGTTGGCGGCGATGACGCACAAGGCGCAGCAGGCGGCTGGCATCGCGTGAGTTTTCCGTTTTTCAAAAATCTTTTCCCGTTCGGGCTGAGTCCTTCGACAGGCTCAGGACAGGCTCTGTCGAAGCCCGCTCAGTCAAATCGCCCCCTTCGACGAAGACAGGCTTCGACAAGCTCAGGGCGAACGGCTTCTCCAGTTGAGTCGCGTTGAAATTCACTACGTCCGACAACACGATACCCGCAACCGCCAGCGAACCCCTGCGCCGCTTCCTGCAAGTGGCACGCGGTGCAGGCTTGCGTGTCTCAGCCGCCGAAGGCATCGACGCCGCGCGCGCGGTGGATGTGGTCGGTTACACCGAGCGCGCGGTGTTAAAGCAGGCGCTCGGGCTGGTGCTCGCCAAAACCCCCGACGAAAAAGCGCTCTACGACGAAACCTTCGATTTGTTTTTTAAGCACGAGGCGCTTGCCGGCGACGGCCCCTTTGGCGAGGCCGCGCCCGGCGCGGATGAAGACGGCGCCCAGCCCCAAGGCGGGGAAAGCGCGCTCGCGCTGCTGCTGTTATCGGATAACCGCGGCGAACTCGCCACCGCGGTGGAAAGCGCCGGGCGCGAATCCGGCGTGCAGAACATCCGCTTTTTCACCCAAAAAAATCTCTACACGCGGCGCATACTCACGCGCATGGGCTTGCGCGAGCTCGAAGACGAAATGGAGAAGCTGCGCGAATCGGGCACGCCCGAGGGCATGGACAACGCGGCGCTGCTGCAAGACCGGCTCGACACGCTCAGGGCATCCGTGCGCGACCTGGTCGAGCGCAATCTGCTGCTCTACGCGCGCGGCGACACCGAGGCGTTTCGCGAACAGCTTTTGAAAAACGCGCGGCTCACCAACATCGACCGCCGCGACCTGGAGCGCATGCGAGTGCTGGTGCGCGAGATGACGAAAAAACTCGCCACGCGCTACGCCAAAACGCGCCGCCGCCGGCTGCGCGGCCAGCTCGATGTGCGCCGCACGCTGCGCAAAAACATGGGCTGGGGCGGTGTGCCGTTCATCACCGTATGGAAGCAAAAGCGCATTGAAAAACCGCGCGTGATGGTGTTGTGCGACGTCTCCGGCTCGGTCGCCGCGATGGCGCAGTTTTTATTGATGTTTTTGTACGCGTTAAACGAGGTGATGGCGGATTTGCGCGCCTTCGCCTACTCCGGCTCGCTGATCGAAGTCAGCGAAATTCTCGAAAAAGAGCCGGTCGAACAAGCTATCGTCAGCATCATGCAGCGCATCGGCTACGGTTCGTCGAACTACGGCAATTCGCTGGTCGATTTCGAAGAGGGCTGGATGCCGTTTGTCACCAACAAAACCACGGTGATCATTTTGGGCGATGCGCGCGGCAACAACAACGATCCGCGCACCGACATCCTCGCACGCATTTCGCAACGCGCCAAGCGCCTGATTTGGCTAAACCCCGAGTATCCCGCGCTCTGGGGTACGGGCGACTCCGACATGCCGCGCTACGCCCCCTATTGCAACCTGGTCACCGAGTGCAGTACGTTAAGGCACCTTGACCGCGTGATCAGCGACATTCTCGAATCAACCCGGTGAGCATGCCCGCCACACACGCGGCAAACGTAAGCGGCGTTGAATCGCCGTACGCGTGGACGCGCCTGGCGGTGTCGCTGGTATTGATGACCATCGGCGGCTCGGGCGTATACACCGTGAGCGTGGTGCTGCCGTTGATCCAGGCGGATTTCGGCATTGCGCGCGGCGATGCGTCGCTGCCCTACTCCGCGGCGATGGTCGGCTTTGGGCTGGGCGGCGTGTTGATGGGGCGGCTTGCCGACCGCTTTGGCGTGATCGTGCCGCTAATCATCGGCGCCATCGGCCTGGGCGGCGGCTTTATCGCGGCGAGCGCCGCGCAAAACTTGTGGCAGTTCAGTCTTGCGCAAGGTTTGTTGATGGGTTTTCTCGGCAGCGCGGCGACGTTTGCGCCGCTCGCCGCCGACACCTCCAAGTGGTTTAACCGCCATCGCGGCATCGCGGTGGCGATTTGCATGAGCGGCAACTACCTCGCCGGCGCGGTGTGGTCGCAAGTACTGCGCTACTATTTCGATATCGCGGGCTGGCGTGACACTTATTTTTACGTCGGCTTGTTTTGTCTGGCGGCGATGCTGCCGCTGGCGCTGGTGTTGCGGCGCGCCTCGCCCACGCAAACCGAAATGACACCGGTGACGCCGCGGCCTTCGGTGCACGATGCGCGCGTTGATTACTCGCGCCCGCTGGGCATGTCGCCCAATATGCTGCTGGCGCTGTTGTGCATCGCCGGCGTGGCTTGTTGTCTGGCGATGTCGATGCCGCAAGTGCACATCGTCGCTTATTGCAGCGATCTGGGTTTTGGCGTGGCGCGCGGCGCGGAAATGCTCTCACTGATGCTGGCCATGGGCATCGTCAGCCGCCTGGTGTCGGGCTGGGTTTCGGACCACATCGGCGGTTTAAAAACGCTGCTGCTGGGCTCGCTGCTGCAGGGCGTGGCGTTGTTGATGTTTTTGTTTGCCGACGGGCTCGCCTCGCTTTACATCGTCGCCGCCATGTTCGGCCTGTTTCAAGGCGGCATCGTACCGAGTTACGCGCTGATCGTACGCCAGTATTTTTCGCCCAATGTGGTGGGTGTGCGCGTGGGCACGGTGTTGATGTGCACGCTGCTCGGCATGGCGCTGGGCGGTTGGATGTGCGGCGCGATTTTCGATCTAACCGGCTCATACCGCATGGCGTTTTTGAACGGTATCGGCTGGAATTTGTTGAACGTCGGCATTGCGCTGTTTTTGTTGTGGCGGGCGCGGGGTGGGGGGTTGCCGTTGATTCACCCGAGGCCCGCTTAACAGCACAAGTGCGTTTGCCCTTCGACAAGCTCAGGACGAACGGTGAACAAATTCTACTGTGCCCTAGTCCACCTTCGCCTTCAACGTCTTCGCAATCCGCTCGTATTTGTCCACCTCGCGCCTGATCAGCGCGGCGAATTCCTCGACCGTGCCGCCGACGGTTTCCACGCCGTTTATCGCGAATTTTTCTTTTAAGCTCGGCGCGGCCATCGCCTTGTTGACCGCATCGTTCAACTTGGCGATCACCGCCTTGGGCACGCCCAACGGCGTAATCACGCCGGCCCACACCGTCATGTCGTAGCCGGGCACGCCGGCTTCGGCGATGGTCGGTAGCTCGTTAAAACCCGCCACGCGTTTTAATCCCGTCACCGCGATGCCACGCAAGCGCCCGGCGCGGTGATGCTGCGAAATCGAGCTCATGCTTTCGAAAATGAGCTGCACCTGGCCCGCCATCATGTCGGTCATCGCTTGCGCGCCGCCTTTGTACGGCACATGCGCAATGTTCACACCGGCCATTTGTTTAAACAGCTCGCCGGCGAAATGCCCCGGCGTGCCGTTGCCGGACGAGCCGTTCAACAGTTTGCCGGGATTGGCCTTGGCGTGATCGATCAATTCGCGCACCGATTTCACCGGCAGCGAATTCCACACCGCCAGCATTTGGCTGCCGCTGTTGGTTTGCGCAATCGGCTGCACGTCATTCAGCACGTCGTACGGCACCTTGGGCAGCACCACGCGGTTAATCGCCAACCCGCCGATGTTGCCGTAACCGATGGTGTAACCATCGGGCGGCGCGCGCACCACCATGTCGATGCCGATGGTGAGTCCGCCGCCGGGGCGGTTATCCACCACCACTTGCTGGCCGAGGATGCGCGTGAGTTCATGGCCGATGATGCGTGCCGAGGTGTCGGATGCGCTGCCCGGAGCCTGCGGCACGATATAGCGCAACGGGCGGTCCGGGTATTGTGCCGACGCACTCACCGCCACCAAACAGCTTGCAGCGCCGGCCAGCGCCATAGTCACGCCCGCACATCTATTGCCAGCTGACGACATGGTTAACCCCTAAAAAATATTCATTAAAATCCAGTAGTGTCCGGACGTTAATCGAATAAATTCAATTGGTTAGCGGACATGTCCGGAATTTCGTCGGCGACGATTTTGTTAAGTAGTTGATCCAATGGCATTTTCTCGAACA
>VGIF01000101.1 GCA_016868015.1 Betaproteobacteria bacterium
TCGACACATCGATGATCGTCGATTCAATGCCGACATCGCACGCGCCGCCATCGAGCACAAAATCGACGTCCTCGCCAAACTCTTGCCGCACGTGCTCGGCGGTAGTCGCCGACACGCGCCCAAAACGATTCGCCGACGGCCCCACCACGCCGCCGCCGAAGGCGTTGAGCAACGCTTGCGCCACCGGATGCGCGGGCACGCGAATCGCGACGCTGTCTTGCCCGCCGGTGACGAGATCGCTCACGTGAGCCGCGCGTTTCAAAATCAGCGTCAGCGGCCCCGGCCAAAAATGTTTTGCCAGCGTGTGTGCCGCTGATGGTATTTCACGCGCCCAATCGGCAAGTTGCGCGGCGCGCGCGAGATGCACAATCAACGGATGATCATGCGGCCGGCGTTTGGCTGCAAACACCTTTTTTACCGCATCGGCGTTCGACGCATCGGCGCCCAGCCCATAAACCGTTTCAGTCGGGAACGCCACCAAGCCGCCGCCGCGCAGCGTGGCCACCGCGCGGGCGAGGTCTGCGGGGCTCACGCGTGCGCTGGAAGCCATACAAAAATATTCAATAAAATCAGATGCTTATGTAACAAGACGCTAAGCCGCCGCGAGCGGCTTGAATTGCTTGGAAAGTTTCAAACCCTGCGCCTGATAGTTGGAGCCGATGTTCACGCCATACACGCGATCGGGTTGCGCCAGCAGCCGTTCGTAAATCAAGCGCCCCACGCCCTGCCCATGCTCGATCAAAAACGGCACTTCGTGCGAGCGCACTTCGAGCACCGCGCGCGCGCCGTTGATGTCGTTGTTGCCATACCCAAAACCGGGATCGAAAAACCCCGCGTAGTGAATTCTGAATTCACCCATCGACGGATCGTAGGGCACCATTGATGCCGCGAAATGCGGCGGAATGCGCACGCGCTCGCGCGACATCAGGATATAAAAATCGTCCGGGTTTAGCACCAGGCTGCGATGGGCGTCGCTGGAAAGCGGCTCCCAGAATTCGCGCGGCTCGTAATGATTGATGCGCGATAAATCGATCAGCGGCGCGTGCCGCTTGGCGCGATATCCGACGATGCCGTTGGCGCCGCCGATACTCGAATCGCCTTCGAGATCGACGGATATCCACAGGCCATCGTTGACCACCGCCGCCATCGGCGTTTCGGCATCGGCAAACACCAGCCCGCCGCTGGCGTTAAGCTCGTCGATCTCCTGATCGCAGGCCGGCGCGCTGCCGCGCACAAAACGCAACTGATTTAGCCGCGCCCCCTGCCGTACCAGCACGCTGAACGTACGGGGCACGATTTCGAGATACAGCTTGCCGCGATAACCTTCGGGCACACTTTCGAACTCGGTGCCGCCATCGGTAAAAAGCCGCGTAAAAATGTCCAGACGCCCGGTGGAGCTTTTCGGATTGGATTTGCCGCAAATATCCGCAGGCAGCTGCAGTTCTTCCTGAATCTGCGCGATATACACGCAACCTTTTTCAAACACCGTCGGTTGCGCGAGATCGATGCGATGCATCATCATGCGTTCGATTTTCGCCGCGGCGGTGGCGCTTTTGCCCGGCAAAAAACTCGCGCGTACGCGCCACGCGGTGGCGCCCAAGCGCAAATCGAGACTCGCCGGCTGGATTTGCGCGTCCTCGATCGGCAGCGCGGCATTGACATGCGCGCCGGCGATCAACTTGACGATATCCTGATACGGCAAAATTCCCGAGGTGCCTGCGGCCGCGGCGGTAAACGGCTGGAGGTCTTTCCCAAGCGCGGGGAAGAGGTTGCCCAGTTTGCGTGCCATGCGGGTTCGATGATTACTGTGTCAGCAAGCGCTGCACTTCGGCGTAGCGCGCGGCGGTGCGCGAGAGCACTTCCGGCGGCGGCACCGGCGCCGGCGGTTTTTTATCCCACGGCTGCGTTTCCAGCCAATCGCGGATGATTTGTTTGTCGAAACTCGGCGGGCTGATCCCCGTGCGGTACTCGTTGGCGGGCCAGAAGCGCGAGGAGTCGGGCGTTAGCGCTTCATCGATCAGCACCAAATTATTTTGCGCATCGACACCGAACTCGAATTTGGTATCGGCGATGATCACGCCGCGCTGTGCGGCGAATTCGGCGGCCTCGGTGTAAAGCCTGATCGACGTATCGCCCACTTGCGCGGCGAGCTGCGCGCCGACGAGGGTTTCGACTTCGGCATAGGTGATGTTTTCATCGTGCTGCCCCGCCGGCGCCTTGGAGGCGGGGGTGAACAACACTTGCGGCAGTTTTTGCGCTTGCCGCAAACCCGCAGGCAGCTTAATGCCGCACACCGCGCCGGTCTTCTTATAGTCGGCCCAACCGGAGCCGATGAGATAGCCGCGCACCACCGCTTCCACCAACAGCGGTTTTAGTTTTTTCACCACCATCGCGCGGCCCGCGACTTGCGCGCGTTCGGCGGGCGACACCACCGATTCGGGGTCGATGCCGGTCAGATGGTCGGGGATCACGTGCGCGAGTTTTTTAAACCAGAAGTTCGACAACTCGGTCAGCACGCGTCCCTTGCCGGGGATCGGCACCGGCAAAATCACATCGAAGGCCGACAGGCGATCGGTTTGGATCACCAGCAGTTTGTCATCGCCAACCGCATACAAATCGCGCACCTTGCCGCAGTGTAAAAACGGCAAGCTGGTTAAGCTCGATTGAAACAGCGGGGTGTCGGTGTTATTCATTACGTTCAATCCGTCCAATCCGGATACAACGCCGCGCGCACCTTGAGCGCTTCAGCTAACGCGGCCTCGGCGCTCGCGCCCAGCACCGTGTAGTGCCCCATCTTGCGGCCAAAGCGCGCTTCGTGTTTACCGTAGAGATGCAATTTCGCTTCGGGCAGGTTAAACACTTGTTGCCACGCCGGTTCGCCGTGTGCCCAGGCTTCGCCCAGAAGATTCACCATCACCACGGGCGAGAGCAAGCGCGTGTCGGAAAGCGGCAGCCCGCACAACGTGCGCACTTGTTGTTCGAATTGCGAGGTGGCGCAGGCATCGATCGTGTAGTGGCCGCTGTTGTGCGGGCGCGGCGCCATTTCGTTCACCAGCAGCTCGCCCGCGGTGGTGACAAAAAACTCCACCGCCAGCACGCCCACGTAATTGAGTTGTTCGGCGATGCGCAGCGCGCCCGCTTCCGCGCGCGCCGCGAGTTCATGCGTCACGCGCGCCGGCACAATGCTGACATCGAGGATGCCTTTGCGGTGGCGGTTTTCCGCCAGCGGAAAACTGCGTCCTTCGCCGCCCTCGCCACGCGCCACAATCACCGACACTTCGCGTTCGAGAATCAGCCGCTGTTCCAGCACGCAGGAATCCGCCCCCATTTTGTGAAACGCGGCGTACGCTTGGCCGGTGTTTGCCACCGTGGTCTGGCCCTTGCCGTCGTAACCAAAACGCGCGCGCTTCAAAATGCCCGGGAACAGGTTCGCCGGCGCTTTGCTGATGTCATTTTCATTTTCGATCACAGCATACGGCGCCACGCCCAAACCACACGCGCGAAAAAACGCCTTTTCGCGGATGCGATCCTGCGCGATCGCCACCGCGTCGCCCGCCGGGCGCACCGTGCAATGTTTTGCCAGCCAACGCAGGCTTTCGGCGGGCACGTTTTCAAACTCCGTTGTCACTGCGGCACAGCTATCGGCCAAATGTTGCAGCGCTTCGATATCCTGATAGGCCGCCTTTAAATGCACGTCCGCCACCGCGCCGGCGGGGCTTAGCGGATCAGGGTCGAGCACGGTGACGCGATACCCCATGATGTGGGCGGCCAGCGTGAACATGCGGCCCAACTGGCCGCCGCCCAGCATGCCGAGCATGGCGTCGGGGAAAATCATTTTTTAATCGGTAACTTCATCGCGCGCACGGTCGCGACTTGTTTTTTGCGGAACGCAGCAAGCTTATTCGCGAGCTTCACATCCTCGCGCGCCAGCATCGCCACCGCGAACAAGCCTGCGTTGGCCGCACCCGCTTCGCCGATCGCAAAGGTGGCAACCGGCACGCCCTTGGGCATTTGCACGATCGACAGCAGCGAATCCAGCCCGCGCAGCGCGCGCGAGGTCACCGGCACGCCCAGCACCGGCACGATGGTTTTTGCCGCCAGCATGCCCGGCAAATGCGCCGAGCCGCCGGCGCCGGCGATAATGCATTTCAACCCGCGCGCGCCCGCTTGCTCGGCGTAGGCGTAGAGCAAATCGGGCGTGCGATGCGCCGACACCACCTTGGCCTCGCACGCCACGCCGAACGCACTCACCATGTCGACGGCATGCTGCATCACGTCCCAGTCGCTTTGACTGCCCATGACGATGCCTACCAGCGGTTTGCTCACTTAACGCCCCTCGTACAAAACGGCATTGTACCGCATGGCGTGTATGCGCCTGCCGCAACCCGGTGTGCCATGGGCAGCGGACTTTTCCGATCGCGGTTCGCGCGTCGCCGGCAATACGTTGCGAGGCGGATGTCCGCGCAAAGGCGACGGCAGCTCGAGTGGTGCAACGGGATCGCGCGCGCGATAAACTCCTTGAACGGCACAGTGGGTGATGCAGCGCAGCGTGGCACAAGCGGCCGTCGTTCGGATGCACGTCGAGGCCGGGGGCGGTTTGTCGTGAACGAAAAACGCTCACGTTTTCGCCGCAGAGAATTTATGTAAGTATTTGATTTTAAACAACTTTATTATGAGGGCTTGATGGCCGCCAAATCCGCCAGAAAAACCGCCGCCGACATCTCTCCGGTGATGCAAACGCTCGCGACCTACATCGCGCAAGCCACCAAAAGCCCATTGCCCAAAGATGTAGTCGAGCGCACCAAACATCACACGCTCGACACGATTGCCGCGATGGTGTCGGGCTCACGCCTGCCGCCGGGGGTTGCCGCGATTTCGTATATCAAAACGCTAGGCGGCACCAAACAATCGACGGTGATCGGCAGTAAGTTTGTCACCACCGCGGAGCACGCGGCGCTCGCCAACGGCATGCTGGCGCACGCGGATGAAACCGACGATTCGCACGCGCCTTCGCTCACGCACCCCGGCTGCGGCGTGGTACCGGCGGCGTTGGCGATGGCCGAGCGCGAGCGTGCCAACGGCACGCAGTTGATCCGCGCGGTAGCGCTGGGGTATGACGTGGGCAGCCGCTTGTCGCTCAGTCTGCATGCGCATGATTTTCGCGAGGCGGGGCATTCGACGCACACCTTTGGGCCGATGTTCGGTGCGGCGGCGGCGGCGGGCGCATTGGCAAGATTGAATTACGATCAATGTCGGTGGCTGCTCTCCTACACCGTACAACAAGCCTCCGGCGTGTCATGCTGGATGCGGGATGAAGAGCACATCGAAAAAGCCTTCGACTTCGGCGGCATGCCGGCGCGTAACGGCACCGCGGCGGCGGCGATGGTGTCGCACGGCTTTACCGGCGTGGAAGACGCGCTGTCCGGCGAGCGCAATTTTTTCCACGCTTACAACGAAGAAAAACGCATCGGCAAGCCGCCGATACCGCAGCGCTTGATCGAAGAACTCGGCTCACGTTATGAAGTCATGCGCACCAACATCAAACGCTGGTCGGTGGGCTCGCCGATACAAGCGCCGCTAGATGGGCTGCTGGAGTTGATCCGCGCGAATAACGTGAAGGCCGATCAAGTGGCAAGCCTTACCGTGCGCGTGGCACACCAGGGTGCCAACACCACCGACAACCGCCACATGCCCGATATTTGCATGCAGCACATGTGCGCGGTGATGCTGCTCGATGGCATCGTCACGTTTGAATCCGCGCACGACGAAAAACGCATGAAAGACCCGAAGGTGCTGGCGGTGCGCCGCAAGGTGACGCTGCTGGGCGACGACGAAATGGCCGCCGCCATGCCCGCGCGCCAGTGCCGCTTGTCGTTAAAGCTAAAAGACGGCCGCGAGTTGAACACCCACGTCAAAGCCGTGCTCGGCACCGCGCAAAACCCGATGACGCGCGCGCAGGTGGATGAGAAGTGCTTTCACCTGATGGCGCCGATTTTGGGCAAGCCGCGGGCGCGCAAGTTGTGTGATGCGGTGTGGGGGATTGAGGCGGTTAAGGATGTGCGGGCGTTGCGGGGGTTGTTGCAGGCGTAGGTGTTACTTGCCGGCCTTGAGGTCGGCGAGGATTTTTAACAACGCTTGCCGGTCGAGCACATCTTTGTCGCGAAAATTAGTTTTCGTCTTGAGCAATCCCTCGATATCCAACGTGCGAATCGCGACGCCTTGCACTGTAAGCTCGCGGACATGCGGCTGCAGCGACTCATAGGTTTCACCGTTGGCGGCAAATAGCAAATCGATCAGGAGATCGTCGGCGACGCGGATATTTTCCGGTTCTTCTGCATCGCTAGCGAACCAATTGGGATCCAGTTCGCTCGCGCTCGGCAGGAAGTTGAGCGCTTTGATCACCCGCTCACCGTTTTCGATAGAAGACGGCAATAAAATATCAATATCCTCGGTGCTTCGCAGAAACCCGTTGAGTCGTACCGCATGCCCGCCAACCAATATGTAGCGCACGCCTTCGCGCTGAAAGCGCTCGAGCAAGCGCAGCAGCGGTTCGGTACGTTCGGACACGGCGGCTACGCAGGCAACGGCGTATTGAGGCGGCGTGCGATTTCGAGCCGGCGCTGATCATCCAGCGCGTTAAGTTTCGCATGCGTGCCTCGCACAACACCTCGCGGCCGCGGCGGCAACGCCAACATCAACATACGATCCAACACCTCCCCACGGCGCAGGGCCTCCGCTGGATCGCGGATAAATTCTGTGCGGTCTTGATGACCTACCGTGCGAGTCATGCGTCGATTATGGCACGTGGGCAACGAAGCATCTACTTTCATCTTGATAATCCATAAAGCCGACGACACAGATTGCCGCAGATGATTATTCATGCGGGCTTCGCCCCGCGTATATCTCTGATCATCCGCGGAAAAAAGCTGTTACGGATACATCGCCCACCCCACCCGCTCCGTGCGCGCCTTGTAAAAATGCCCGTTGGTGCTGGTGACAAACACTGTGCTCATATCCGGCCCGCCGAAGCACACGTTGGTCGGGCGGTTGCAGCCCAGCGAATGGGTTTCGAGCACGCGGCCGCTGGGCGAAAACACGTACAGCATCGGGCCGGGGCCGCTCACTTCATAACCCGCGGTGGCGATGATGTTGCCTTCAGCGTCGAGGCACATGCCGTCGATGCCACGGTGTAGCCCGCGCGCGTCTTCGCCCCAGGTGAAGAGCGTGTCGTACGCGCCCAGACTGCCGTCATCCTTGATCGGATACGCGCGCAGCTCGCGGTCGATGCCGCGTTGGTAACCGCTTTCTGCGACATACAAGGTGCGCTGATCGGGCGAGACCAGGATGCCGTTTGGTTGCGTGGTATCAAAGGTGACGCGCGTCACCGTGTAGCGCCCATCGGCTTGCGGATCGGCGCGCAGCACCGAGCGGTGATCGAGATCCTCGACTTCGGTTTTGTCCCAGTTGCCGTCGTTCACCGGGTTGGTGAACCAGATGCGGCCCTTGCGGTCGATGGCGAGATCGTTGGGCGTGCTCAACTTTTTGCCTTCGAGCCGGTCGGCGATCACGGTGTTTTTGCCGTCGGTGTCAAAGCGCACGATGGCGCGCCCGCCCGACGAGCAGCCGAACAATTGCCCGTGCGCATCAAAACAAAGGCCGTTGGTGCGATTGGTGTTTTCGCGCCACACGCTAATCGCGTTGGTGTTCAAGTCGTAGCGCAAAATGCGGCTTTTGCGGATGTGCGTAAACAGAATTTCTTCGCCGGTCCACACCGGGCCCTCGGTGATGAGTTCGCCTTCGGGCTTCATGATGAGTTCGAATTTCCACGCCATGTCGCGCTCCTGATCTAAAGACTCATTTCCAGGGTGTACAAGCCGCCGCTAAAGCGATCTGCGGCGTACACAATTTGCCGGTCATCGACATACACGTCGTTCATCTGAATCGCGCCCTTGGGCGAGAGCGCCGGCGCGCCGGGCACGAAGTAGGCGACTTCGCGCGGCTGAAACTGATTGGAAATGTCGTAAACGCGTATGCCGGCGTTAAAGCACGAGGTGAAAATAATGTCCTCCGAGCGAAACGCGTGTTTCGCGGGATAATTTTCGTAGACGTTGTGCGCGCCGAAACGCCCACCGCGTTTGCCGAAAGCCTCCACCGGCGGCAGCGGCAGCGTCGATAGCGTCACCAAATTGGTTTCGTCGCGCATGTCGGCGACCCAGTTCAGCTTGGGCCAATCCTCGCCGCCATCTTTGTTGCACTCATCGGCGAGGATTATCAACCCGCGATTGTGCAGCGGCATCGCGGTATGCGACATGCCGGTGTAGGGCGGCGAGATTTTGAGGCGAGAGATTTCTTTCGGGTGCGCCTTGTCGCTGATGTCGAGGATCACCACGCCGCCGTCGATGTAACCCATGTAAGCGCGGTCGGGGCGCTGCGGATACACGCTGATGTTGTGCGGGCGGTAGCCGCCGTCGAACTTCGGATGGCGTGGCACCGGCGGCTCTGCGTCGCCTTCCTTGGTGCCGGGGTACCACCAGCGGCCGGCTTCCACCGGCTTGGACGGATTGCGCACATCGACGATGCGGTAAATCTGGTGATCCTTCGGATTGCGCGGCTGATGATCCGGCGCGCCGCAACTCAAATGCACAAACTCGCCGTCGACAAACCAGCAGCAATGCGCTCCCAGCGAATGCGGGCCCGACGCATCAAAGTGCGAAATCAGTTTGGGCTTTTCCGGCGTGCTGATGTCGAACAAATCGAAACCCGCGGGCTTCATGCCGGCGTTTTGGCGTATCGCGTTGGGATCGTTGGGGTTGCCCTTGCCGCCGCGCACTTGGTAACACACCACCATCATGTCGCCGACGACCTCCAGCGAATTGGAGCGCATTTGGTGATGCGGCAATTCGGTTTGAATAATCACCTTGGGATTGCGCGGGTCACTGACATCGACGCCAGTAAAATTTTTCGGCGCCGATTCATGCGCCAGCCACAGAATGCGCCGGCCATCCTGGGCGAGCTGCATAGTGCAGCCTTCGCCGATGCCGCCGAAGCCATCGAGCTCGTTTTGCGCCAGCAACTTCATGTTCAGCGCCAGCGTGCGCGAGGCTTGCGCGCCGGGGGTGAGGCTGTTGAGTGCCATAAAGATATCCTATAAGTTTTTGATTTAATTGGTTATTTTTAAATCCGCCCACGCAATGCAGTGGCCAACGATGTTAACGCATCGGCGATACGCGCGGCGGTTTCCGGCGGCGGCAGCGGTATCGCCAAGCGTTGCGCACCGGTTTTTGGGTCGCGTTCCAGCCAGGCGCTTGCGTGCGCGGCGGCGGGGGTGTTGGCCGCGCCAAACGCGGCCATCAATTGCGCGCCCACTTGCGCGAGCGCTTGCCACGGATCGCCATTGGCGGCTGGTGGCGGTTGCGTGATCGATCCCCGCGCGGCGGGCGTGTCGGCTTCAGGCACCGCGTCGGCGAAGGCAGGTTCGTGCGGCGCCGTCATCACATTCGCCATTTCTTCGGCGGGCGCGATGACATCGCTTTCGCCGGTATGCATCTGGCCGGTGACTTTTTCCATTTCCTTCATAAAGCGTGTCAGGCGCGAGCCGCCGAGCGAAACTTCGCCGTTGCCGCCATCGAGGATGCCGGCCGAGAGCGAGCGCTTGAAGGCGAGCACGCCGAGCATGCCTTCCTCGATGGTGCCCTTGGCCACCAGGTTGACGATTTGCACTGGGCGTTTTTGCCCCATGCGGTGGATGCGCGAAATGCGCTGCTCGAGGATCGCCGGGTTCCACGGCAGGTCCATGTTGATCAGCGTGGAGGCGTTTTGCAGATTGAGGCCCGCGGCGCCGGCGTCGGTGGAAATAAACACGCGGCAATCAGCATCGTTCATAAACCGTTCGACCAGCGCGGGGCGTTTTTCCGAGGGGATGCCGCCGTGAAAACTCACATGGCCGATGCCGCGTGCTTTAAGGCGCCGAATGACAATGTCGTGGCTGCGTGTCCATTGGCTGAAGATTACCGCCTTGGCATCCGGTTGCACGAACAGATCGTCGAGCAGCGCGGCCAGTTCGTCGGCCTTCACGCCGTGGTCACTCTCCTGATCGAGCAAGTAAGTGCTGTTGCACGACATGCGCATGTTTTGCAGCGCGCAGGTCATGCGCCGCTGGTCGATCTCCGACAAATAGCCGGTGATGCGCCAGCGCTTGACGATTTTCGCCACCATGTCGGCGTTCTCGTTGTGCTAGAGCATCTGCGGCTCGGTCATCGGCAGCAGCAGGTTTTGGTCGCGGCGCGCGGGCAGTTGCGTCAGCACCTCGGCCTTGCGGCGGCGAATCATCACCGGCTCAAGCGTGCGGCCGATTTTGTCGAGCTTTTGATAGCCGGTGACGCGCCCGGCTTCATCCTTCACCTGGTGCTCGTGCAGAAGCTTCCAGGTCGGCCCCATGCGATGCTGATCGACGAACTGCACGATGGAAATCAACTATTCGAGCTTGTTCTCCAGCGGCGTGCCGGTCAACACCACCGCGTAGGGGCTATCGATGCGCTTTAGCGCGCGCGCGGCGATGGTGTTCCAATTTTTCACGCGCTGCGCCTCGTCGACGATCACCAGTTCCGGCGCCCATGTCGCGATCAGATCGAGATCGGGCTTTAACTTTTCGTAGTTGGTGATTTTGCAAAAATCCTCCAGCGCGTAATCATTTTCGCGTTGCGCGCGCCCGCCACCGATGACGCGCGCCTCGCGCCCGGAAAAGCGCGCGATTTCGCTTCGCCATTGATACTTGAGCGAGGTCGGGCAAATCACCAGCACGCGCGCCACGCCGAAGTGGCGCGCGAGAATTTCCGCCGCGGCAATCGCCTGGATGGTTTTGCCCAGGCCCATTTCATCGCCGATCAGCGCGCGGCCGGCGTTTACGGCGAACAAGGCGCCGTCGGTTTGGTATGGGTAGAGCGGCGCCTTGAGCAGTTTTTTGAGCGACGGGTCGGCGGCGCCGCGCGGATAAAGCCTGGCGAGCGCTTCGGCGCGGCGTTGCGCGTCGCGCCGAAGCGCCATGAAATCGAGCGCATCATCATAGGCGCGCACTTCGTGCCCGCACGCCTTCGCCTGGGCGAGAAAGCCCTCCACCGCACCGTAGCGTTCCGGCGGCAAGCGCCAGCCCGTCGCGGCATCGAACAGGCGGTGAGCGGCTTTCACCAGCGCCACCGGACAATCCAGCCCGCAGCGAAAATGCACCGAGCGCGTGCCGTTGTAGCGCAAATAAATTTCGGAAAACGGCGGGCGATAACCGTGCGCGAACGACGTCTTGGCGCCGCGCTTTTTCTCCAGCGCGCCGAGCACGAATTCGATGTGCTTGCACGTGCCCAGATCGTTGGTGGCGTAGTCGGGGCAGGCGCAAAAATTGTCGCCGGGCTCGCTGCCGCGGATGGCCACGCGGTAGGTGCTTTTCGATTGCGCGTTGCTCACGCGATATTCGGAGAAAAAAGGCTGCGCACCAAGATTGGTCATGCCGAAATCTTGCTCGCGCCCGAATTGGCGGCGCAGTTCGCGCTGCCATTGCAGCGGCGCCATTTTCTCCGGCGCGTGCGTGCGGGACAGTTTGGGCGATTTGGCGGGCGCGCCCTTGCCCTTTTTGCTGCCACGCGGCGCGGATTTCATCAAGCAAACTCCGGGTTCAATCTCAAGGTTATGCTGGGCCGCGCGATCGCGCCGCCTGCTGCAAGTATAATCATTTGCCCGCGTTGGCAATCTGCAAGGTCACGCGACGTGTCATCAATGACACAACATAAGTATTTGATTTTATTGATATTTTATTGGAGAGGCTATGAGCCATGCAGACTTGAGCGAACACCGGATGATGCTTGCCAACAGCGTCGCCGATTTTGCGCGCGGCGTCGATCTGAAGCGCGTGCGCCGATTGAGCGAGAGTAAAGCCGAGTGTGATCGCAAGCTGTGGAGCCAAATGGCGGAGCTGGGTTGGCTCGGCGTGCTGGTGCCGGAGGATTACGGCGGCATGGGTTTGAAGTTGGCGGACATGGCGATCGTCGCGCAGGGGCTGGCGCGGGTGTTGTTGCCGGAGCCATTAACCGCTGCCGCGGTGCTCGCCGCGCGCGTGATCAGCGACGGCAGCAACGAGGCGTTGAAATCGAAATTGCTCGAAGGTTTGGTGAGCGGCGACATGTTGCCCGCGCTGGCGTGGCAGGAAGCGGCGGGCACGCTCGATACCGGCAACGTCAGCGCGCAAGCGACGCCGTTTGAAGGCGGCTTTCGGGTGAACGGCACGAAAAAATTCGTGATCGGCGCCTCGCACGCGGATGGTTACATCGTGTCCGCCGATTCGGCGCGCGGCATGCAACTCCTGTGGGTGCCGAAGAACACCGCGGGCGCGACAATCGGTTTCGACATGCTCGCCGATGGCCGGCAAGCCGGCACCTTGAATCTCAAAGACGTGACGGTCAGCAAGGACAATGTGTTGAACAGCGGCGCGGCGGCGACTAACTCGGTCGCATGCGCGCTCGATCACGCCGCTGCCATCGCCAGCGCGGAATTGACTGGCATCATGGGCCGCTCGCTGGAAATAACGCTCGATTACTTGAAAACGCGCGTGCAGTTCGGCAAAGCGATCGGCAGCTTCCAGGCGCTGCAGCATCGCGCGGTCGATCTTTATATCCAGCAGGAACTCTCCGGCGCGGTGTTAAACGATGTGCTCACCGTGCTGGATGAGGAACCCGACGCGAAAACTCGCAGCGCCGCCGCCAGCCGCGCCAAGGCCCGCTGCACCGACGCCGCGCTGCTGATCACGCGCCAATCGATCCAGATGCACGGCGCGATCGGCTTTACCGAGGATTGCGACGTAGGCTTGTATGTGAAGCGCGCGATGACGTTGGCGGCGTGGCTGGGCAACGGCACCGCGCATCGCCGGCGCTATGCCAAGACAGAAATTCTCGAAGGAGCCGCCGTATGAGCGCCACCGCACAGCAAATTGATTACAACGCGATGTCCGACGAGGATTTTCGCAAACAGGCGCGCGAGTTTTTCGAAAACGAATACCCGGACGAACTACGCTTCATGCCGCGCAGGCTGTCGTGGGAGGAGAGCAAGCCGTGGTGGCTGACACTCTCCAAAAAAGGCTGGCTCGCGCCCAACTGGCCGGTGGCGAACGGCGGCATGGGGCTCGACCCGGCCAAGCTCATCATCTATTGGGAAGAAACCGAGCGCGCGGGCATCGGCCGCATGCCCGATCAAGGCGTCACCATGGTGGGGCCGACGCTGATACGTTTTGGCAACGACGAACAGCGCGCGAAGTATTTGCCGAAAATTTTGTCGGGCGACAACGTGTGGTGCCAAGGCTACTCCGAGCCCAACGCCGGCAGCGATCTTGCCAGCCTGCGCACCGAAGCGGTGCTCGAGGGCGACCATTACGTCATCAACGGCAGCAAAATCTGGACCTCGATGGCGCACAACGCCACGAACATTTACGTGCTGGTGCGCACCGACAAAGCGGTGAAGCAGCAGCGCGGCATCAGCTTTTTGCTGGTGGACATGAAAACGCCGGGCATCACGCTACGCACCATCAAAAACATCGCCGGCGGCGAGGAATTCTGCCAGGTGTTTTTCGACAACGTGCGCACGCACAAGGACAACCTTGTCGGCAAACCCAACGAGGGCTGGACCATCGCCAAGGGCCTGCTTACCTACGAGCGGCTTAACATCGGCAGCCCGCGCCGCCCGCTGCAAGCGTTCGAACAGCTCGATCCGCTCGCGCGCGAGCTGGGTTTATTCAACGACCAGGGTTTTGTCGATCGTTACACGCAGCTCAAAATGGATTTGAATGATTTGGGCTCGCTGTATCAACGCTACGTCGACAAAGTGCGCAACGGCGAGGCGCTGGGGCCGGATATTTCCATGCTGAAAGTGTTCGCGATGGATACCTATCAGCGCCTGGCCGAGTTGTTGTTGGAAGCGGGCGCCGAGTACGGCGCGCTGGCGGACGAGATCACGCTCGGCGGTAAAAAGATCGATTTGATGACGCCGTTTTATACCTCGCGCCCTGGGACGATTTACGGCGGGTCGAATGAGATACAGCGCAATATTTTGTCGAAGTATGTGCTGCAACTGCCCAACTGATTGACTCTCTCCCTTACAACCCGATCATTGCCGACAACTTTGCCCTCCCGCAAGCGGGCGAGGGGATTTACCTGTGGCGCTGGCCGACTGGCTCCCCTCGCCCGCTTGCGGGAGAGGGGGCGGGGGAGAGGGGCGGCGTTCGCGATCGTGAAGATTTGTAGATACCAACGCTTGCGAAACAGGCGGGACGTAAAATTTCTCTTTCCCGCGCTGCGCCCAAGGGCGGGAGTAACTTTGCTGAGTCGAGGAAACCATGCCCCGCCAAATCATCCACACCGATAACGCCCCCAAAGCCATCGGCACCTACTCCCAAGCCGTGCGCGTGGGCAACACCGTTTATTGTTCCGGCCAAATCGGCCTCCACCCCAAAACCATGGAAATGGCCGAGGGCATCGAGGCGCAAATCAAACGCGTGTTCGATAACTTAAAAGCGGTGGCCGAAGCCGCGGGCGGCACGCTGAACGATGCCACGCGTTTTACCGTCTACCTCACCAATCTCAAACACTTCGCCAAGGTGAATGAGATCATGGCAACCTATGTGAACGAGCCCTATCCCGCGCGTGCCGCGATCGGGGTAGCGAGTTTGCCGCGCGATGCGCTGGTGGAGATCGATGCGGTGCTTGTTTTGGAGTAAAGCGTGAGGCGTAAGGCGTGAGGGGTGAGACCAACGAGGGTGCGGCGCCGCGAGCGAACGCCTCACGCCTCACCCCTCACGCCTCGCTAGTGGGCCTTAACAAAGGCACGCTCGACAAACTCGCCAGGCTCAACATATCGAGCAAATTCGATCTCGTCCTGCACCTGCCGCTCAGATACGACGACGAAACGCATCTTTACCCGATCAAGGATGCACCCGATGGCCGCCACGTGCTGGTCGAGGGCAGCGTGGTGGAAACCGACATCAAGTACCGGCCGCGCCGCCAACTGGTGGTGCAAATCGAGGATGGTTCCGGGCCGTTGGCGCTGCGGTTTTTTAGTTTCTATGGCAGCCAGGTGAAGCACTTTGAGGCCGGTACTAAGGTGCGTGCGTTCGGCGAAATCCGTCAGGGCTTTTTCGGCGCGGAGATGGTACATCCGCGTTATCGCATCGTGCAGGGCGAGATGCCGGTGGCGGAAGCGTTAACGCCGGTGTATCCCACCACGGCGGGTATGGGGCAGGACACGCTGCGCAAACTCGTCATGCGTGCCATCGCTTCGGAAAAACTCGAAGACACGCTGCCCGACGATTTAATCAAACAACACCATTTTCCGAAATTTCGCGACGCAGTATATTTTTTACACAACCCGTCGCCGGAAGCGCAACAACAAGGGTTGCAAGATCGCACACATCCCGCATGGCGGCGCATGAAGTTCGACGAGTTGCTGGCGCAGCAGCTCTCGATGCGCGTGCATCAGCAGCGGCGGCGCGGCGTCGGTGCGCCGGCGTTGAAACCGAAAGGCTCGCTGGTCACGCGTTTGCTGAAAGCGTTGCCGTTTCAACTCACTGGCGCGCAGCAACGCGCGGTGGCGCAGATACGCGAAGACTTATCCAAACCGCATCCGATGCAGCGTTTGCTGCAAGGCGATGTCGGCAGCGGCAAAACCATCGTCGCCGCGCTCGCCGCGCTGCAGTGCGTGGAAAACAATTACCAAGTCGCGCTGATGGCGCCGACTGAAATTTTGGCGGAGCAGCATTACCGCAAGTTCGCGGGCTGGCTCGAAGCGCTCGGCCTCGATGTCGCTTGGCTTTCGGGCAGCACAAAAAAAGTTGAACGAAATCAAATACTTACGAAAATAGCATGTGGCGAGACGCCGATCGTGGTGGGCACGCATGCATTGTTCGAAGACGCGGTGGTGTTTAGAAACTTGGGGCTTGCGATCATCGATGAGCAGCATCGCTTCGGCGTGCGCCAGCGCTTGGCGTTGCGTTTGAAAGGCACGCAAGCGGCGCACGGCAAGCCCGAAGCCAACGCGCAGCCGCATCAGTTGATGATGAGCGCGACGCCGATTCCGCGCAC
>VGIF01000102.1 GCA_016868015.1 Betaproteobacteria bacterium
AATTCACGCGCGCCGTCGCCGCCTTTACGCGCGATATGAAAAAAATGAAACAGCGTGCGGTCTTCGCTGTGCGTGGCGACAAAGGTGCCGCGCCCTTGTTGGCGCACCAGGATGTTGCCGGCGGCGAGTTCGTCCACCGCTTTGCGCAGCGTGCCGATGGAGACGCCGAATTCTTGCGCCAGCATGGTTTCGCTGGGAATCGCTTCGCCGGGCTGCCATTCGCCGGCGGCGAGTTTGCGCGTCAACGCCGCTTGCACGCGGCGATACAGCGGGCCGGTGGGGGTGGGCGAAGCAGTGCGAGCGGCGGCGGGCATGCGGGTATGATGCGTGTGATGATTGGCGTGGCGGGCGATTCTACGCCAATCATATAAGTCATCTAGTTGACCTTGCGCGTGCCGCGCCGGTAGCATGCCGTGTTACGATCCACACCTTGCGTAATTATCGTAAGTATTTGATTTTATTGATATTTTTGTATTGGAGGTTTTATGATTCATTTTCTGGTTCACGACAAAAAGGATTCCGTCGGCGTGGCAGTGGTGGAGGGCATCAAGGCCGGCCAGGAGTTGACCGGCTGGCTGATGGAAGACGATTCCACCGTCACGGTGAAAGCCGCCAACGATATTCCCATCGGCCACAAGGTCACCATCAAGCCGCTCAAAAACGGCGAGACGGTGTGGAAATACGGCTTTGACATCGGTAAGGCGATCGCCGACATCAAAGTCGGCGAGCATCTTCATGTGCACAACGTGAAGACCAAGCGCTGGTAAGCCGGCCGCACCTCAACATTTCATTGGAGAAACATCATGGCCGTTATCAACAGCAAAACAACTTTCTGGGGCTATCGCCGCGAAAATGGGCGCGTTGGCGTGCGCAACAAAGTGATTATTCTGCCGCTCGACGATTTGTCGAACTCGGCGTGCGAAGCGGTGGCGCACAACATCAAGGGCACCACTTACATCAACCATCCGTATGGCCGGCTGCAATTCGGCGCGGACTTGGAATTGCATTTCCGCACGCTGATCGGCGCGGGCTGCAACCCCAACGTCGCCGCGGTGGTGGTGATCGGCATTGAGGAAGAATGGACCAACCGCATCGTCAAGGAAATCGCCAAGACCGGCAAACCGGTTTCCGGTTTCGGCATCGAGTTGCATGGCGACCATGATACGATTTTGCGCGCCTCGCGCGTGGCGAAGGAATACGTGCAGTGGGCGAGCGAGCTGCGCCGCGTCGAGTGCCCGATCAGCGATCTGTGGGTGTCGACCAAATGCGGTGAATCGGACACCACCTCCGGCTGCGGCTCCAACCCGACGGTGGGCAACGCGTTCGACAAGCTCGATCCGCTGGGGGTCACGCTGTGCTTCGGCGAAACCACCGAAATCACCGGCGGTGAAAACATCGTCGCCGACCGCTGCGCCACGCCCGAAGTGCGCGCCGCGTTCATGAAAATGTTCGACCGTTATCAAGAAGTGATCGAGCGTCATAAGACCAGCGACCTGTCCGATTCGCAGCCGACCAAGGGCAACATCGCTGGTGGCTTGACCACCATTGAAGAAAAGGCGCTGGGCAACATCCAGAAAATCGGCCACAAGTGCAAGGTGGTGGGCGTGCTCGACAAGGCCGAAGTGCCGACCAAGCCGGGCCTGTGGTTTATGGACTCCTCGTCGGCGGCCGCGGAAATGGTGACCTTGTGCGCGGCGTCGGGTTACGCCGTGCATTTCTTCCCCACCGGACAGGGCAACGTCATCGGCAACCCGATCATCCCCGTGATCAAGCTGTGCGCCAACCCGCGCACGGTGCGCACTATGGGCGAACACGTCGATTACGATTGCACCGGCTTGTTGCAGCGGCAGAAAAATCTCGATCAAACCGGCGATGAGTTGCTGGAGATCATGCTGCGGGTGTGCAACGGGCGGCTCACGTGTGCGGAAGCGTTGGGGCATAATGAGTTTGTGATGACTCGGTTGTACGAGAGCGCGTAGCCAATACTCCCTTGCCGCGCGATGAGCATCCCTCTTCCGCTCGCGGAAGAGGGACAGGGGAGGGCGGAGTGAGGGCTGTCATGAAACTTCGACGCAGCCCCTCTCCCTAACCCTCTCACCGCAAGCGGGGCGAGGGACCAGTTCACGGGTTCATCCAGCAACATGGCCAAACACCGCGGCGCCGATAGCCTAGCCCACGCGCTTGCCAACGCGGGCGCGCGGCAGATTTTTTCGCTCTCCGGCAATCAAATCATGCCGGTGTACGATGCCGCCATCGACGCGGGCCTCAACATCACCCACGTGCGCCACGAAGGCGCGGCGGTGCACATGGCCGATGCGTGGGGGCGCTTAACCGGCGAGCCGGGCATTGCCTTGTTGACCGGCGGGCCGGGGCATGCGAATGGCATTGGCGCGCTGTACACCGCGCTGGTGGCGGAATCGCCCATGGTCATGCTCTCCGGCGCGGCGCCGTTGAATCAACTGGGCCGTGGCGCGTTTCAGGAGATGGCGCAAGCGGATATCGCAGCCCCTCTCACCAAAGCCTCGTTCACCGGCAAAAGCGCGGCGACGCTGGGAGATGACATCGCACGCGCGATGCGCATCGCGCGCAGCGGCCGGCCAGGTCCGGTGCATTTGAGTTTGCCGTTTGATGTGTTGGAACACACGGTGGAAAACGGCGAAGCGCGCGTGCCCGCGAGAGATGCGTTTTACGCGCCGCCCCAAACGTTGCCTTTGGAAACCGCGCAAGCCATTGCCGCCGAAATCGCGCGCGCACAGCGCCCGCTGATCCTCACCGGGCCGCAACTCGCCGCGCATCGCGGGCAGGTGCTGCGCGAGCAACTCTCTCAGGCAAGCGGCGCCGCAGTGGTGGCGATGGAAAGCCCGCGCGGCATCGCCGACCCGTGCCTAGGTGCGTTCGGCGATGTGCTGCCCGAGGCCGATTTGATTGTGCTGATCGGCAAGCAACCCGACTTCACTTTGAAGTTCGCGGCGCCACCGGCGGTGCATGCACAGTGCCGCTTTATCGTGATCGACGCCGACATCGAGGTGTTGCGCCGTTCGATTGCGGCTATCAAGCGCGAGCGCGTGCTGATGAATGTCGTTGCCGATGCGCCGGAAGCGGTGCGCGGCTTGATCCAAGCGTTTGAAAAAAAACCAATTAAATCAAATACTTACAAGATATCCATCGAGCAGGCGCTGAGTTACCGTCCACCCGCGTGGGCCAGCGCCAAAACGCAAACGCCGAACACCGTGCACGCCGCCGAAATCGGCCGCGCGGTGCAAGCGGTGCTCGACCCAGCGGACGACGCGATCCTCATCGCCGACGGCGGCGAATTCGGCCAGTGGGCGCAAGCGTGCGTGAATGCGTCGACGCGCGTGATTAACGGCCCCGCGGGTTCGATTGGCAGCAGCATACCGTTCGCGATGGCCGCACGCGTGGCGCGGCCCAACGCCACGGTGATCGCGATGCTGGGCGACGGCACGCTCGGCTTTCATCTCGCCGAATTCGACACCGCCGTGCGGCATAATCTGGCGTTTGTAGCGGTGGTCGGAAACGACTCGTGCTGGAACGCGGAGTATCAGATTCAATTGAAGAGCTACGGCAAGGATCGCACCATCGGCTGCGAGCTGCAGCCGGGCACGGCCTACGAACAAGCGGTGGCGGCGTTGGGCGGCCACGGCGAGCGGGTGACCCGCGCGGCGGATTTACCGGCGGCGCTCGCACGCGCGCTGAAATCGAGCAAGCCCGCGTGTGTCAACGTGATGATTGAGCGGCTGCCGGCGCCGAATGTGTCGCGGGTGGGGGCTAGCGGTGGCGGGCATTAGGATGAAAAAAACTTCACCGCAGAGGCGCAGAGGCGCAGAGAACAACACGCAGAGAAGAACGATTTGGTTTTCTCTGCGAAACCTCCGCGCCTCCGCGCCTCTGCGGTGAAGGGGTTGACCTTCATGACCACCCTCAAAGTCAAAATCTGGCGCGGCACTGAAAGCGGCCAATTTCAAACCTACGACGTGCCGCGGCTGGAAAGCCAAACCGTGCTCGACGTGGTGACGTATGTGCAGCGCCGGCTCGACCCCTCGCTTGCCTATCGCTTCGCCTGCCGCGTCGGTGTATGCGGTTCGTGCGCGATGACGGTGAACGGCGTGTCGCGCTGGACCTGCCGCACACATGTGGACAAGGTCGCCGCGGGCGACACGCTGGAAATCGCGCCGCTGCGTAATTTGCCGGTGATTCGCGATCTCGCCACCGACATGACGGAATTTTTCGACAAGTGGGCGAAAGCGCGCGGGCGTTTTACCGGCGCGCACACGCGCAAGGACGATTTCGCCACGGTTAAACCCGAATCGAAAGAACGCAAGCGCGTCGACGCCGGCATCGAATGCATCGGCTGCGGCGTGTGCTACAGCGCGTGCGAAGTGGTCACCTGGAAGCCCGATTACCTGGGCCCCGCGGCGCTCAATCGCGCGTGGACGCTGGCCAACGACGTGCGCGACGTGGCGCAACAAGAGCGCCTGGCGGCGGTGGCGGGCGACGCCGGCTGCCACGCCTGCCACACGCATTTGAATTGCACCGAGCGTTGTCCGAAGGGCATTTCGCCGACGGCGGGGATTGCGGGGTTGAAGCGGCTGGTGTTGAAGGCTGCGATGAAGGGCGAGTTGTAACTGCGTGAGGGGTGAGGGGTGAACAGCGGAGCGTCGTCGGTTCGGACACAAGTGTTGCTGTGGGGGGCGCAGCGGGTAAGTGCGGCTCTTCTTGCGTTGTGCGTTGTAGTGCATCTCATCACCATCATCTACGCTGTGCGCAATGGCTTGTCGGCGGCGGAAATTTTGGGGCGCACGCGCGGCAGTTTCGCGTGGGGCGCGTTTTATGCGTTGTTCGTGGCGGCGGTGGCGGTGCACGCGCCCATAGGCATGCGCAATATTTTTGCGGAGATGGGTTTGCGCGGGCGCGGGGTGGACATGTTGTTGGTGGTGTTGGCGGTGTTGCTGGCGCTGTGGGGGTTGCGCGCGGTTTGGGCGGTGGTGGGGTAGCGCGATGAAACCTTTGTATCCGTTTACCGCAGCGCCGGCATGCCGACACCTTCATTCTGGCGAAGGCCAGAATCCAGTTCGTCATCTATCGGTGCGAAGCACCGCAAATTTGCGCGGCGCGCGGCTTGCTTCGCGGTGATCGATTAGCCATGAAAAACGACCACCGCGCCCGCAACCACCCCGCCTACTGGGCCTTCCTGGTGCACCGCGTTTCCGGCGTGGCGCTCACGCTATTCTTGCCGCTGCACTTCTGGGCGCTTGGCAACGCGCTGCAAGGTGAAGCCAGGCTCGAATCGTTTTTACGCTGGGCCGATCAACCACTGGTGAAATTCGCCGAGTGGGTGTTGGTGTTGCTGCTGGCGGCGCATATGGCCGGCGGGGTGCGGCTGTTGATGCTCGAATTCCTCGACTGGAGGGACTGGCAAAAAACCCTGCTGGCGGGCGCGGCGGGGGTCAGCATTGCCGTTGCCTTGTTATTCCTGCTGAACCTCACCTAAATCATGGCCAAACAAAAACCCAATATTCTGCTGATCCTGGTCGACGATCTGCGCTACGACGAATTCGGCGCGGGCGGCCACCCATATATGAAGACGCCGCACATCGACCGCATCGCGCACGAGGGCATGCTGTTCGAGCGCGCGTTTCACACCACGCCGATTTGTTCGCCCAATCGCGCGTCGATCCTGACCGGGCAATACGCAAGCCGCCACGGCATTATCGACAACGTCGCGCGCGATGCGGCGAGCCACCGCATTCCCAACTATCACCTGGCGTTGCAAAAACTCGGTTACGAAACCGCGCACATCGGCAAGTGGCACATGGGTAACGACGGCATGCCGCGGCCGGGTTACGATTTCTGGGTGGCGTTTGACGGCCACGGGCAACTGAACAACCCGCGCCTGAATCTGCACGGCAAATACAAACAACACACCGGCTACATCACCGACATCATGAACGCCATGGCGGTGGATTTTGTGAAGCGCAAGCACGACAAACCGTGGTCGCTGTGGTTCGCGCACAAGGCGGTGCATCCGGATGCCGAGCAAGCGGCCGACGGCACCATCAAAATGGATGGCTACAAATGCGCGCCGCGGCACCAGCATCTCTACCAGGGCTGCGTATTCCCACCCACCCCCAACATGCAATCGCCGGCGCAATTTTTAAAACACAAACCGGCGTGGACGGAAGCGGTGCAATTGCGCAAGCTGCCGCAATCGCGCGCGATCATGAGCCCGCTGCACTCTTGCGAGCAGGAGGAAATCCGCTTGCGCGCGCGCATGATGGCGGCGGTGGACGAGGGCGTGGGGATGTTATTGGACGCGCTGCGGGAGACCGGGCAACTGGACAACACCATCATTTTGTTTTTGGGCGACAACGGGTTTTTCTTCGGCGAGCACGGCATCGGCCCCGACCGCCGTTTCGGTTACGAAGAGGGGATACGCTCACCGCTCACCATCCGTTATCCGAAAAAAATCCGGGCCGGGTCGCGCCACCCGGCGTTGGTGATCCTGCAAGACATCGCGCCCACGCTGATCGAGTTGGCCGGCGGCAAGCCGGGCAAGCAGATTCAGGGCCGCTCGCTGGTGCCGCTGTTTGGCGAAGCAAAACCTAAAAACTGGCGCAACTCGGTGCTGGTCGAATATTGGGCGGAGAACGCGTATCCGTGGCTGGTGAGCATGACCTATCGCTGTGTGCGCACCAAGCGCTACAAATACATCAAGTGGATCAATCGCGCGCGTAACGGCGAGCTCGATGAACTCTACGATCTGGAGCGCGATCCCTACGAAATCAACAATCTCGCGCACAAACCCGCACATCGCGCCACACGCGAGCGCTTGCAGCGCGAGTTGCGTAAACTGGCGGCACAGGCATTAGGATTGTAATGCCCTGAAAACAATCGAGGAGAAAAAAAGTGTTTAAAATCAAGAACTTACAAATTTATAGTGTGTTGGCGGCAGTGCTCGTTGGCGCGAGCGCGGCGTACGCGCAGCAATATCCCAATCGCCCGGTGCGCATCATCGTGCCGTTTGCGCCGGGCGGCGCCACCGACATCGTCGCGCGTTTGATCGCGCAACGATTAAACGAGAGTTGGAGCCAAAGTATCGTCGTTGATAATCGCGCCGGCGCGGGCGGCAACATTGGCGGCGAACTGGCGGCGAGAGCCGCGCCCGACGGCTACACGCTGTTCATGACCAGCGGCTCCATCGTCACCGCGAATCAGCACATGTACCGCAAGATGACCTTCAATCCGGAAAAGGATCTGGTGGCGGTCACCGGCGCGGCCAGCGGCCCGCAATTGATCGCGGTGCATCCAAGCTTGCCCTCGAAAACGCTGAAGGACTTTATCGCGCTCGCAAAGGCCAAGCCGAAAACGTTTACCTTCGGCTCCGCGGGCATTTCCACGCAAACGCATTTGTCGGGCGAGAACTTCATGCACGCCGCGGGCATCGACGCGGTGCACGTGCCGTACAAGGGTGAAGGCCCGGCGCTGGTCGATCTGGTGGCGGGGCAACTGATATTTGCCACGCCCAACATGGCCGCGGCGATCAGTTTTGTGCAGCAAGGCAAACTGCGTGCGCTGGCGGTCACCAGCCGGGAACGCACCAAACAATTGCCCGATGTGCCCGCGGTGGCCGAAACCATCCCCGGTTTTGAAAATCTCGGCTGGTTTGGCTTGATGGCGCCGGCGGGCACGCCGGTCGAGGTGATCCGCAAGGTGCACGAAGACACCACCAAAGTGCTGCAGTCCGCGGACTTTAATACGCGGCTGACCCAACTGGGCATGGTGCCGTATTTTCGCGACCCGCAAGCGCTTACCAAAGCGATTCAGGCGGAGTCGGCGCACTGGGCGAAAATCGTCAAGGCGCGCAACCTCGTGGTGAATTGATGTGTTGCGTGTTGCGTGAGGCGTGAGGGGTGAGGCGCGGATTTTCGGTGCGGTTGCGGTATCGCGATTTTGACTATTGGGTTGGTTATGAAAGTTGATCTCAAGCAAATCGAAGAAGCGTCGAAGGAGATCTACATTCGCGCGCTTAAACTCTTGCCGCCCGACATCAAGGAAGGCTTCAAGCGCTTGGACGCCGCGGAAACGCACCCCACCGGCAAAGCCATCCTTGGTACCATGATTAAAAACATCACGGTGGCCGAGGCGAATACCAACTTGTTGTGCCAGGATACCGGCATCCCCATTTACAGCGTGGTGATCGGCTCGGGTGTCGAGGTCGACGGCTACGCGTTAAAGCAGGCGATCATCAAAGGCTGCGCGCGCGCGACCCAGGAACACCCGCTGCGTTCGAGCGTGGTGCACCCCACCACCCGCAAGAATGATCACACCTCTTGCGGGCGTTTTGTGCCGGTGATCAACATCGATTTTTCCGATCAAGCCAACGAGCTGTCGATTGAAATGATCCCCAAGGGTTCGGGCTCGGAATTTAACTCGTGGCTCAAAATGGCGCTGCCCGCGGATGGCGTCGACGCGATCAAAACCTTTGTCATCGATTGCGTGCTGGAAGCGGGCGGCAAAACCTGCCCGCCGACCATCGTGGGCGTGGGCGTGGGCGGCACCGCGGATTTGTGCGTGCATTTGTCCAAAGTGGCTGCGACGCGCGCGCTCGGCAGCGCATGCGCCGACCCCGAAGGCGCTGCGCTCGAAAAAGAGCTAAGCGCCGTGGTCAACAAACTCGGCGTCGGCCCGCAAGGCCTGGGCGGCGATTCGACTTCGTTCGCGGTGCATGTCGAAACGGCGGCGACGCATATCACGTTGAACCCGGTGGCGGTGAATATGCAATGCCACTCGGCGCGGCGCTCGCGAGCGACGTTTACGGCGGGTGGGGTGGCGTATGGTTTTTAGTTCTCACCGCAGAGGCGCAGAGACGCAGAGTTTGCGCAGAGGAAACCTAAATCGAATTTCTCTGCGAATCCTTTGCGCCTCCGCGCCTCTGCGGTAAAGGGGTTTCGCCAATGGCTCACTACGACTTCCAAATGCCCATCACCGAGCAACAGGCTCGGCAACTGCGCGTCAACGACACCGTGTCGTTGAACGGCACGCTCTACGGCATCCGCGACGCGACGCAAATACACATGTTCGATCACGGCCGCAAAACACGCTTTGACATGCGGGGGCATGCGGTGATCCACACCGCGCCTAACGTGAAATGGGTGGGTGAAACCGAAGCCGCGCCCTCGGGCTACGATTCGATATGTATCGGCACCACCACCAGCGCGCGCATGGAGCGCTTTACCCGCCCGCTGATGGAGCAATACGGCGTGCGTATCATCATAGGCAAGGGCGGGTTGTTCGCGGCCTCGCAAAAGGCGTTTGCTAATTTGGGCGGCGTGTATCTTGCGGTGGTTGGCGGCGCGGCGGCGCTGGAGACGACCTGGATCGAGCAGATTGAGGAAGTCGATTTGGATGATCTGAACCCCGAGTCACTGTGGAAATTCAGAGTGAAGAATTTTGGACCGTTGCTGGTGTCGATGGATGCGCATGGCGGGAATTTGTATACCGACGTGAATACGGCGGCGCGGGATAAGCGTGCGGAAGTGTTGGCGGCTTTGGGCGTGAAGAGCTGAACCCCTTCACCGCAGAGGCGCGAAGGCGCAGAGGACCCGCAGAGAAAGGCTTTTTCGATTTTCTCTGCGTAAACTCCGCGCCTTGGCGTCTCTGCGGTGAGAAGTGGAATCTATGAAAATCATAAAAACCGACATCCTCATTCTGGGCTCCGGCGGCGCGGGCTTGTTCGCAGCACTCCACGCGCACCAGCATAACCCAAATCTATCGATCACCGTCGCGGTGAAGGGCCTCCTGGGTAAATGCGGCTGCACGCGCATGGTGCAGGGCGGCTACAACGTCGCGCTGGCGAAGGAGGATTCGGTCGAGCGGCATTTCATGGACACCATCGAGGGCGGCAAGTGGCTGCCCGATCAGGAGCTGGCGTGGACGCTGGTGGAAACCGCGGTCGAGCGCATCCACGAACTTGAAAACGAACTGGGTTGTTTTTTCGACCGCAACCCCGACGGCACCATTCACCAGAAAGCCTTCGCCGGGCAAACCTTCGACCGCACGGTGCACAAGGGTGATTTGACCGGCATTGAAATCATCAACCGGCTTGCCGAGCAGGTGTGGGCGCGCGGCATCCACCGCCTCGAAGAGCAACGCGCGGTCGAGTTTATCAAGAACAAAGCGGGCGACGCGCTTGCCGGCGTGTTGATGATCGATATGCGCACGGGCGAATTCGTCTTCGTGCAAGCGCAAGCGGTGCTGCTCGCCACCGGCGGCGGGCCGACGATGTACAAGTACCACACGCCCTCGGGCGACAAAACTTGCGACGGCATGGCGATGGCGCTGCGCGCAGGGATCGCGCTGCGCGACATGGAAATGGTGCAGTTTCACCCGACCGGTTTGATCGCCGGCATGGACACGCGCATCACCGGCACCATCATTGAAGAGGGTTTGCGCGGCGCGGGCGGCCAGTTGTTGAACGGCAACAAAGAACGCTTCATGCACAAATACGACTCGCGCAACGAACGCGCCACGCGCGACATCGTCTCGCGCGGCATGTATCAGGAAATGCGCGAGGGGCGTGTCAACAAAAACGGCGGCCTCTACATCACCATGGCGCATCTCGATCCGAAAATGGTGCGCAAGGAATTCAAAGGCATGGTCGAGCGCTGTGCCGATTGCGGTTTCGATCTGGTATCGGGCCTGGTGGACGTAGTGCCCACCGCGCATTACATGATGGGCGGCGTGGAATTCAAGCCCGGTTGTTTCACATCATTGAATGGTTTGTTCTGCGCGGGCGAAGATTCCGGCGGCGTACACGGCGCCAATCGTTTGGGCGGCAACGGTGTGGCGAATTCCACGGTATTTGGCGGCATTGCCGGCGATGTGATGCCGGGGTGGGTGAAGGCGCATGGCCAGTTCAGCGAACCCGATAAGAGCGCCATCGACGCGGCGGTAGCACTATGCCGCGCGCCGTTTGCCAAAAAAGGCGGCTCGCTCGCCGACATTCGCGAAAAACTCTACAACCACATGTGGGACGACGTGGGCATTGTGCGTGACGCGGCGTCGCTCGCGCGCGCCGCCGGCACGCTGGACGAATTCGAAGCCGAGCTCGATGCCACGGGCGTGGATGGCGGCAATCTCGCGTTTAATTTGACCTGGCACGATTGGATGAATCTGAAAAACCTGATTCTGGTGTCCAAGGCGATCCGCTATGCCGCGGTTGCGCGCGAGGATTCGCGCGGCGCGCATTTTCGTTCGGATTTTCCAGACGTGCGTGACTTGGAGAATTCGCGGTTTACGAGCGTTACTTGGGCCAACAACAAATTTTCTTGTTCTACGAAGCCGGTATCGTTTACGCGCGTGAAGCCGGGCGAGACGCTCCTGAAGTAACGCGTTGTCGCGGGCACTTGCCCGACCGACGGTGTCGTTCCCGCGCAGGCGGGAACCTATAACGCCCTTGCGCGTGGCACCGGTGTTATGGGCTCCCGCCTTCGCGGGAGCGACACTGTGGTGTATCGTGCGTTCCTAAACCTCATCAAGACTAAATCGCACTGTCATGCCCATAGTTTCCCTCGAAGAAATCACAAACCTCACCATCCGCGCCCTAAAACGCGCCGGCGCCAGCAAGCTGATGGCGCAAACCACCGCGCAAGCCTTGGTCGCCGCCGAAGCGGAGGGCCTAGGCGGCCACGGCTTATCGCGGGCCGCACTCTACTGCCAGCACCTGCGCGAAGGCCGCGCCAACGGCAAAGTCAAACCCAAAGTGATCAAACGCAAAGGCGGTACGGCGTTGGTCGATGCTTGTGGCGGGCTGGCGTTTCCCGCGTGTGCGCTGGCGGTGAAAGAGGTGATTGCGCGCGCCAAGCGTTTCGGTGTTGGCTACGTCGGCGTCACGAACAGTCACCACATGGGCGCGGTGGGTTATCACTTGGCACCCGTGGCCGAGGCGGGCCTCGTCGGCCTTGCGTTCACCAATTCGCCGCCGGCGATCAACGCCTGGGGCGGCAAGCGCGCCTTATTCAGCACTAATCCGATCGCGGCTGTGTTCCCCCGCAAAAATGGCGTACCGATCGTGATCGATCTGTCGCTCTCCGAAGTGGCGCGCGGCAAAATCATGGTGGCGGCGAAGGAAGGCACGCCGATCCCGCTGGGCTGGGCGGTGGATAAAGACGGCAACCCCACCACCGATGCCAAGGCCGCGTTGACTGGTAGCCTCATGCCCATCGGCGGCGCGAAAGGCGCGGCGCTGGCGATGATGGTAGAAGTGTTATGCACGGCGGTTACGGGTGCTGCGTTCAGTTTTGAAAACGATTCGTATTTCGAGCCGGGCAACAAGCCGCGCATCGGCCACGCGATATTGGCCATCGATCCCGCGGCGCTCGCGGGCAGCGAGGCGTATAGCTCACGCATGGAAGTGTTGATCGAGGCCATTCTGCGCGATGACGGTGTGCGCTTGCCCGGTGCGCGGCGGCAAAAGTCAGTCGCGGCTGCGCGTGAACAAGGTTTGACCGTAGGCGACGCACTATGGTCGGAGCTGCAAACACTGGCGGCGAAAAAATCATAAGCTGACGCGTGCTCCAGTCGAAGGGGGCTGATATGCCGGACATGACCACCGTAGCCGCCATCGGCGTCACCCACTGGCACGCGCTGTACGATGCCGCTTACTTGGTGATGCTGAAAGAGCTGCCCGATGTAAACCTCGTCGCCATCCACGACGACGATGCATCAATTGCCGCCGAACGCGCGGCGAAACTCGGCAATCCGCCGATCTACACCGACTACAAAAAAATGCTGGCGGAAGTGAAGCCGGATTTTGTCGTCGCGTTAGGCCGCCCCATCGACATGGCGGCGATCGCGCACTATCTGCTCGATCACGGCATCCCGTTCGTGATGGAAAAGCCCATGGGCTACAACGCGGAAGAGGTGCGCAGCGTTGCCGACAAGGCGCGCGACAAGGGTGGCTTCGCGGCGGTGCCGTTGCCGTACCGCTATCAGCCGCAAATTTTGCTGGCGCAAAAACTCATCGCCGAAGGTTGCTTGGGGCCGCTGTCGCACATCAGCTTTCGCAGCATGCGCCCGACCTCGGCGCGTTACTCCGCGTGGGGCGCGCCGTGGATGCTCGACCCTAAGATCGCCAATGGCGGCTGCCTGCGTAACCTGGGGCCGCATGGCATCGATGCCTTCATGCTGTTGACCGGTGAAGACGCCGAAGTGACCGGCGCGCAAGTAAGCCAACGCGGGCTTAACACGGCGGTGGAGGATTACGCTTGTGTGTTGCTGCGTTCGGCGAGCGGTGTGGTGGGCATCGTCGAAGTCAGCAACTTGTCGCCCAACATGGCTGGCAAGGCCGATCTCCTTGTGAGCGGCGGCAACAGCATGCTGGTGGTGGAGGGCAGCACCGCGCGCATCATCACCGATGAGGGCACGCAAACCATTCAACTCGAAGCGGGGCGGAAACCTTCGCTGCTGATCCTGCGCGATGCGTTGGCCCATGCGCGCGCGGGCAAACCGCCGCTGACCAGCGTCGAAAATTGTTACCGCGTGGTGCGTTTGATCGATCGCGCGTATGCGTTGGCGCGCGGGTAAGGCCACTGCGGCGGGATACGCTACGCTCCTCCCGCCCTACGTTATCTACGTTATCGGTGCGTATCGAGCCACGCCTGCAACCGATCCACCCCATCCAATACCACTGAAAACTGCTCGCCAAATTTTGTGAGCTGATACTCAACGCGCGGCGGCACTTCGGGGTAGGCGTGTTTTTCCAGGATGCCGAAGCGCTGCAATTTGCGCAGCCGCTCGTTTAACACCTTGGTCGATAAACCTTCGACCGCTTTTTGCATCGCGCCGGGGCGGTTGACGCCGTCGCGCACGAGACGCATCACGGAGAGCGACCATTTGCAGCCGACGATGTCTTCCACCATCGCGCTGACCGGTTTGTGCGCGGCGTTCGCGGTTGTGCGTAAAGTTTTTTTGGTTTTGTTTTCCATGACATGCACCATTTGGTGCCTACCCCACGCTTTGGTGCGTGCTTGTGGCGGGTGCTGGGCTTGATTAAGTTGCGCCAGTAAACATTTTACAGGAGCACACCATGAAAACGACTCTCGCCACCGGCGCGCTGGTGTTTGCACAACTCGCGTCGCTCGCGTGGGCCGCCGATCCGGCGCCGGTGCCGTACCCCGCCGGCTATCGCGATTGGCACCACGTCAAAAGCATGATCATCAACCAGGGGCATCCGCTGTATCAAAGCTTCGGCGGCATTCATCACATCTATGCCAACAAAGCCGCAGTGGAGGGCTACAAAAAGGGCAAGTTCCCCGACGGCGCGGTGATCGTGTTTGATTTACTTGACGTGAAATCGGCGGATAACGCGGTGACCGAAGGCGATCGCAAAATCGTCGGCGTGATGCACAAGGACTCGAAGAAATACAAAGACACCGGCGGCTGGGGCTATGAAGGCTTTGCCAAAAACAGCACCACCGAGCGCGCGGTGGGCAAAAACGCAGCGAGCGCGTGCCATCAGTGCCACACCTCGCAGAAGGATAAGGATTTTGTGTTTAGTTCGTTGCGCAAGTAAGCGTTCATCCTTCGACAGGCTCAGGACGAACGGAGAAGTTGAAGCGGGCGTCCCGCCCGCGGTCCGCGTGGATTAATTCGCCTTGGCGCCGGCTTCGCGCAGCACCTTGGCGAACTTCGCCGCTTCCGTTTGAATGAACTCGGTGAATTGTTGCGGCGTGCTGCTCACGGCTTCGACGCCGAGGTTGGCGTAACGCTCGCGCAAATCCGGCAGCGCGTGCGCACGCACCAACTCGGCGTTGAGTTTGGTGATGATCGGTTGCGCCACGCCGCGCGGCGCGAACACGCCCCACGAATTCACCAGCGCGTAGCCGGGCAGCCCCGCTTCGGCCACCGTTGCCATCTTCGGCAAAATCGAAAAACGCTTGGCGCTGGTGACGGCCAGCGCGCGCAGCTTGCCGGTTTTGGTGTGCGGCAGCGCGATCGGCGTTTCCGAAAACAGCATTTGAATTTGCCCGCCCATCACTTCGCCCAGCGCGAGCACCGTGCCTTTGTACGGCACAAGTATCTCAATAAAATCAATTAGTTATTTACTTTTTTATAGTATTAGTTTATAGTTTTTCTTTGGGCAATTACGGAAAAACTTATGCATTTACGTGCCGCTATCTATTGTCGCGTTTCGACCAATAACCAGACTGTATTAAACCAATTGCTGGAATTACGCGCCGTTGCTGAGCGTATGGGCTGGAAAATCGCCGCAGAACTCCAAGACACCGGTATTAGCGGCGCTAAAGGACGGTGTGAACGCCCCGCGCTTGACCAGCTACACCAAATGCTACAGCGCCGGGAAATCGATGTGGTAATGGCGTGGTCGATTGATCGATTGGGACGGTCAATTCAAAATCTAGTTACTTTAATGTCCGAAATTCAGTCCGCTAAAGTCGACCTTTACGTTCACCAGCAGGCTATCAATACACAAACTGCGAGTGGTCGAATGATATTTGGTATTTTCGCGTCGCTCGCAGAATTTGAACGTGAAATGATCCGTGATCGCATCCACGCTGGTCTTGCTCGTGCAAAATCGGAAGGCAAAAAACTCGGTCGACCGTCCAACGTGAACGAAAGTGTAATTGCCTCCGTCAAGCTGCTGCGACAAAACGGGCAAAGTATTCACACTATCGCCAAGCAACTGCGCATTGGGGTTGGTACTACAAGTCAGATATTAAAAGCAGCATGATTATAAAAAAATCAAAGCATGCTTTACGCGGCGATATTATAAAAATACGGCGCGGGCTGGCGATTTATCAAACTCACGCGTCGCCTTTTTACTTTGCGCGAA
>VGIF01000103.1 GCA_016868015.1 Betaproteobacteria bacterium
TTGTTTCATGTCTTGCCTCGTGGCTCGCGAATACGTCCTCCCAATCAGAACGTACCACTGGAATTCGCGTTTACAGAGCAATCGGGGACTTATTCAGCGCTTCCCTAAGTTCCGGATCGAGCACGCGCAACACCTGGCGCAAAGCGTCGCGGATCAAAGGGTGATCGTCGACCGCAAGTATTTTCACTTGTCGCCCCCGGTCGTGGAGCGATGATTACGCAAAGTCAGCATGGGCACCGGCCATCGTTATATAGAACCTAGGTACTAGATAAGTGTATTACAAAGCGTTAACCAGTTGAATATAACATAAGTATTTGATTAATAAATAAATTTTGTGATTTTTAGGTTCGAGCGCAGGCCGCGCCGTTACAACGGCGTAACACCTTTGTCGGATACCGCAAAAGGTTGCGTATCGCAACAATGGCGGCGTGGCAAATCAAAGCTTGCGCGATCCCACGAGAACGGAGACGAACCATGATAAGCACGCACGAACGATCGCAGTTGGTGAACGAGTACCGCGGCCGCCCGGCTTCGGTGATGGGACTGCTCGTGACCTGCGTTCTGGGTTTACTGCTGCTGCTGGTGGTGGCGATGATCGGCATCGACATCCACAACCATTAACCGCATTCGCGTGCAACAACAACCAAGACAATATGAGCGTTTACACCAGAACCGCGCAAGGCATTGAAGGCTTACCGACGGTGAATGATCCCAGCCGGCTGCAAAAACTGCACCACATGGTGCGCCAGGAATTGCGTTTGATCGCCAGTGCCGCGTTAAAGATCGGCGCCGTGTTGTTGATTCTGGAAGCGCTGGCGTGGTTTGCGGCGATGGGCGAGCCGCTCGCGCCGCAGGCGGTGGCAACGTCCGAGCACACGCGGCAGGTGGAGAAACCCGCCGCGCCCAGGGCCGAGAGCGATACGCGAGCCGTTCGTTAAGTGGCGCCTACAGCCACCGGCCGCTTGCGGTCACTCACCCATTCGCTCCACGAGCCGGGATACAAGCGCGAGCCGCCAAGGCCCGCCACTTCCATGGCGAGCAAGTTGTGACAGGCGGTGACGCCGGAGCCGCATTGATGCACGATGTCGCTCGGGTCTTGGCCGTTCAGTAGCGCGGCGAATTCCTGCTTTAGCGTTTCAGCCGCTTTAAACGTGCCGTCCTCGCGTAAATTGGTTTTAAAAAAACGATTGGCGGCGCCCGGGATGTGCCCGGCCACCGGGTCGAGTGTTTCGTTTTCGCCGCGAAACCGGTCGGGGCTGCGCGCATCGAGCACACGCAATTTGCCGCTGGCAAGATTGGCGGCCACGGTTTGCGTGTTCACCGCGAGTTGCGGCTGCGGGTTGGGGTTGTAGGTCGCGGGTTTGCTGTCGGGTGCCGCTGTGTTGAGCGCCTTGCCGGCTTTCACCCACGCATCGATGCCGCCATCGAGCACCGCTGCGGCGGTGTGGCCCACCCAGCGCAGCATCCACCACAAGCGTGCAGCGTAAACGCCGCCGGCGTTGTCGTAGGCAACGACTTGCTTGCGGTTGTCGATGCCCAGCGCCGCCAGCCTTAACGTGAACGTGACCGCGTGCGGCAGCGGATGGCGGCCGTTCACCCCCGTCTTGGGGCCGGAGAGGTCTTCATCCAAGTGCAAAAACCGCGCGCCGGGAATGTGCCCCTGGGCGTACGCGGCGCGCCCCGCGCCGTATTGCATCAAGTCGTGACGGCAATCGCATACCACCCAGTTTGGATCGTCGAGATGTTCGGCGAGCGCGGCAACAGAGATCAGCGTGTTGAAACTCATGGCGGCGAAGCGCAGGGCGGAAACGGCTGCCAACGGTAATCGAAAAATTTGCCGTTGCAAAGGGCGAGGTTTTAGTTCAACCGCTTCACCGCCGAGGCGCTAAGACGCAGAGGAACCGTAGAGAAAACAAAAAATTCAATTAAATCAAATACTTACATTAGGTGGTTGCTCTGCGCAACCTCTGCGTCTCTGCGGTGAAGGGGTTAGCCCTGAACCAAATGTGGCCTGATCTCCCGCCGCAAAAATTCATGGAAGTGCCGCATGCCGTCTTCCATGGGCGATTGATAGGGGCCCGCGTCGCTAACGCCTTGCTGATACAGCGCCTTGCGGCCCGCGGTCATGCGGTCGCAAATTTCGCGGTCTTCCACCGCGGTTTCGTGATATGCGGCTTGTTCGGCTTCGATGAATTCTCGCTCGAACAGCACGATCTCTTCGGGGTAATAGAACTCGACCACGTTGGTGCACGCTTCGGGGCCGCGCGGAATAATGTTGCTCACCACCAGCACGTGCGGGTACCACTCGATCATCAGCGCGGGGAAGTAGGTCAGCCAAATCGCGCCATGCGCCGGTGTATTGCCTTCGCGATAACGCAATACTTGCTCGTGCCAGCGTTTATAAATGGCGCTGCCCGGTTTGGCGAGGCCTTGTTTGACGCCGCAGGTTTGCACGCTGTACCAATCGCCGAATTCCCACGCGAGATCGGCGACGTTTACAAAACCGCCGAGCCCCGGGTGAAACGGCTCGACGTGATAATCCTCGAGATACACCTCGATGAAGGTTTTCCAGTTGCAGTTGTACTCATCGATTTCCACGCGGTCGAACATGAAGCCGTTGAAGTCAAGATCGTTCGCCACGCCAAGCTTGGCGAAGTCGCGCGCGATGTCGCGCTGGCCGGCGAACAACAAACCGTTCCAGTTATTCAACGGTGTTTGCGCCAGATCGAGACAGGGATTTTGCGCGAAGTGCGGCGCGCCTTTGAGTTTGCCGTCGAGCCCGTAAGTCCAGCGGTGCAGTGGACACACAATATTTTTGGCGTTGCCACGGCCTTTTAACATTACCGCCTGGCGGTGGCGGCAAATGTTGCCGAGCAGCGAAATGCCTTTTGCGCCAGCGTAATTTCGCACCAGCGCTTTGGCGTCGCCCGTCCACGCGAGCGCGTGGTAGTCGCCGACTTCCGGCGCCATCAATTCGTGGCCGGCATAGTTGGGGCCCGCGTCGAACAGCAGGCGTTTTTCCAACTCGAAAATTTTCGGATCAAAGTAACAATCAACGGGAAGCTGCGAGGTGCTACTCCGAAATGCAACAACGCTGGACAGGTCTGACATGCAGTGGCCGTACTATAAAGGGAGTGGTTTGGTCGCCAAAATTTGGAGTGATAGATGACGTCTAAAGGACTGATTTTCAAGACTTTTAGGGCGAAAAAGAGGCGCTATTCTTCCCCAGGGCCCGGCAAAAAGCAATGACTAATTCCCGTTACTCGCCCGCTACTTCTTAAGCTCATGTTTATTAAACGAAATATCACCAAAAAAAGCGGTGGCCGACTCGCCGGTGTTATCGGTATCGGTGGCGATCGCCACCGCAGTAACCATCGGCGCGACGTCGCCAAACGCGGCCTTGAAATCGGTCGCGATATCGCGCTGCACCGTAAGCCATTGGTTAACGCGGGATGCGCCGCTTTCGACGACAATCACGCGCACGCGCTCAGTGTAGGCCGAGGGCGCAATGGTGCCGGCGGGCGCCTTGCCGTCCCACACATAACACAGCGTCGCCGCCGGCAGGTTGGGATCGTATAGCGCGCGCGCCAAACGGATTTTGGTGCGCTCGGCGAAGGTGAGTTTTTCCAGCGGGTAATCGAACATTACGTAAATGCGCGCGGGGAAATCGTCGCCCGCTTTGGTAGTGAGATCGCTCGCTTTCAAAACGTTGGTGATTTTCCAGCGCCAACGCAGGATCGGATATTCCGCGGGATTGACTTTCACCGCGCGGCTCAAACCGGAGGCCGATGCGTTGGCGTCCGCGCGCATCACCGTGGCGCCGTTGTCGTCCACCAGCGTGTAGCGCGTGCGCGGCACGGTGTTGGAAACGCCGAGCGGCTTGAAGGTTTCAGGAATGGCCGCGTTGGGTTTTAACGCGGAAAACGCGGCGACGGTGATGCTATCCGCCTGCGCCCACGCGAGCGCGGCGGCGGCGCACGCGGCGATGGAGAGCGTGATACGGCTACGCCGACTGCGATTTTTCATTGAGAATGGCCAGCTCCGACCAGCGGCGATAATCCTCGGGCCGGTCGATGTCCCACAGCGTTTCCAGTTCGTGCCAGCGCCATTTGAGTTCGCGCAGGCGCTCGCGCGTTGTCGCGAGCACGGTGTCGGTGCCCCAAGCGATGTGGTCGAACAAGCGGTTGTCGCAGCGGGTTAAGCCGATCAACGCATAGCCGCCGTCCTCGGCGGGAATTAACACCGCGTCGTGGCCGTGTTCGAGCGCGCTGGCCGCCTCGTGCAAATGTTGCGCGGTCAACACCGGGCAATCGGTGCCGATGATGAGCACCCGCCCATGGCGCGCCAGTGCTTCATCAAACGCATTGCGCAGCCGCACTCCCAAATCGGCGCCGCGCTGCGCTACCAGTGCGACGCCGAAACGCTTTGCGCAATCTTGCAAGTACGCGTCGTTGACATCGGGCGCGGCATGTAACTCGACCGGCCCCAAGTCGGCGCTGGTGGCGCTGGCCAGCGTGCGCTGCAGAAGTTGCCGGTGCAGCGCGGCCGCGCCCTCGGCGCCGAGCAACGGAATCAAACGCGTTTTGACTTCGCCCGCGCGCGGCGCTTTTGCAAATACCAATGTCAGCGCGTTACAGCTTGTGAGGGGCATATTGCTTGGCCAAGTTAACCGGATCCGCGCCCAGCCAATACTGGAACCGTAGCCGCCACATCAGCAGCACGGTGCGCCAGACGCCGTGTTTCTCCCAGCGCCGGCCCGATACTCGCATGCGATGACGCAAATTCAACGGCGCGCCGTAGCGCTTGAGCGTTTTGGTGAATGCAATGTCTTCCATCAACGGGATTTGTGGAAATTTGCCGGCGGCCTCGAACAGCGTGCGCGTGATAAACAAGCCTTGATCGCCGGTGGACACACTGGTTAAACGCGAGCGCGCATTCATCAGTGCCGCAATCACGCCGAGCATCGCGCGCTCACCGCTGAGTTCGACATCAAACCGCCCCCAGGTTTTGCGCGCACGATTCAAACCGTCGGTGATGAGTTGATCGGCCTGCGCTGGCAGCCGGCAATCGGCGTGGAGAAACAGCAAGATGTCGCCGCGCGCCGCCGCCGCGCCCGCGTTCATCTGCAGCGCTCGCCCGCGCGCGGCGCTCATCACTTGATCGGCAAGCGGTTTGGCGCATTCGACGGTGTTGTCGCCGCTGCCGCCATCGACCACCACCACTTCCACGCCGCGTGCACGCAGCGGCGCGAGCGCTTGCAGCGTTTCGGCGATGCCGTCCGCTTCGTTAAGGCACGGGATAATAATCGTGAGCACAGGACGCTATAGTAACTTACCGTACCGGCTCGAAAAACCGCCGTCCCGCGAGCGGCAGTTTGTAACGATGGCACAACAACAAGAGCACGATGCGCGCGAGGCTCAGCACGATGCCTTGCGCCACAAACCGCCGCGCGTCGGTGACCACGGTGAGCGGCAGCAGCACTGGTGCCGCGCGTTCGCGCAGCCGTTCGGAAAGTTTCACGTCTTCCAACTCGCATTCAGGAAAGCCGCCTACCGCGTTGAACACGGCGCGGCGCACGAACATCGCCTGGTCGCCGTACATGATGTGCGTTTTGCGGCAGCGCCAGTTGTGCAGCCGCGATACGAGCTTTAATAGCGGATGCGTGCCGCTGTCGCTGAACGCCTGGTGAAAACAGCCGGCTTCGATGGCGGCCGGCAGCGCCGCTATGGCTTGCAGCGCGCCCGGCGGCAACAGCGTGTCGGCGTGCAAAAACAGCAGCCATTCGCTCTTCGCAGCAACCGCGTGGCGCGCGCCGGCGTTCATTTGCGCGCCGCGCCCGCGCTGCGCGTCGATGCAGGCGGCGCTGGCCTCGCGCGCGATGCGTGGCGTGGCGTCATTACTACCGCCGTCAGCGACGATCACTTCATGCGACGCTCGTTGCGCGGCGACATGCGCAAGTGTGCGCGGCAACGCGCGTTCTTCGTTGAGCGTCGGGATAATAATGGAAATCAATGGGCAACCGCGGCTCGTGCGTGCCATTCGGTAAGGCGTCGCTCGACCTCGGCCCAGTACGCGTCGGCATCGAAGCGCGCATCGTCGACCACACTGGCGACTTCCCGCGCCACCGAGCGGCCGAGCGCGCGATAGCCGTCGAGCACCGCGCCGTCGGCCTGCCCCATCGTTTGCAGGCAGCGCGCGCCCAGGCGCACGTGGCCGCGCTCCTGCGCCAACACCCGCGTGCGCAGCGCGTGCAACAGCGCGCCGGCGGGATGCTGGCGTTCGCCGAGCACTTCCAGCAGCACTTCGCCCAGATGCTCGACCACGCCTTGCAAGCCCAACAGCGACTGCGCGAGGCGGCCGCGATTCAGATCGAGTTCGAGTTGCCGCGCGATGGGTGCCATCATCGCCGGGCGCGGCGCGCGGGCGTCGATGAGTCGAGCCGCAGTGGCGGCCATCGCCGCGTGGCTGCGCTCTTGCGCCGCTTGCACCGTGAGCGCGCGCGCCATCCACAGGGTTGGCGCCTGCCGCGCCTGCCGCCAGGCGACGCTCGCGGCAAGCCGCTCGCCGCTTTCCAAAACGCCGAGCAGGCGGGCGAGCTTGCGAGATGCGGTACTCACGGCGTTAGCGTTTGCTATCGTTCAAGCCCCAGTCGTATTCGAGATGGCTGATCGGCGCCTTGCCCTCGCGGATGAGTTTTTGATGCTCTGCGTTGTCGGTGAGCAGGTTCGCATACTTGGCGAAAAAGCTTTCCAGCGTTTTTAAGCCCTTGTGGCCCTTGCGGAAATCATCGCCGTACCACGGGCGGGAATCGAAAATTTTCGACACCTCGAGTTTGCCGTCGGCCGCGGCGCGGTTGCGCGAACGGTCGGACATAAAACGCACGGTTTGTTCTTCAAGTTGCGCGTCGATGCGATCGCCGACGTAAGCTTCCTCGCGCAGCATCGGGCAGCCAATGGAGGCGCAGTTCACCGCGAAATGGATGCGCGGATCGTCATACGCGCCCGGCGCGCGGATGGTGTCGTGCTCGACGTTATCCAGCGACATTTTTTTGCCGAGCAGGCTGATGAAGTTATCCCTGAACGGGTTGCCGATCAGCTTGCCGAAATCCCACACCGATTTGATGTTGGGATAACGTACGAGAATTTTTTCCACCATGTTGGCGTTGTAGGCGTTGATCAAAAACGCAAGCTGCTGGTTTTTGTTGAACGCCTTGAATTCGGCCTCGCTCACCTTGGCGAGCGTGTCGAGATAGGTTTTGAGTTGCGCGCGGTCGGCGGCTATGCCCGCGTAACGCAGTTGCGAGGCCTTGCCGCCATCCACCAGCACGAGATGTTTTTTGAGCAATGCGGTCCACTGCGCATGCGAGTGGTCGAACTGCGCCGACGCGCCGCCCATCAACGTAAACCACAACGCGAAAAACGTAAGTATTTGATTTAATTTATATTTTTTCAAGGCACTCTCCGCGTCAATGTTGTTGTTCCTGCAGCTTCGCGCGCGTGCCGCCGCCCAATAACCCAAACGCACTGCCGATCACCGCGCCGACACCGCCGGCACCGCGGCGCCAGTTGTGAAACGCCTCGACAAATCGCAGTTGCTCCTCGGTGGCCTGCGCTTTTTTCCATACGCCCGCAGCGTACTTGTTGGCTTCGGCGAGCGTCGGGTAGGTGTGGATGGTGCTCAAAATTTTGTTCAAGCCGAAGCCGTGCTTCATTGCGGCGACGTATTCGACCAGCAGATCGCCGGCGTGTTCCCCGGCGATGGTGCAGCCGAGAATTTTGTCGCTGTTAGGCGGCGTGATCACTTTCACCAAACCGTGCGCCTCGCCGTCGGCGATCGCGCGGTCCAGATCGTCGATGCCGTAGACGTGTACTTCGTGCGGAATCTTTTTTTCTTTCGCCTCGGTTTCGTTCAAACCCACGCGCGCGACTTCCGGGTCGGTAAACGTGCACCACGGCACCACCGAATAATCGACCTTGAATTTTTTGAATTTGCCAAAGAGCGCGTTCACCGCGCAAAACCACGCCATGTGCGCCGCGGTGTGCGTGAACTGATACGGCCCGGCGACGTCGCCGCAGGCGAAGATATTCGGGTACAGGGTTTCGAGATATTCGTTCACTTCCACCACGCGTTGCGCGGGAATGCCGAGTTCTTCCAGCCCGTAGCCCTTCAGGTTGGCCACGCGGCCCACCGCGCACAGCAACTCGTCGAAGGCAATGTGCTTTTCCACGCCATTGTTTTCGACGACGAGGATTTTTTCGCCGTTTTCGACCACGACTTGTTTGGCCTTGTGGTTGGTGAGCACGGCAATGCCTTCGGCCTCGAAGCGCTTGGTCACCAGCGCTGAAACCTCCGGGTCTTCGCGGATCAAAATCCGCGGCAGCATTTCCACTTGCGTCACTTGCGAGCCCAGGCGCGCGAAGCACTGTGTGAGCTCCGAGCCGATGGGCCCGCCGCCCAGCACCACCAGCCGCTTGGGCAGCTTGCGCAGGTTCCACACGTTATCCGAGGTGAGCGGGTTGCACTCGGCCAAGCCGGGGATCGGCGGGATAAACGGCCGCGCGCCGGCGGCGATGACGATGTTTTTGGTGGTGTAGGTTCTTTCGCCATTGGCGGTTTTCACCTTCACTTCCCACGGCGAGACGATTTTCGCCTCGCCTTGCACGCAATCCACGCCGAGATTCGAATAACGCTCGACCGAATCGTGCGGCTCGATGTCCTTCACCACGCGTTGCACGCGCTCCATCACCTCGGCGAAATCGAATTCGGCGCTAGCTTGGCGGATGCCGAATTCTTTAGAGCGCTTCACGTGCGACAACAGTTTCGCCGAGCGAATCAGCGCCTTGGACGGCACGCAGCCGGTGTTCAAACAATCGCCGCCCATGTTGTGTTTTTCGACCAGCGTCACCTTGGCTTTGACCGCGGCGGCGATGTAGGACGTCACCAAACCCGCCGAGCCCGCGCCGATCACCACTACGTTACGGTCGTAGCTCGCGGGGCGCTGCCATTTAGCGTAGACCTTGCGGGCTTTAATGGTATTAACAATCCACTTCGCGATCAGCGGAAAAATGCCCAGCAATGTGAAAGATATGATCAACCCTGGCGACAGAATTCCTTTGAGGGAATCGATTTTGGAAATTTCCGTTCCAGCATTGACGTATACCATGGTGCCGGCGAGCATGCCGATTTGGCTGACCCAATAAAACGTCCAGATTTTAAGCGGCGTTAGTCCGATTACTAGGTTGATGACGAAAAATGGAAATGCAGGCACTAATCGAAGCGTGAATAGGTAGAACGCACCGTCTTTATCAATGCCTTCATTGATCGGTTTGAGGTATTGCCCGAACTTGGCTTGAATGGAATCTCGAAGCAAAAACCTTGAACTGAGAAACGCAAGTGTTGCCCCGATCGAGGCCGCAAAAGAAACGATGATCGTGCCCCAGAGCAAGCCAAAAATCGCCCCCGCGACGACTGTCATTAGCAAAGCACCCGGCAGCGACAACCCGGTGACCGCGACATAAATCAGAAAAAAGATCGCGCCCGCCTGCAGCGGATTGGCCGCGACGTAGGCGTCGATCACCGCGCGCTGCGATTTAAAAAACTCGAGGCTGAAATATTGTTTCAGGTCGAAAATAAAGAACGCCGCGATTGCGGCGGCAATCACGATGAACAGCAACAGTTTGCTCTTTTTCATGACGATCTTTCGTGGGTGGCGTTCGGTGTCAGCTATGGGTCGCGGCGTCACCGCGTTGCTTACAGTGTTGGGTTGCGATGTGCGGCGCGCGCGGCGCGTCCCGCCCGCGCACCGCCCTTGCTTTGGCATTACGCGAGCCGCGGTATTGTGGATGCAAGCAACGGCGCCAGCCAGAATAATGTAAATATTTGATTTTATTCATTATTATTACGATTGTTGATGCTCTCAAGCTTGCGCCGACGCCAGGCCCAGGCCATAGATCCGTGTTGCAACGCTGTCGTCGAACTGGCCGGCCGGCACGTCGACCACCACCGCGCCGGCGGTCATGCCGGCGATGCGGTCGGCATAGGCGCGGGCGAATTCGAGTTGATGCAGGCTGCACACCAGCGCCACGCCGTCGTTGCGCGAAATATCGCGCAGCAATTCGAGGATGCCGGCGCTGCTTTGCGGGTCGAGGCTGGCGATCGGCTCATCGGCGACAATCACATCGGGCTGCTGCGCCAGCGCGCGCGCGATCGCCACGCGCTGTTGTTGCCCGCCGGAGAGCGTATCGGCGCGCTGCCGCGCGCGGTCGATGAGGCCCACGCGGTCCAAGCACTCGAGCGCGAGCAACTGATCCTTGCGCGTGAAGCGCCGCAGCACGCCGCGCCAACTGGGCACATGGCCGAGCCGGCCCGCCAGCACGTTTTGCAGCGCGCTTAGGCGCGGCACCAGGTTAAATTGCTGAAACACCACCGCGATGCGCCGCCGCTCACGGCCTTTGAGTTCGAGCACGTTGACACCATCCAGACGAATCTCGCCGCGCTCAGGCACGGTCAAGCCCGCGATGCAGCGCACCAGCGTGGTTTTGCCGGCGCCGCTGGGCCCCAGCAGCGCAAGAAATTCCCCGCGCGCGACGTCAAAGCTCAGGCTCGAAAGCACGCTTTTGCCGCCGTACTGTTTGTGCACGCCGCGAACTTCCAGCGTGGCCGGTGCGCCGCGCGTCATGGCCCCACCAATCTTTTGCGCAACCACCCGGCGAGTTGATCGATGGCGGTGACGACGATGAGAATGATGATGAGAATGGTGGCGAGCCGCGGAAAATCGAGCAGGTCCATGCTGTTCTTAAGTTCGTGGCCGATGCCGCCGGCGCCCACCACGCCGAGCACGGTGGAGGCGCGCACGTTGAATTCGAATAAATACAGCGTGGTGGAGAGCGTTGCCGGCAACACATCGGGCAGCAGTGCGTACGAAATCGCCACCGGGCGGCTCGCGCCGGTGGTTTGCACCGCGTGCAAGGGCCCGAGGTTGGCGTTTTCGACATAGTCGGCGATAAATTTTGCGGCGCTGCCCCAGGTGTGCAACGCGATGCCCAGCACGCCGGCGAACGGCCCCAGCCCCACCGAGGCCACGAACAACAGCGCGAATACGAAGGAATCGACGCCGCGCAGCGCGTTTAAAAACCAGCGCACCGGGTAATACAGTTTGGGAAACGGCGTGATGTTGCGGCTCGCCAGGATCGCCATCGGTATCGCCAGCAGCGTCGCCGCCGCGGTGCCGATCGCCGCCATGGCGATGGTTTCGCCGGTGCGCAGCAAAAACACCGGCAGCTCGTCGAGCTTGGGCGGCCACGCTTGCGAGAGCCAAAACCACAGCTTGGGCAGCCCGCTGGCAAGGCGCGCAAGATCGACTTGTGCGAGTTGCCAACTGCCAGCGAAGAACACGATGAGCACGATGGCGAGCGCCCAGTGCTTGAGGGTGTTCAAACTCCAGCCGCTGTGTTCGCGCTCGAAGGCTTCGAGCGCGCGCCGTGCCGCGTCATTGTGGGTCATTGCGGCTCGCGCATCTTGAGGCTGCCGCCCAGCGCGTCGCGCACTTCAAAAGCGGGGCCGGCGACGATGCGTTGGAAATACGCTGCATGCGCGGGCGAGCCCGGCGGCCAGTCGGCGAGAAAGCGTTCGAGCCACGCCGCGTGGTCGTAGCGCACCGGCAGCGCGTCAAAGCGCACGCCGTTTTGCGTGATGCCGTAAAGACTCTCGACCGGCACGCGCGGGTCGATGGAAATGCGCGTGATCAAACCAAAATGGGTGTCGGCGAAATTGGGCAAGCCCGCCGCGCCGTTATTCATGATGAGCCGCGCGCGGCAATCGACGGTGTAGTCGCGCGCGTGCGCGAGGCAGGTGTGGCTGCTGGCGAAGGCATCGACGCCGGAATCGCGAAAATAACGTTCCAGCGTTTGCAACGGCGTGAGTTCGGCGCCGGCGTCGTCGCCCGAACAGCATTTGCCGATGGGCGATAAACGCTCGGCGGCGAAGGCCCAGCCGGCGAGCATTTCCGCGTCGCCGTGCACGATGCCGATACGCGCATCGCCGATTTGCAGGGTGCGTATCAACGGCAGCGCCTGCAACGCCGCGCACAGCGCGGGAAACTCGCGCGCGGTGGCTTGCAAGCGGCCCATGATGGCGTTGGAGCGCGCGACGTATTCGGCGTTGACGTAAGCCGGGTAGTTGCAGCCGCAACCGGCGTCACTACCAGCCGCGATCTCGGCTTCGACGTTACCGCGGATGGCGATGCTTTGTATAGTTAAGTTATTGATTTTATTGAATATTTTTTTATCGATGTCAAACCAGTTGTGATCGCCGTTAAACACCAGCGCCACCGGCGTGCCGCGCTTGGCTTCCGCCTCTTGCATGCGCAAGATTTCATGCAGCGCATCGACATTGCCATACAAACCGCCGATCACATACACCGTGTCGGCGCGGGTTGACGGCGCGGTACGAAAATCGCGCGCGGCGTAGCGGTATTCGATGGGGCAGGAGGTGCTCACGTGTTGCTCACGCGTTACCCGGCGCGGCGCATGCTGCGAAGTTGCTCCGCGCACGCCACGGCTTAGCGCTTGGCCTTGATACGGCCCACCGCGATGCCGGCCGCCTCAATGGTCTTGTAGCTCGCGTGTGTCGCCGCGACAAAGCCGGTGTAGCGCGGCGGCATGAGGGTTTTAGCTTGCTCGACGCTGATCGCGGTCAAGATGCCTTGCACTTGTTGCATGAGATTACGCGAAGCCGATTTGGGCAGCGCGAACGCGTCATTGGGCAGCGGGTCGGAGGTCCATACGATTTTGGTGCTGGCCTCCTTGATGCGCCCGGCGGCGATCATCGCATTGCGGTTGCGGTCGAAATCGGTGGCGAGATCGACCTGGCCGTTGGCCACCGCGATTTGATTCGCCGGGTGCGAAGCGCCTTCGCTGTATTTCCAAAACGTCTTCGGGTCGATTTTCCAAATTTGCGTGGCGTAATAAGTGGGGATCAGCCAGCCCGAGGTGGAGCCGACATCGGCAAACGATATCGAGCGCCCACGCGTGTCGTCGGGAAACTTCGCGGCCGCCAGGTCGGGGCGGCCGACGATGATGGCGTGATAGGTCGGCTTGTCGTCGTATTTCACCGTCGCCACCGCCTGGCAATCGGTGGCGTTGTTGGCGATGATGTAGCCCCACGGCCCCATCCATGCCGCGTCGAGCTGGCCCGAACCCATCGCTACCGCCAGCCCGGCCCAGTCCGTGCTCACCGCCAAATCGTATTCCGCCGCCCCCAACTGCTTGGCCAGGTGCGCGAACAGCGGGGTGAACGCCTTGCGCGATTCTTCCGCGGTGGGCATGAAGGGGCCGACGCCAAAGCGCAGCTTGCGCGATTGCGCGAGCACCATCGGTGCGGCGACGGTTGTGGCGGTGAGCGCGGCGGTGCGGGTGAGGAAGGTTCTGCGTTGCATTTATTCAGTGTCAGAGTAAGTCGTGGTGGATGCGTATCATGCGGCCAGCGCGCCGCCGCAGCTTGAGCCTTGGCCCGCGGTGCAGCCGTAGCAATGATCTTTCACCACGATCGGGTTGTGGGTGAGATCGGCGCTCATCAGCTCGCGCAAATGCGTGCGCGGTTTTCCTCGCCACGCGAGCGGCAGCCCCAGCATTTGATTGAAATCGCAGTCGTAAACGTAGCCCTGGTAATCCACGGAGAGCAGCGTGCGGCACATTACGTTGTCGAGATTCGCCGGCTGATAGGCGTTTTTCAGCAAATCCATGTAGTGCGCGAAGCTGCCCTTGGAAATCAGCGTGCTGCCAAAGCGCTGGATCGGCATATTGGTCAGCACAAAAAGTTCGCTGAACTCGATGCCGAATTTTTCGCCCAGGTGCTTGCGGTAATCGTTCTGCAGCGGGCCTTGCGCCGGCGGCAGCACGGGGCCTTGCGGGTTGTAAACCAGGCTTAGTTTGAGCGGCGAGCCGGCTTTGCCAAAACCTTTTTGGTTGAGTAATTTCAGCGCGCGCATGCTCGCGTCGAACACGCCTTTGCCGCGTTGCTTGTCGACGTTGTCTTCGAGATAACAAGGTAACGACGCCACCACATCCACTTCGTTGTCGCGCAAAAAATCCGCCAGTGTTTCCTGCCCCGGCTCGTGCAAAATGGTGAGATTGCAGCGATCCATCACCGTGACGCCGATGTCGCGCGCGGCCGTGACCAGCATGCGAAAGTGCGGATTCAACTCCGGCGCGCCGCCGGTGACATCCAGCGTTTTAATGTTCGCGGCTTTTAGAAATGCGATCACCTCGAACACCGTCTCGCGGCTCATCATCTCGGTGCGCGTGGGGCCGGCGTTGACGTGGCAATGCAAGCAGCTTTGATTGCACTTGTAGCCGAGATTGACTTGCAGCGTGTCAAGCTGCTTGCGGCGGATGGCGGGGAAATCGCTCGCTTCCATCAGCGGCAGGGTGGCATGCATTCAAAAAACTCCGATGTTGTTGTTGTGGGCCTACCTGTGCGCGCGGCGCGGGGAGCGAAACGTGATTTTGCTCGTGGGTTGCTCCGGCGCGCATTACCTTTCACATTGTCTCGCAATTCGGACAAATATCATAAGTATTCGTTTACCGCAGAGATTGAATTCTAGTGAAGGTTCGACGGTGTTCACGGCATTAACGTATTGTTAATGCATATTCACCATTTATTAATGTGGCTGCCTGTGTTTCCCGCGTAACCGGGTGGATTGATTCTAGTTAAAATTGAACGGCTTCCAAGGGTTGCGTGACGTAATACGTGAAATACCGCACGGAAATTCATTTGGAATGGTTGCTGCCGGCGGTGAAGTTTTGCGGCTGTGTTACAAGGCTTGCTTGCGATAGCGCCGCAGTGCGCGCCGGTTACTGCACGCGCATGCCGCTTACGCTGATGACCTTCTCCCATTTCGCCATTTCGCCGCGGATAAACGCGTCGAACTGGGCGGGCGTGCTGGTCATCGCTTCGGCGCCCAGCGCGGCGAACTTCTCGCGCAGTTCGGGCGATTTAAGCTGCTGCATCACCACTTGATTGAGCTTGTCGACGATGGCGCGCGGCGTGGCGGCGGGCACGATCAAGCCATTCCAGATGTTTGCCTGATAACCCGGCACGGTTTCGGCGATCGCCGGCACTTCGGGCGCGAGTGCGCTGCGTTGCGGCCCGGTGGTGCCGAGCGCTTTTAATTTTTGCGTGCGCACGTGCGGCAGCACCGAAGTCAAACTCGCCATCGCCGCATGCATATGGCCGGCGATGACATCGCTGGTGGCTTGCGGCGTGGTTTTGTATGGCACGTGGGTTAACCTTATCCCTGCCATCATATTGAGCAACTCGCCGGCGAGGTTGTTGGGCGAGCCGACACTGGCGGTGGCGTAATTGATTTGTCCGGGGCGCTGTTTGGCGTAAGCGATCAACGCCTTCACATTGTCCGCGGGCAGGCTGTTGGCGGCCACCAGCAGCATCGGCGTGGAGTTGGTGAGGCTCACCGAGGCGAGATCTTTTAACGGATCGAAGGGCATTTTTTTGATCACAATCGGATTGGTGGCGTGGCCATTGGCTACCCACAACAGCGTGTGCCCATCGGGCGCCGCACGCGCGGCGATTTCGGAACCCAACACGCCGGAAGCGCCCGGCCGGTTGTCGATGATGATCGCTTGGCCGAGCACTTCGGCCATGCGCGCGCCGGCCAGACGCGCGAGGATGTCGGCGTTGCCGCCCGCGCCGTAGGGCACGATCAGCCTCAGCGGACGCGCCGGGTAGGCTTGCGCGGCATGTAACGCGGGTGCCAGCAGCGCCGCGCCAAGGATGCACACGGCGAAATAGAGTGTTTTCATAAGTGTTTGATTTTATTGAGTATTT
>VGIF01000104.1 GCA_016868015.1 Betaproteobacteria bacterium
TCCCCGCCGCGCGAGTCAAGCGGCCGATGCCACATCAGCAGTACTGCGTGCAGCGCGATCGACAGCGTGATCCACCACGCCAGCCTGCGCAACGCAGCTGTATCGCGTTCGAGCGTGAGTGGTTCTCCCGCAGTGATCATGCGCTAGCCGTATCCTATTGCGCGCAATAAAAAATCAATAAAATCAATTACTTATATATGAAATGGTGGTAAACCAGAGGGTTCGCGCAAGCCCACGTTCAACAGCAGCACCCGTTCGCCGCGCATGATCACGCCGCCTTTTAAGCGGTTATTGCCGGTGTCGCTGTATTCGAAATCATATGCGCGCTGAAGTTGCACGCGGCCTTTGTCGTTGCGCGCGAGTTTGACACTGACGATGCCGACGGTGTCGTCCAGAAACAGCAGGTTTTCCGCTTCGCACGCCGCGCGCGCGCTGCGCACGGCGATCTCTCGCACCTTGATGCTGTCGAGCCAAAACCAGCCGAGCACGGCGAGCAGTGCGAGTGCGGCGTATTCCATGAAAAGTAAGCGGTGAACGGCGGGGGCTGGGACATGCGCGAAGGTCGCGCCGTGTCTTCCCCGCCCTGCCGCCCCGCATCAACGTCTGTGCGCGTGCGCCTAAACGGCCTTGCGCCCCGCGTGCAATTGCTTGGCGATAAACGCCTTTAACATCGCGTGCGCGCGATCGGTGTCCGGCCCCGGCTCGGCGATCCACTCGTGCGGGCAATTGGCGAATACGGTCATTTCGCATTCGCCGCCCTTGGCGCGGTAAGTGGCGGAAAATTTTTCCTGGATCGCCGGGATTACGTTGTCGTCGGCGCCGCCTTGCATGATCAACATCGGCGGCATCTCCACTTTTTCGCCGCGATCGAGCATCGCCTGCGGATTGGCGTCGTGGATGGTTTCCCACGGGTTGAAAAAAGTGGTGCTGTTTTTGATCATGTTGGCGCGTTGCATTTTTTCCGCTTGTTTAAAGCGCGCGAAAGGGTCGCTGATCGGCGAACGCGTCGCAATATACGCCACGCGCGAGTTAATCCCCGGCGCGCCGGGCAATGCGTGCACGTTGTAGAGCGGAAAATTCGGCCGCATGCCGAGCAACTGCGCCACGTGCCCGCCGCTGGAGGAGCCCAGGACGCCGAGCGTTTGGTTGTCGCCGTTCCACTCGATGCATTTGGCTTTCAACCAGCGCACGCCGTAACACGCCTCTTGCACGCACGCGGGGTAGCCTGCTTCGGGTGCCAACGACATATCAATCGCCACCACCAGGATGCCGCTTTTCGCCGCGGCTTCATCCATCGGCACGTTGGCGAGTCGGTCTTTGTTGTTCCACGCGCCGCCGTGTAAATCGAGCAGCACCGGAAATGGCCCCGCCCCTTGGGGCTGATAAATGCGCGCCTTCAATTGGCGCTTGGGCGTTTTAAAAAAATCGACGTCCCACACCTTGATTTCGAATTGGGCGTTGGGGTTGTAGTTTTTCGCGGCGGCGGACATGGTGTGCTCCCTAAAAGTCTGCGGATCGGTTTGTCTGAATATCGCTAATCGCGAGGGGTGTCAATGTTCTTGCGCGATTATGCTGGCGCGGGCTACACTGCAATCTGGCAACTTTGAAAGGAGGTGATCCCGTGAGAGACGATCTAGGCACGACCACGTTTGCTTTGGTGAACTCGAACAGCGGATCCATCCGCGTGCAAGGACAGTTCGCCGGCTAAGCTGGCGTGTCTGCTGTAAACGGCGCCCCGTGGTGAAAGCCGCGGGGCGTTGTCTTTTGGGAATGGAACAAAATGGCCGTTCACCCTTCGATGCTTCGACAAGCTCGGCATCAGGGCGAGCGGCCATTTTGTAAGCCGTTGGTGCTGATGCCGCCCTGTCGAAGCGTCGAAGCACGACCACACTTTTCTCATATCGCGCAGTGCATTAGGGGCTTACTTCACCGCAATCCCCGCCGCGCGCGTGACCTTGCCCCATTTGGCGATTTCCACCGCGATGAACTTTTCAAATTCCTGCGGCGAGCTGCCCTGCGGCACCAAGCCCTCGTTGGAGAGCCGCTTGATCACCTCAGCCGACTTGGCAATCTCAGCCACTTCACGATGCAGCAGGCTCACCAGCGCCGGCGGCAACTTGGGCGGGCCGAACAAGCCTTGCCAGCTTGACGCTTCGTAGCCCGCTACGCCCGACTCGGCGATGGTGGGAATATCGGGCAGAGCCGGATAACGCTGCGGCGATGAAACGCCCAGCGCGCGCAGCCGCCCGCCGCGCAACAGCGGCAGCGTGCTGGCCATGCTGCTGATGCTGAAATCGATTTCGCCGCCGAGTAAGCCCGCCAACGACGCCGGGGCGCCTTTATACGGCACGTGCAAAACATCGATGCCCGCCATCATGCCGAACAACAGGCCAGTGAGATGGGTTGCGCCCGCGGTGCCGGACGAGCCATAGGTCAACTTGCCCGGCTGTGCCTTGGCCGCGTTGACGAGATCGCGCACGCTGCGTGCCGCGTGATTTTGATTCACCACCAAAATGTTGTAGCCGATGCCCAAGAGCGAAATCGCCCTGACGTCGCGTTGCGAGTCGTAGGGCAGCTTGGCGAACAAACTGGGGTTGATCGCATGCGCGGTGGGTGCGAGCAGCAGCGTGTAACCGTCGGGGGTTGCGTGCACCACCAGTTCGGTGGCGATGATGCCCGAAGCGCCGCCGCGATTATCGACCACGATTTGCTGGCCGAAGCGCTCCGACAAGCGCTGCGCATAGGTGCGCGCCACCATGTCGGAGTTACCGCCGGCGGTTTGCGCGACGATCAAACGTATCGGTTTCGCCGGGTAGTTCGCTTGCGCGTACGCGGCGCCGGCCGACGCGAATAACAGCATGGCGGGCAAGAGGGTGTGCGGCTTCAATGGTGTTCCTCCCTTAAAATTTCGCGTAGTGTAATGGCCACGCGGCACGCTGCCGCGGTGCCGTTCGCATTTTATGCGGCCGTTCAAAAAATATAAATTAAATCAAATACTTATGGTGAATCCCCAGTGGTGCATGGAATGCTCTATGATGCGCGCTGCATCCGTTAATGAAACCAACCTCAGGGGAACGAATCATGTTGTGGCTCATCACTTGCGTTGACAAACCGAACACCGCCGCCATCCGCGAAATGGTGGTGACGCCGCACCGCGAGTATTTGCAAAGCCGGAAAAAAATTCTGGTGCTGGCGGGGGCGACGCAAAGTGATGACGGCAGCACCGCGATCGGCAGTTGCTTCGTGGTCAACGTGAATAGCCGGGCGGAGGCGAAGGCGTTTTCCGACGGCGACCCGTTTACGCAAAACGGCGTGTTCGCCGACATCAAAATCATGCGCATGCGCAAGGGGCAGTGGAACCCCGAGGCGGCCGAGGGTGCTTAATCCGAGTCATTGTCCGAGTCATTGTTTTTCCAACCGTGAAACAAGGAGACCATCATGATCGACGTACATGCCCACTGGCGGCCCGCTGAATTGGCCAACGCACTGCGCGAGCGCACGCGCGAACCGCGCCTCGTTCTCAACGACGCCGGCGCGGAAGTGCTGCGCACCCGCAACGGCGACGAGCCGCTGGATAAAGCCTTCGACGACGTGCAGTTTCATTTGCGGCGCATGGATCGGCAAGGCGTGACCACCAGCGTGTTGTCGCTGGTTGGCGGCTTTTGCTGGATCGAATCGCAGCCGGTGGAAGTGTCCAAACAGTTGTGCCGCATGGCCAATGACGCGATGTCGGGCTTGTCCGAAAAATACAAAGGGCGTTTTAACGTATTCGCCGCGTTGCCGCTGACCGATATCGCTGCCGCCGCCGTCGAATTCGAGCGCGCATTGAATCTGCCGGGTGTGATCGGCACCCAAGTGCCCGGCAATGGTTTTCTCACAAAGAAGGATGCGGAAGCGATGCGCCCGATCATGGAGGTGGCGAATCGCCGTAAAGCGGTGATATTCATTCATCACGGCCCGCGGCCGGGCGACCCGTTCCCCAAGGTGGTGGGCGACACCGACAACGCGCGCCGCCGCAACGGCACACTCGACATGCAAGCGAGTTTGTCCTCGGTGATGGTGACGTTGTGCCTGACCGACTACCTCGCGCCATATCCCGACGCCACGGTGGTGGTGCACAATCTGGGCGGCAATATTCCTTACGAAATCGAGCGCATGGATCACCGCTGCCTGCTCGATACGCCGAAGGAAGAATTGCCCTCGCAGCGCTTTCGCCGCTCCAAGGTGCTGGTTGATTGCAACTCGTTCGGCCCGCGTTCTATCGAAGCCGCGGTGCGGCTCTACGGCGCGGAGCGCATCGTGTGCGGCACCGACGGCAGCGAATTCGGCTGCAAATGGACGGCGGATGCGTTGAGAGACGCCGACATCGGTCAAGACGCGCGCGAGAAAATTTTGTATCGCAATGCCGAGGCGATGATCGCGCGGGCGAGCGCGGCGCAGCAGCAGCGGATTGCGGCGTAGCGGCGGGTGCACAGCGCGAACTTGCGCGCCAACAAACAAAAACCCCGCGATAACCTCGCGGGGTTTTTGTTTGGTATCGCTCTCGTCACGCACCGTCCGGGGACGGATTCTCAAACCCTGGTCCTGCTAGGGTGGTCGCCACTCCCCCGCATCAGGTACACCCGGCGCCGTTGGAAGGCGGGGCGCGCACAACAGCGAAGCTTTAGCGCGGCAACCGTGAGTCAAAAGTTGGGTTGAGAATCCGTCCCCCGACGGTGATGCTTGGTACGTCTTGGTGCAACCTCGTGAATCACTATGCTCACAGTAGACGCTTTCTCGCGGCGCGGGTCAAGGCAAATTCCCGCGCGTCCGTGACGTAAATCACCCCGCGAAAAAAATCGCCTGCAATCAGGCGATTGCAGGCGGCGGATGAACATAAAAAAACAAATCCCGCGTGAGCGGGGCTTGTTTTCGGGTCGGGTAGGGCGGGAGCAGCGAACCGTATCCCGCCGCACGCGAACTAACGCTTCAAGCCTTTACGCCCAATGTCCTTCGCGCGATACAACCCACCATCCCCGCACGACACATAAAGATCGCCAAGATCCGCGCCGCCAAACGCGCAGCGCATGGGCAAATCCGCGGGTGCTTCGTGCGTTTCGAGGATCGTCCCGCCGGGCGAAACCACGATGATATTGGCGCCGCTGCCGCTTTTTTTCCAGCCCATGCAGCAGATGATGTTGCCTGCGCTGTCGAGGCACATGCCGGCTATGCCGCGCTCGCCGAACTGAAAGTTAAGCAGCACTTTGCCGTGGTGAGGTACGCTGCCGTGTTCGTTGATCGGGTAGCTTAACAACTGGCACACGTCGCCGCGCTCGGCGTCACCATCGGCGACGTAAAGCGTTTTTTCATCGGCGGAGAGCAGCACGGCTTGCGGGCCGGCGGTGTCATAGGTCACACGATTCAAACGGTAGTTGCCAGGGCCTTGCGGGTCGGCGCGCAGCACTGCCGCAAACGGCAACATCGGCGCGGTGGGCGGGCCGTAGGGCGCTTGCGCGTTATACGAGTCCGCTATCCAAAGCCGGCCCTTGCTATCGACGACGACATCGCAAGGCTGATTCTGGCGCTCGCCTTCGAGAAACTCGGTAATGGGCCGCGCCGTACCGTCGTTCATGAATTGAATCATGCGGCGCCCGCCTTCTTGCGCGCCGAATACCGAGCCATCTTTCGCGACGGCGAGGCCGTTGACGCGCCCCGTCCAGCGGCGGAAGTTATCGGTCTTATTGGTGGCGGGGTCATAACTGACGACGCGCTCTTCGAGCACGGCGCTGCACAACATGCTCTTACCGTTCCACGCCAGGCCGCCGGTGCGGCCCTTCATCGGGCCGGCCACTAATTCAAAATTCCAGGTCATTTGATTTTCTCCTTTTCCCTGTTAGCGCGAAGGCACGCCGGCGATGTTCAGACGAAACCGCGTGACCGAGCCGATGTTGGTGACATACATGGTCTTCCAGTCATCGTCGCCGAACGCGATATTGGTGGGGTGATGCCCCGGCGTTTTGATGCGCACGATCGGTTTGCCCGAAGGGTCGTGCACCCAGATGCCGCCGGGCGCGGTGCACCACACATTGCCCGCCACGTCGCACTTCATGCCGTCGGGCACGCCGCGTTCGGGCCCGGTGTATTGGAAGAACACGCGCTTGGGGCCGACGCTGCCGTCGGGCTTCACGTCATAAGCGCGGATCACGCGCTCGCGCGAGCAATTAACGTAGAGAATTTTTTCGTCGGGCGAAAAGCACAAGCCATTCGGGTACACCGTATCTTCGGTGATGATCGACAGCGTTTTGCCATCCGGCGCGATGCGAAACACTGGCTGCGTTTCGAGATATCGCTGCACATCAGGCCCCACCATGCCCACGTTATACATGCCGCCCGGCGGATCGGTGAACCAAATCGAGCCGTCGGACTTCACCACGATGTCGTTGGGCGTGTTCAACTTTTTGCCTTGCCATTTATCGGCGAGCGTTTTCCACGAACCGTCGTGCTCCTGGCGAAACACCGTGCGCCCGCCCCAGCCGGCGACGACGATGCGGTTTTCCAGATCGAGTGCGAGCCCGTTGGCCTTCACCGAGGGGTTCAGCAGTGCCTGCTTGCCCACGCCCGGCTTCCAGCTCCAAATCGTGTCGCCGATGATATCGGTGAACACCAGGCGCTTGTTCTTTTTATCCCACACCGGCCCTTCGCCGAAAATAATGTCGCGCGCGAGCAGTTCCACCGGCGGGCTTTTGTCGACAATGCGTTCCCAGCCGGGCGCGCACATATCGACTTCAACGTACAATTCTTCCAATGATCCATGCATCGGTTGCTCCTTTTTGCTTTGATTGCGATTGAGCGGGTTACGGAATTACGGACTGCGAGGGAAAGGTTGAGCAGAAGAATATCATGTCACGTAGGGTGGGTGGAGCGCAGCGCAATCCACCGGTCGTTCGCGTGCACATCATGGTAGTCATCCTTTGCGATGGGTTGCGCTTCGCTCTACCCATCCGTTTCACCTGCGGGTCAATCAAACCACCGCCGCTTATAAGTAACCCCCGGCCCATTCGGCCCCGCCCCATTCGGATCGATCCACATCGTCTTGCCCGCGTGCTTCAACGGCTTGCCTTCGAACCGCTCGCGCAGCCAGTCGCACACAAACGCGTGGATGTCCGCTTCCCACACCGAGCTGCGGCCTTTTTGCGTGATCGAGCCGTTGTGATGTTGATCCGGTAATACCCATAACTCGGCGGGCGCTTTCATTTCGTCGAATGCGCGATACACCTCGCTGATCGGCGCGCGCGGGTCGTATTCGCCGCTGACGATCAACGTGGGGCAGGTGATTTTGTCCATCAGGCCGTCCATGGTCATCTGCTCCCATACCGCATCGAGTTCGGCTTCGGTGGCGGATTGTGTGAGATAGGCGAACAACTGCTTGTAGCGCGGCGATTCTTCGGTCATCAGATAATACTTGTCGACGAATGACGCCCAGGGCGCGGCGGCTGCCGCGATGTGTCGGTTGGTGGCCGCAATGCGCATGCCCCAATACGAGCCGAACGATAAGGCGTAAGCGCCGATCTTTTTCGCGTCGACTTCCTTGCGTTTCATCAAATAGTCGATCGCGGCCGCCGCGGCCTGTTCATAGTTATCCGCGGTTAAACGGATGCCGCGCAGGTTGCTTTCACCTTGCCCGGGGCCGTCGAAGGAAAACGCGTGCATGCCGCGTTGCTGCGCCTGATTGTAGTACGGATGCGGCCAGGCCTCCTTGGTTTGATCGCAGCCGGGCACGTAAAACACCAACGGTTTCGGGTCGTCGCCGGGCGCGAGATGCAAGTTGCCCGACACCACGGTGCCGTTCCACGGAATATCGACGTGCTCGATTTTGTAGGGCGCCAATTCGCGCACCTTGTCGTAGCAGCGCATCAAGCCGCCGTGCAAGAATTTTTTCTCGTCGCCGGTTTCGAACACCACGTGTTGCGCGTCGGCGTATTGCAGCGCGGCCGAGTAATACAGCTCCATCGCCGTTTCTTTGTGGCCTGCTTCCATTTCAGCTTGCGCCAGGCGCTCGGACTTTTTCGCCGCGAGGCCCACATGCTTGGCGATCATGTCGTGGCTGCGCACCGTACGCGGAAAACGCCCGCGGCCATCGGGCTGAAAGTGAAACGTCTTGCCGGTTTCCTTGATCATCCAGTCGAAAAACCATTGCTGATTGTCGCGTGCGAGATGCGGACGGCCTTTTTTGGCGCGGGTGGGGCTGGGCATGAGTGACCTTTGACGGGTGGGGTGATGATCGGAGAGTGCCAATTTTCGCGCAACTGCACGGGCCTGCCACGTGCCGCGGGCATCCAGTATGTGAAATAAAAATAGTTAATAAAATCATATACTTACATAATTTCGTCTAGTGGATTGCGAAATCGGCCTGTGTGGCGGGATACTGTGAGCCAACCTTCTTTCAAGGACGCAACATGACCATCATCATCAACGCCATCACGCCCAACTTTGTCGCCGAAATTTACGACGTCGATCTTGCGCAGCCTTGCGCCGAGGACCTGCACGCGATCAAGCAAGCGTTCTGGAAATACGCGGTGCTGATTTTTGGTGATCAGAAACTCACGCCGGAGCAGCATCTGCGTTTCTCGGAACAATTCGGCACGGTGGAAATGGACCGCGTGCTCGCCGCCGAACACGCCGACCCGCGGCTGGGGCATGCGTTCGCCGACATTTCCAACCTGAACCGCGAAGGCAAAATCTGGGACAAAGCCAGCCGCCAGCGGCTTTACAAAGAAGGCAACAAGCTGTGGCACACCGACAGCTCGTTCAAATACAAGCCGGGGCTGTGTTCGCTGCTCTATTCAACCAGCATCGTGCCCATCGGCGGCCATACCGAATTTGCCGATCAGCGCACGGCCTACGATGCGCTATCACCCGAAATGAAGGCCAGGCTGCAAGGCCTGATCGCCATGCACGGCATCGAATACTCGCGCAAACGCACCGGCTTCATGGAGTTCGAACAAAGCGAAGCCAATCGCCTGCCGCCGGTGCCGCAACTCTTGGTGCGCACCATCCCCGAAAGCGGCCGTCAATCGCTCTACATCGCCTCGCACATCGGCGCGATCCAGGGCATGGGCGCGGCGGAGGCCGAAGCGCTATTCCAGCAACTGCTCGCCCACGTGATCCAACGCCAGTTCGTCTATACCCACCGCTGGCGCGTGAATGATCTGGTGATGTGGGATAACCGCTGCACGCTCCACCGCGGCACCGACTTCGACGACATGCGCTTCGTGCGCGACATGCGCCGCGCGACGGTGAGCGATGTGGCGAATACTTGCGAGCAGGCGGGGGTGGCGGTCCCCGCCTGATGACGGGAGTAGCGAAGCGTATCCCGCCGTCCGCGGTTAAACGATGCCGAGATACATTCGCGCGTTCGCCCCGGGCGGCACGTTCTTCTTCACGGTAAACCTGCTAGAACGCAACCGTACGCTGCTAACCGATCACATCACTGAGCTGCGGGCCGCGTTTAGTTTCGTGCGCAAACAAAAACCGTTTGTAACCAAAGCCTACGTCATCCTACCCGACCATTTGCATTGCATCTGGACATTACCCTCGGGCGACTCGGATTTTTCGTCCCGCTGGCAAGCCATCAAGGCACATTTCGCGCATCGCATTGCTCAAGGCGAACGCTTGTCCGAGCGCCGATTGAAAAAAGGCGAGCGCGGTGTTTGGCAACGCCGATTCTGGGAACACCTAATTCGCGATGAGCTCGATTTCGAGCGGCATGTCGATTACATCCACTTCAATCCTGTGAAGCATCGCCACGTTGAAGCCGCGCGTGACTGGCCACATTCGAGTTTTCATGAATACGTGAGGCGCAGTGTCCTGCCCATTGATTGGGCCGCTGGTGAGGAAGTGCGGAATCTCGGGTTGGAATGACGCGAGCGTCGGGATCCGCTTCGCTCCTCCCGCCCTACGAAATTTCGCGGCTTATGCATTCATGTAGGGCGGGAGAAGCGCAGCGTATCCGCCTTACGCGTTACAACCCCATCATCCCTGTCCACCACTGCAGTTTCCCATTCAACTGCATACCATACTTGCGCGCGAATTCAAGCTTACCGTCATCGCGAATGCGAAACACGCTCATCGCCGCGGGTGCCAAACGCACGCTGTCCCCGGTGCGTGTCCACATGTCCCGAATGCTCGCGGAAACCAGCAACCGCCCGCTCGGATCGATGCTAAACGTGCGCACATGATGCGTTAACGGGTCGACGCTTTGGATGTGTATCGGCTCACCGCTGGTTTGATCGATGGCGAACACCGCGATGCTGTTCTCACCGCCGGCAAAAACTTTTTTACCGTTCATTTCCACCGTGCCGTCGGCGCGGTTGGCGGTGTAGACGAATTTGCCGTTGGGATGCACGTGGATTGCGCTGGTGGTTTGGTGCAGTTTCGGGTCGCGGATGTGCGCGAGCGAGGTGACGGCGAACGCTGGCTTTTCCTCAATGCTGTCACCCGCGGCATTCAGGCGGTGCATGTGCACCTCGTTCTGGCTTTCGATGTTGGCGTAGAGCCACGGTTTCGTCGGGTGGTAATCGACGTGGCGCGGGCGGTAGTCGAAGCCATTTTTGCCGCCGATGATGTTTTGCGCGTTGCTGAGTTCGCCGTTGCTGTCGAGTTTGTAGGCTTTGACCGCGCCGGGGTCTTCCGCTTTGCCGTCTTTCGGGTCGTTGCCGCGCGCGGGGAAAACCACGATGCGATTCGACGGCGCCACCGTCACCTGGTGCGCGTAAACGCCGACATCGACTTTCACTGCTTGTTCGACTTTCGCGCCGATGGTGCCATCGGCGTTGATGCGATGCACGGTGATTTCGCTTGGATTGTTGAACGCGCTCAACGCGAAGTTGCCACTGCGATCGACACAGTGATGAATCGGCCGCGACGGCAGCGGCGCGCCGTCGCCGTGCAGTGCTAACGAACCATCTGCCGCGATGCGCACCGCGCACAGCCGATGCACTTTGCCTTTGTCGGGCGAGTTGCCGGAGGGCGCGTCGCTGGTGGAGACTGTTAAGAATTTTTTCGATGGGTGCGCCCACACATACTGCACCTTGGAGGGCAGCATGATCGAGCCGCGGCGCGTCAATGACGCCGCTTCAACATCCACATCCCAGTGGTTGAGCTCTTCGCCGATGCTTTGATACAGCACAGTTTTGGTTGCCATGAACGCCTCAAACAATATCAATAAAATCAGATACTTATAGATTTCCGATACGTAGCTGGAATTGGATTCAGCGCAACACGATCATTGCCCCGTCAACGGTGCCGCGGATAAACCCGCAACGCCGCTCTTGTTGATCCACTGCTGCACCAGCCCCTCGGCTTTCACCGCTTCGACGAACGCGTTAAGAAACGACTCACCCGCCGCGCCGCGCCCGCGCGGAACACCGGCGGTGTGGCACACGGTCATGAAGCGGCCATCAAGGAGGCGCGCGCCTGGCAATTGCGCGGCGAATTTGACCATTTCGGTTTTAAGCCCCGCGTACGCGTCGAGTTTGTTGTCGACAAAATGTTTGAACGCGGCGCCCGAGCCGGCGATGGGCACGCGCTGCGCGTGTTTCAATGTGCGCGCGAGATACAAGTCATAGCCGCTCTTGGCGCCCAATGCGATGCGCACGCCCGGGCTGTCGACGTCTTCGACCTTCTGCAGCTTCGAGCCGGGCGGCACCATATAGGTGGCTTCGATTTCCGTGGTGGCACCGGCAAAGGCGATATCTTTCGCGCGTTCCGCTTCGACGGCCAGCACCGACACATCCCACTTACCGCTCGCCACCGATTCGGCGAGCTCGCCGGCGGAGTGATAAACGATCACTTCGATCGGCACGTTAAGGCGCTTGGCGAGTTCATGCACCAGATCGACCGCAACGCCGCTTTGCTCGCCGTTGGGGCCCAACTTGGTGAGCAGCGGGTTTTGAAAATTAATCCCGGCGCGCAGTTTGCCGGTGGGGGCGAGGGCGGAGAGGACGGCGGGGGTGATGGGTGGCAGAGACATGGTCATGGTATCCGAAAAGTAGTAAGGGAAAAATCTAAAGTCAAAATCTTGGACGCAGATTTACGCGGATGAACGCAGATTCAAGATGGGTCGTTCCCGCGCAGGCGGGAACCCATACTGCGTTTCCAGTGGCACCGGTGTTATGGGTTCCCGCCTGCGCGGGAACGACACCAGTGGTTTTTAATCTGCGTTCATCTGCGTTCATCTGCGTTCATCTGCGTCAAAAAATCTTGGGGTTTAAGCCAACCCCTCCACCAAGCGCATATCGCGCTCCACCCCATCGCCGAGGATGCGCAGCGCTTCCTGATACGCGGGGCTGTCGTGCGCGGCTTGCGCTTTTTCGAGGCTTTCGAATTCGATCACCACCACGCGCTGGTTCATGCCGTGTTCATACGTCTTCGCAGGCATGCCGCGCACCAGAAATTTGCCGCCGAAGGCGCCCACCGCTGCGGGCGCGACTTTGGCGTAGCCTTGAAATTTCTCCTGATCATTGATCGCCTTATAAAAAACGACCCAATACGCTTTGGCCATCATGTGCTCCATTAAAATGTGTGGGCGGAAGCGTTAAGTGTAACGCCAAGCGTGCCAGATGGCGGTGTTGGCCATGTCTTGCGGTGATTTTTGCAAGTGCCTGATTGTATGGCTATTTACCTCATGGATGATGGGGGTGGTTAAACGCGCGAAGGCCGCTGGGTAAATTTCGGTTGGAGCGAGTTTGCCAACGGCAATTGACCCTGGCTCTCGAACGCCATCGCTTGAGTGAGCAAGCATGTCGCGGCCATGAAAGTGAAACAGCGCCAGTGTTCGCTTCGCCACGTTCGCCAGATCAACGCGGCCGAGCGTTCATCCCGAATCGCCAGCCGCCGATTTCTGATCCGATGAATTGCGATAAGTGTAGGCACCCTGCTAAGCTGGCGGCTTGCTTTCCAGCAAAACCGCCAAGGTAATAGCTCAGCGCGCCGACGCTCGGCAGTCCGATTGCGGTGAACTCGCCGGCGACGCGGCGTAGCGCTGACCCACGGCGCAACCATGCTGAAAGCTGTAATATCACTTTCGCGTTCGACGAGCGCGGCTGATATGTATTGCCTTCGAACCCTAATAATAGATCCAAAGGAGGACCAACATGGCTATCGATACGATTGATCGCCGTTCGGGTGCGCGGCGCGGATTGGACGTATTGCGCGACCCGCTGCTGAACAAGGGAACGGCATTTTCTGAAAAAGAGCGTGTTGCCTACGGATTGCGCGGGTTGTTGCCTGCGCATGTATTAAGTCAGGCGGAGCAGTCGCAGCGCTTCCTCGCGAATCTGCGCAAGTTGAGCGATCCGCTGGATAAATTCGTTGCGTTGAACTCGTTGCATGACCGCAACGAATCGTTGTTTTTCCGCATACTCTGTGATCACATCGACGAGATGCAGCCGATCGTTTATACGCCGGTGGTGGGCCTCGCGTGCCAGAAATTCGGGCAGATTTTCCAGCGCCCGCGCGGCATGTTTATCGGCATTAACGACCGCGGCAGCATTGCCAATGTACTGCGCAATTGGCCTCATCCGGCGGGCATCATCGTGGTGACCGACGGAGAGCGCATACTCGGTCTCGGCGATCTGGGCGCCAACGGAATGGGCATTCCCGTGGGTAAACTCTCGCTCTACACGGCGTGCGCGGGTATTCACCCCAAACTGTGTTTGCCGATCACGCTCGATGTGGGCACCAATAACGATGCCCTGCGCGACGATCTGAATTATGTTGGGTTACGCCAACGCCGTGCGACGGGAGCCGAATACGACGACTTTATCGAAGAGTTCATGCTGGCTACGCAGGAAGTGTTCCCTGGTGCGCTGGTGCAATTCGAGGATTTTGCCAATCACAACGCGTTTCGATTGCTGGAAAAATACCGTGACCGCATTTGCTCGTTCAACGACGACATCCAGGGCACAGCGGCGGTGGCGCTTGCGGGGCTGTTTTCAGCGCTGCGCATCACTGGCGCGCCACTGATCGAACAGAAGATTCTGTTTCTGGGCGCGGGCGAGGCAGCGACCGGTATTGCTGATTTGATTGTGTCGGCGATGGTCGCCAACGGACTTACCCGCGAGCAGGCCTTACGCCAGAACTGGCCGGTGGATTCACAAGGGCTGGTGGTGAAAAGCCGCACCAATCTTGCCGATCACAAACTCACCTATGCCCATGAGCACCCGCCAGCGAGCGATTTTCTGGCGGCGATCAAAATGCTCAACCCTACCGCCATTATCGGCGTATCCGCGGTAGGCGGCACTTTCACGCAAGCGGTACTGGAAGAGATGGCACGTATCAATGCCCGGCCTATCGTGTTTGCACTGTCAAACCCGACCTCACAATCGGAGTGCACGGCCGAGCAGGCCTATCGCTGGAGCGGCGGGCGGGCGTTGTTCGCATGCGGTAGTCCGTTCGACCCGGTGAGTTTAAGCGGTAAGACCTTTGTGCCGCGGCAGGGCAACAACTCATATATTTTCCCCGGCATCGGTCTGGGCGTGCTTGCTTGTGGTGCGAAAACCATCACTGACGATATGTTCATGTCGGCGGCCCATGCGCTGGCGCAACTGGTTACGGAGTCCGATCTCGAACAAGGCAGTTTGTATCCGGCGCTTCCACGCATTCGAGAAGTGTCCGCGGCGATAGCCGCCACGGTGGCCGACAACGCATATCGCCGAGGCAGCGCTATCCGGCCCAAGCCCGCGGATACGCTGCGGGACGTGCAGAGCCAGATGTACGATCCCCATTATTAAGGATGCCATGACTGAAACGCTGCTCAAGGTACGCATGACCACGGCGCTGCGCGCGCCCACGCACAGCCTTGCCTGGTGCGGCACCGAAGCCGGCGTGTTCAAACAACGCTGCATAGACGTGAGCTTTCCGGTGATCGAAACCACCGGTCCCGAAGCGGTTCATGGTCTCGCGCGCGGCGAGTGGGATTTTTGCCAGACCGGCACGCTGCCGGTGATGGAGAATTTTTTGAACGGCGGTGACGCCGTGGTGCTGTTTCGCAATGCGTCGCCGCACAACAACCTGTGTCTGGCGTTGCGGCCCGTATTGAAATCGCTGGCGGCGCTTGACGGCAAGCGCGTTGGCGTGCTGTCGGACGCGACCTCCGGGCAAACCGGCATCAACGCGCGTTTAACCCTCGCAAAAGCGGGGGCTACCGCGACGTATGTGGGGCTGGGCGGCTACGGCAATATCTACAAGGCGCTGATCGCGGGCGACATCGATGCCGGGCCGCTGCCGCTACATTTACGTTTTGCCGGCGAGCGGCAATATGGCTGGAATATTTTTGACCTGGCGTTTGGCGGCACCATTCCGTCGGTGTTCGCCACCACGCGCAAACTGATTGCATCGAATCGCGCGCTGGTGCTGCGCGTGGCGCAGGCGTTTATCGCCACGGTGCACGCGTTCAAGACGCAGCCTGACGTGTTTGTGCCGTTGCTGCAGCGCTTTTTGAATGTGACCGACCGGCAACTAGTCGAAGACCAGCAACGCTTCTACGCGCCGCTGTTTCCTCAGGTGCCGCGCATGGCGTTAAGCACCGAGGGCTTGCAATCGATACGCGCTACGTTTGCTGAAAAATACCCCGCCGCGCAGCGCTTGCAGGAGGCGGATTTTGTGGATTCGTCGATAGTCGATGAGTTGGAGCAGAGCGGGTTTATCGCAAAGCTCTACGCCGGAACGGCGGCGCGCTAACGTCTTCGGAGAGTCATTTCGCGCGACACTGCGGTCACGTGCCGCACCATGGCCGAGGCCGCGCGCGTGAGTGGCGTGTCCGCA
>VGIF01000105.1 GCA_016868015.1 Betaproteobacteria bacterium
CGACACAAACCCGGCGACGCAGCGCACCGCGGGCTCCATTTCTTTTAGTTCGGCGGGTTCCAGCATGCGCAGATCATCCACGCCGTTGGCCTCGGCCTGCGCCTTGTATTTTTGGAGTCCCGCGATTTCGGTTTCGTCGGTGGCGACGATGACCTTGCCGATGCGTTTATGATTGACATCGTGTTCTGCGCAATATTGATATAGCGCCTTGCGCCCGGCGACGCACAGCTTCGCCTTCATCGAATCGGCCGGGTAATAAATGCCGGCGTGGATTACTTCGGAGTTGCGCGCGCTGGTGTGGGTGCCGAAGGCGTCCTCGGCCTCCAGGATGACGACATCGCGGCCGGCGAGCGCGAGTTCGCGGGCTACGGCCAGGCCGACGACGCCGGCGCCGATGACGGCGCAATCAAGGGTTTCCATGTGCTTTTCAGTCGAATCAATGCGCGCGATTTTACCGTGTCGCGATGCGAACGGGTACACTCCCGTGATGAATTGGGATCGGCAATTTCTGCATCGCTTGCCGTTGTTCGAGCCGCTGCGTGAACACGGCGCGCGGTTCGCCACCGCCGATTGGCCCACGCTCAACGAGCTGCAAGCAGCGTTCGACGCGCGTGGCGTGGTGAGCGGCGCCGGCGTGCCGCTGCGGGTGGTGGCGCAAGACGCGTCGCGCGCGCGCACGTTCGACGATCGCTACGAAGCGCGTCTGTTTCTCAAGGGTGAGCTGCAGGTGCGCGAACGCAACTGGCACGACGTGTTTAACGCGCTCGCGTGGCTTGCCTTCCCGCGCGCCAAGGCGGCGGTCAATGCGCGGCATTACCAGGCGCTGCTCGCGCAGCAGGCGGCGCTCGCCGCCAACCGCGGCGCGACGCAGGATGCGCTGACGCTGTTTGACGAGGGCGGGGTGATCGTCGCTTGCAGCGAACCCGATCTATTGCCGATGCTGCGCGCATTCGAGTGGAAGCGGCTGTTCTGGCGCGAGCGCGAACGCGTGATCAACCATATGCGCTGGCTGCTGTTCGGCCACGCGATTTATGAAAAGGCGCTGACACCCTTTGTCGGCATCACCGGGCGCGCTGTGCTGCTGACGGTCGATGGCGGGTTTTTTACGCTGAATTTGCGCGAGCAGATGGCGTTGCTCGATACCCGCGTGGCGGCCCTGATTGCGCACGGCAGCCTGTTTAAAACCACGCGCGAACTCGCGCCGGTGCCGATCCTCGGTGTGCCGGGGTGGTGGCCCGAGAATCGCGAGGAAGTCTTTTACGACAACACCGGCTATTTCCGGCCGGGGCGCGGCCAAGCAGGCGTCGATCAGGAGGCAACCGCGCGCATCGATGCTGCGCGCTGAGCCACGGTGACGCGGTTTTTGCCGCGCGATTTGCTGGCATAGAGCGCGGCGTCGGCGGCTTCGAGCACCTGTTCGTAATCGGCGCCGTGTTCCGGATAGGATGCCACGCCCATGCTGGCGGTGATGTCGACCCTTTTATTGCCGACGGCGAGCGGCATCGACTCGATGCGTTCGCGGATGCGTTCGGCGGTCAAGCGCGCGCCCTCGGCGTTAGTGTCAGGCAGCAGCAACACGAACTCGTCCCCGCCATAACGCGCCAGCAGGTCGGGGCGGCGCAGTTCCTGCTGCGCGTGCATGACCATGGCTTTGAGCAGCTCATCGCCGGCCTCATGGCCATTGGCGTCGTTGACCGCTTTCAAGCTGTCCGAATCCATCATTATGATGCTGAAGTCGCGGCCATAACGTTGCGACAGGTTGACGGTATGCGCGCTTGACGACAAAAACGCGCGGCGGTTCAAGATGCCGGTGAGATCGTCGGTTTCGGACAGGGTTTTGATTTCGCCCATGGCGCGGCGCGTGTCGGCCGAGAGCATGGTGGTGACATAGGCCACCAGCGCGAGCGGCGCGATGCGGCCGAGGAAATCCACGCCATACGAGGCGAGGAGGATATTCTGGCTGCGCGGATAATCCAGCCACAACATGCACGTCGCGATGACCACCATCGCCACCACGGTCGCCATGCGCCCGAGCGCCAACGAACTGGTGATCACCACCAGCAGGTAAAGATTGACCAGCGGGCTCGCGAGCTTGCCGGTGTAAAACAGCACCCAGGTGATGAACACGATCATCATCCCGGTCTCCACCGCGAGCTTCCAATAGGCTTCGCGGCGGTAGACGTTGACGTAGCGGAACAACAATACAAACGCGGCGTAGAAAAACATCGCCATCGATAGCGCGGTAGCAGCGAACTCATCGGGCACCGCTTTTAACTGATACACCAGCACTAGTATCAGCAGCAGCCATTCGATTTCGGCAATGGTGCGGGAGAATCCCTTAAGCTCTTCGCGCGAGAGTTCCGGGTCGAAAATGAGGTTACTTTTCATCAGGTTGGTGGCTGATGGTACGTTTTGAGCGCGCGTTCTTATCGTCGGGGCGGGTGCGCAAGCACACCGCTGAGCTCTTTACGTGCATTGTCGTGTCCTAGCAATTGCGGGAGTATACAATTTTTTTTCGCGAAGAGACCATTTTATGACACGCAGTTGCGTGGCTTTGAGGGCAGCTGGTAACGTTTGTGACAACTATTGAGTCGCGTCAAACATGGTGGTGCGAATGGATTGTGATTGCCGCACAATGCTGATGCTCGATGGGGCGGTCGGAAACGAACGGCGTCGCGGACACTGATCGCGATGCGAGGTATTGCATGAACACCAGCGTAACCCTGCCGCTGTGGCTCGCCGTGCTGCTGTGGGGGTTGGCGGGGGCGGCGATGGTGCGGATTTTTTTGCTGCCCGGCGTGCGCTGGTTTTTCCGGCGCAAGATGAACCGCGTGATCGACGAGGTCAATACGCGATTTAACATCGAAATCCCCGAATTCAAGTTGACGCGCCGCCAGGTGCTGATCGAGCGCCTGGTGCACGACGAAAAGGTGCAAGCGGCGATCGCGCAATGCGCGCACGAACAACACCTGCCGCGCGTGCAGGTGCTCCAGCGCGTGCACGGCTACGCGCGCGAAATCGTGCCGTCGTTTAACGCCTATGCGTATTTTCGCTGGGGTTATCGCATCGCCAAGTTTTACGCGCGCTGGCTGTATCGCGTGCGCCTGGGCTACGCCGACGGCGCGGCGCTTTCGGCGTTAAACCCGCACGCATCATTGGTGTTCGTGATGAACCACCGCAGCAACATGGATTATTTGCTGGTGGCGTTTCTCGCCGCGGAGCGCACCGCGTTGTCGTACGCGGTGGGCGAGTGGGCGCGGGTGTGGCCGCTGCAAAGTTTGATCCGCTTGATGGGCGCGTATTTCGTGCGGCGTAATTCGGGCGATCCGTTGTATCGCACGGTGTTGCAGCGCTATGTGCAAATGGCGGTGGAGGGCGGCGTGCCGCAAGCGGTGTTCCCGGAGGGTGGCCTGTCGGCCGACGGAAAACTGCGCGCTCCGAAAATGGGCTTGCTCGACTACATGCTGAAAACCTTTAATCCCACCGCCGGGCGCGATCTGGTATTTATTCCCGTGGGCATCAATTACGACCGCGTGCTGGAAGACCGCACGCTCTTGCGCAAGCTCGACACCACGTTGCCGCGGCGCGGGCTCATCGGCGTGATCGGTACCACGCTGGCGTTTTTCGTGCACAACCTGTGACTGATGATCAGCGGGCGCTGGTATCGCTACGGCTACGCCTGCGTGAATTTCGGGCGGCCCTTGTCGATGCGCGAATATGTAGCGCGGCACAACGTTGACTTTCGCGCCTTGGATGAAGGCGGGCGGCATCGCGCGGTGGAACAAGTCGGACAGCGACTGATGGGCGCGATATGCGACGTGATCCCGGTGCTGCCGGTTTCGCTGGTGGCCACCGTGTTGCTACGCAACCCCCATGAGGCACTTACAGAAATTGATGTAAAATCGAAGACTTACGATTTGATCCAACGGCTGGAGGCGGCGCGTGCCCGTGTCTACGTGCCGCGCAGTGATTTGGATTACGCCATCGGCGTGGGGCTGCGCATGCTGACGCTGCGGCGGATCGTCATCGAGCGCGACGGACGCTACGGTGTGGCCCCGGGCGAGCAGGCGCTGATCGAGTATTACGCCAATGCGATTGCGCCGCTGGTGGAGCAACTGAAATGATCGGCTTATTGCAACGGGTGAGTGAAGCTCGCGTGGCCGTCGACAACGTCACGCTCGGCGCCATCGAGCGTGGCCTGCTGGTGCTGGTTGGCGTGCAAGCGGGCGATACCGAAACCGAGGCCGAGCGCCTGCTCGAACGCTTGCTGGGTTATCGCGTATTTCCCGATGCAGCGGGCAAAATGAATTTATCGCTGCGGGATATCGGTGGCGGTCTGCTGCTGGTGCCGCAATTCACCTTGGCGGCGGATACCCAAAAGGGCGCGCGGCCCGGCTTTTCATCGGCCGCGCCGCCGGCGCAAGGCCGGCGCTTGTTTGAATACATGCTCGCCGCCGCGCGCGCGGCGTACGCGCCGGTCGCCAGCGGGTGCTTTGGCGCGGATATGCAAGTCTCGCTGACCAACGATGGGCCGGTGACGTTCTGGCTGCAGGTAAAGCCGGCGGCTTTACAGTAAAATTCTCGTTCTATTCAGGGAGCACGCTGATGCCGCTGGCTACTATAGATGGACTGAAAGTGAATTATCTTGTGCAGGGCAGCGGGCCGCATTTGCTGATGCTTGCGCCCGGCGGCTTTAACTCCACCATCGATAGCTGGACGCGCGGCGGCGTGTGGCAGGAGATGGATGCGTTAAACGCCTTGGCGAAACACTTTACGCTGGTCGTTTACGACCGCCGCGAGGCAGGTCTTTCCGGCGGACGCGTTGAAAAACTCACCTGGGAAAAATTCGCGCGCCAGGGCTTTGCCATTCTCGATCATCTGGGCGTAAAGGAATCGTGGGTGGTCGGCGGTTGCATGGGCGTGTCGGTGGCGCTGGCGATGGCGGTGTTGCAGCCCTCGCGCTGCAAGGGTTTGTTGTGCCACTGGCCGGTGGGCGGCTATCAGTGGATGATGAAGGGGCGAACCTTTTACAACCGCCATATCGAATTCGTCAAAACCAACGGGCTCGCGGCAGCGGCGGCGCGCGCGCGCAGCGGCAAAAATTTCTGGCTGGATCCCGAAGCGGGCCCCTGGGCCTCGCAAAACGCCAACGATGCCCAGTTCGCCGCCGCCTGTGTCAAGCACGATGTCGCGAAGTATCTCGAGATCTGCGCGCAAAGCCGCGATGCGCTTTACGGCGACACCATGCCCTCCGGCGCCGGCGGCGCGCAATTGATGAATATCAAGACACCGACTTTGATTTTGTCGGGCGCGGATGCTTCGCACGCGACCTCGGCAGCCTGGGCCATGAAAGAACTGATGCCCAACGCGCAACTGTGGAATGTGCTGCCGCCGCACCAAAACGGCGCCAACGTATTGGCGCAACTTCTTGATTTTGTAAAACAGTATCCGTAAAATAATTAATTAAATCAATAATTTATGTTTTATTCCTGGGGCGGGTGGCGTATTGAACTAGACTATCTCGCCCATATCTAAGGCATCGTAGCCACAACTACAAAACACTAAACAGAGGGATTCAGACTTATGAAACGTATTGGGTTGTTTTTGATGACCAACCTGGCGATCCTGGTGGTGATCAGCGTCACGCTGCGCCTGCTGGGCGTGGATCGCATCATGGATGAAGCGGGCGGGTTAAACTTTAATGCGCTGCTGGTGATGTCGATTGTGATCGGCTTTGCAGGCTCGCTGATATCGCTGTTCATGTCCAAGTGGATGGCCAAGCGCTCGGTGGGCGCGCACGTGATCGAAACGCCGAGTAACGCGGTCGAGCAATGGCTGCTCAACACGGTGCGCCGCCAGGCCGAGCAAGCCGGCATCGGCATGCCGGAAGTGGCGATCTACGATTCGCCCGAGATCAATGCGTTTGCCACAGGCTGGAACCGCAACAATGCGTTGGTGGCGGTAAGCACCGGCTTGATGGCGAACATGACGCAAGACGAGGCTGAAGCGGTGCTGGGCCACGAAGTGAGCCATGTCGCCAACGGCGACATGGTGACGCTCACGCTGATACAAGGCGTGGTCAACACTTTCGTGATTTTTCTCTCGCGCCTGGTCGGCTTTATCGTCGATCGCGTGGTGTTCAAGAACGAACGAGGCACCGGCCCGGGATTTTTTATCACGTCGCTGATTGCGCAACTGGTGCTCGGCATCCTCGCTAATATGGTGGTGATGTGGTTTAGCCGTTACCGCGAATTTCACGCCGATACCGGTGGCGCCAAGCTTGCCGGCCGTCAAAAGATGATCGCCGCGCTGGTGCGCTTGAAGCTTAACCAGGAGCAGGCGGCGCTGCCCAAGTCGGTGGCGGCGTTCGGCATCTCGGGCGGCGGCGGCATCGCACGCTTGTTCATGACCCACCCGCCGTTGGAAGAGCGGATCGAAGCGCTGCGCCGCGCGGCGTAAATTCCCCGGCATCCAGCAAAACGGCACGCTTGACACGTTTAAGCGTGCCGTTTTCTTTTGAGTGTCGCCGCGCGCTACCGCAGTACGGGGTCGTTGACCTTGCCGCCCGCGGTTAACGCCGCGCGCGCCACCACCCCGGCGCTGCCGCCCAGCGCGGCGTTGACGCTACCCGACACCGCGCCGTTCACGATATCGATGCTGCCATAGGCGTTCATCGGGCCTGAAGCGAGCTGCAACTGGCGATAGCTCACGTTGCCGCCGTTGACCAACAGCGCGCCGCTCAATTAGTCAAAGCGCGTTTTGCCGCCGCGATGGCCTTGGGCGCGGTTGGCTTGCATGGCGCGTACGATGTCAACGTTTTGCAGTTCGCCGCCATTGACCGTGAACGCACCATCCACGCGAGCCGCATCGAACAGCGTCGCGACGCTGGCGCTGGCTAGCGCGTAATTGGCGCTAAGTCCGACCGTGCCGCTGGCGCTGAAGTCGCGCGTGAAAAACGGCAACAACAACTGCAGTTTGCCGTTTTCGAGTTTGATATTGCCGCTGACGCGTATGGTGCCGCCGCCGGACCATGATGCCTTGAGTTGTCCGCTGAACTCACCGCCGCCGGCGCGGCCCTTGATTGCGGTGACGGTGGCTTGTTCGCCCTGAACCATGGCGGTGGCCTCGAGTTCATCGAATTGCACCGCGGGGCCAATAAATGGTTTCCAGCCGCCGGCGGATATTTCGATGTGCCAGGCCTGGTCTTTGGGGGTCACTTCGGCACGCGCTTGCTGCAGGCTGACGCTGGCGCGGGTGAGTTCGCCGCCGCGGCCAAACCGTGCATCGATATCGGTGGGCGGCGCCTTCATGCCGGGCGCGGCGACGCGCACGGCATTCAGTTTAACGCGCTCGACGTGCAATTGCGATTGCTGTGCGTTCGCGCGCGTCCATTTCGCCACCTGCGCGAGCGCCTCGGCATCGAGGCTGACGCCCCTGGCTTCGATAAGGTCCAGCTCGCGCGTGCCCCTTAACAACGCGATGGGCCATATCGGTACCGTGATTTCATCGATTTTGATCGGCCGTGTCTTGCCGATGTCTACGCGCTGCAGGGTCAGTTGCGGCGCGGGAAACACCGCATAGCGCATATTGCCGATCGACACCGGCTCACCCAGACGTTTTTCCATCAACGCTTGCACGCCGGGGATATAGCTGGACATCGGATACAGGTGCAGCACCGCGAGCGCGATGCCGATCAAAGCCAGCGCGGCAATAGCAAGGCTTGCCAGGCTCAATTTTTTACGCCCGGGCCGCACCACGGCAGCGTTGCGTCTTGCGCTTTCAAGGGCTTCAAGTTGCAGTCGACGTTGCGCGGCGGATTGCGCGGCGCGCGCCTCGGCATCGGCGCGGTATTGGGCTTCCTCGGCGCGTTCGGCATCCTCGCGAGCCTTTAATTCGCGCGCTACGCGCTCGGTGATTTCCGCTTGCGCGCGCGATTGCGCTTCGCGCTCTTGCATGATGCGTTGCACGGCCTCGGCCTTGGCGCGATCCTCGGCGTCGGCGCGCGCGGCGCGTTCGGCGTGAATGCGCGCCTCGGCTTGCGCTTTTTCTCGCGCAGCGGCCTCGGCGATCGCGTTGCTTAACGCCATCGCCTTTTCGGCGGCGCGCGCAGCCGCGTCGGCTTTTTCGTGCGCGGCGCGCAGCGCCTCGGGGTCGCCGACCGCCGACAGGCTCAGTTGCTGCTCGGCTTTTTCGCGCGCCTGCTTGGCCAAGAGCATCTGGTGCTCGGCTTGCGCGCGCGCCTTGCGCTCGGCGGCGACCTTCACCGCGAGTTCCTCCAGCGCCGTGCGCTCGGCCTCTTCGCGCAGGCGCCGTTCTTCCTCGGCCCTGGCCTCGGCTTCGGCGCGCGCCTTTTTCTCGGCGGCCATCAAGGCCTCGACTTCGGCGCGTGCTTTTTATTCGGCCTCGGCGCGGGCCTCGGTGACGGCTTCCTCGCGCAGGTTGCGTTCCTGCTCGGCGCGCGCTTCGGCCTCGATGCGCGCCTGGCGTTCGCGCTCGGCGGCGGATTCGCTTTCGGCCTGCGCGCGCGCGGAAGTCTCCAGCGCAAGCGCCGATTCTGCCTGCGCGCGCGCCGTCAGTTGTTGCGCCTCGCGCACCTGCTCTTGCGCGCGCGCTTCGATGGCTTCGCGCGCCTCGCGTTCGGCGTCGGCGATGGCCGCGGCTTCGGCCTTGGCGCGCTCGGCTTGCGCTTGCAACTGACGCACCGTTTCGCGCGTTTTGGCGTCGGCTTCCTCGCGCGCCCGCGCCACTTCCGAGGCACGCAGTGCGGCTTCCATTTCCTGAATTCGGCGCAGCTCCGCCTGCATTTGCGCCTGTGCCTCGGCTTTGGCCTTGGCTTCGGCTTCGGCCACCGCGCGCGCCTGGGCCTGCGCTAGCGCCTGCTGCGCTTGTTCGGCGCGCGCCCTGGCGGCTTGCTCGTCGCTTTGGTTTTGGGTGTGCGCCGCAGCCCGCGCGCGCGCGGCTTCTTCGGCGATCTCACGCGCCTCGGCGGCGGCACGTTCGGCGGCGGTGGCGCGCGCTTCCGCCTCCGCGAGCGCGCGCTGTTCGGCCTCGGCACGCGCCTTGACTTCGGCTTCGGCTTGCTCGCGCTTGGCGGCTTCCTCGGCGGCGAGTTGTTCCGCGCGAGCGAGCGCGTCGGCCATCGCCTTCATCTGCGCTTCGAGCGCTTGGCGCGCGCGCGCTTCGGCGTCCGCGCGGGCGTGGGCCTCGGCTTCGGCGCGTTCTTGATTCAATGCGACAATCCTGGCTTCGGCCTCGGCACGCTGTTTTTCCTCGGCTTCTCGGCGTGCTTGCGCCTCGGCCTCGGCGCGCACGCGCGCTTCGGCCTCCGCTTCGAGCTTGGCTTCCATCGCTGCGCGTACGCGTGCCTCGGCTTGCATGCGCGCCTTGGCGTCAGCCGCGGCTTTGGCTTTGGCCGCGGCCTTGAGCGCGGCTTCGGCGCGCGCCCTGGCTTCTTGTTCCGCGCGCTGGCGCGCTTCGGCCTCGGCCTTGGCGCGCGCCTCGGCGATTACGCGCCCACGCTTTTCCGCCTCCTGGCGAGCCTTGGCGCGGGCGGCGGCGGCCGCAGCGGCTTCAGCGCGTAACCGCGCCTCGGATTCAGCTTTGCCGCGTTCCTCGGCTTCGGCGTTGACCTTGGCCACCCCGGCGGCGGAGGTGAAGTCAAGTTCGGCTTCCACACGGGCCGCCGGCAGGGGCTGCGACACGTTGATGCTCTGCGTGACGTAGAGTGCCTTGCCCGGATCGAAGTCGGGCCCGGAAAAAATGCGAATGTAGCCTTCGGTTTCGAGCTGACCCAGCGCAAGCTGGCAATGGCCTTCGGCCACACCCGATTTGAGGACCAGTTCGGATACCGGGCTCTTGCCGTTGACCACCGAGAATACGCGCGATAACTCTCGCGGCAGCTTGGAACTGCGCGCCCCTCGCACACCCTTGGTGGTGCGCGTGAACACGGTATCAGCGTGGTAGTTCATTGGCCGTTACGGATGGAATGCGCCGCTACCCAAATTGCCGCGCGTTCGGGCAAGGCGGCATGGCGCCTTGGTTATCGGCTAGTTTATTTATTATAGGGGTTTCCCATCCCGGCCGTGGCTTTAAGCGCCTGGAATGCTGGTCAAACCGTGCGGTTTTGCACAGTAAACGTGCGTGCGATGCAGCAGCGCCGCCCCGCGGCGGCGCCTAATCTACGGCCGGAGCAGAATTTTGCCGGTATGGCCGGCCGATTCCATCATGGCGTGAGCCGCGCTCGCCTGGGCCAATGCAAAGGTGCGCCCGGTGACCACGCGGATTTTGCCCGCCTCGATCAGCGGCCAAACGTGTTCTTCGAGCTCCCGCGCCACGCGCGTTTTAAACGGCACCGGGCGCGTGCGTAGGGTGGAGCCGGTGTAGAGCAGGCGCTTTAGCATGATCGGCATTAGATTGATTTCGACCTTGGAGCCGGCGGCGAACGCCAACTGAATAATGCGCGCATCGGGCGAGGCGGCCTTGATGTTTTTTTCGATGTTGGCGCCACCGACGATGTCGAGGATCACATTGGCGCCGCCTAGTTGGCGCACCACTTCGACGAATTCTTCTTGCTTGTAATCGATGACGCGATCGGCGCCTAAGTCGCGGCAAATCTGGCAGCGCGCGTCGGGGCTGTCGGTGGCGATCACCTTGGCGCCGAAGGCTTTGCCCAGTTGGATGCAGGTGGTGCCGATGCCGCCGGCGCCGCCGTGCACCAAAAACGTTTCGCCGGCCTTCAGTTGCGCGCCGATGAACACGTTGCTCCATACGGTGAAGTAGGTTTCGGGCAGGCCCGCGGCGTCGGTCAGCGACACGTGTTTGGGGATCGGCAAACAATGATGGGCATCGATCGTGCAGTACTCGGCGTAGCCGCCGCCGTTGGTAAGGCCGCAGAGTGCGTCGCCGATTTTCCAGCGCGCAACACCGTCGCCCACGGCAACCACCTCGCCAGAAATTTCCAGGCCCAGCAAATCGGAGGCGCCCGTTGGCGCAGGGTAGAGACCTTTACGCTGCATCATGTCCGGACCGTTCACCCCGGTGGCGGCGACTTTAACCAACACTTCGCCGGCTTTGGGTGCGGGGACTGGGCGTTCGCTTAACGCCAGCACTTCGGGGCCGCCGGGTTTGGTGATTTCAATGACCTTCATGGTTGCGGGAAGATTACTCATGTGTCCTCAAGTATCGTTGCGATAAAGGCGTATTCGTTCCTTGATGCCGGGCACCGACACCGAACGTGCGAGTGCGGTCATGTCCTCGGCACGTGTGTCGGGCGTGGTTTGGCGATACAGCGCGGCGGCCGCCGCGGGGGTGAGCGCGGTGGCGTGCGCGAGCGCGCTTTGCACGATGTCGTTCCATTGCGCTGCCTCGGCAATCGTGGTGATGAAGTTAATGCTCAGCGCTTCGTCGCTGCCGAAGGCGCGTGATTCGCCGAGGATGGAGCGCGCGTGGTCGGCGCCGACGCGATGGGTAAGGTGCCGCGTGCCGAGCACCACGCCGAACCGCAGCCCCGGCATGCGAAAGCTGGTGCCGGGCGCGGCGATGCGCTGGCCGCAAGCGGCGACCAAATCCGCGCCCGCGCCGAAAATGCGGCCATGCGCCAAGGCAAGGGTTTCAAACGGCGCGTGGTGGATCGCTTGCAGCAAGGTTTCGATGCGAATAAAGCGCAACGCCAGATCGCCTTCGCTTTGCTCCTGATAACCATTGAAATCAAAGCCCGCGCAAAAGTGATTGCCCGCGCCTTCGAGTACCAGCAAGCGCGTGCCGTCGGTATAGGCGTAATCGACGGCATCGAGCAGCGCCTCCACCAGCGTGGCCGACAATGCGTTGGCCTTAGTCGGGCGGTGCAGCGTCAACCGCGTCAAGTTGCCGTCGTGTTTGCGGATGAGTTCGTCACTCATTTTGGCGTGAGGCGTAAGGGGCAGGTGCTTAAAGTGTGGCGCGCACTTCGGCCGAGCGGTCCCACACGTTGGGGAGCGTGGTGTTGGAGTAGCCCGACACAAAATCCTTGGCGGTGCCGCTGGCGGCGTCGAACACGTGGCGTTTGACCGCGCCGATGTTGGCGCCGTAGACGTGGATGCTGATCGATACGCGGTCGGCGTAGGCGTTGGCGACCTCATGGATGTCGCCGACGGTGGGCGACACTTTGTCGATTTCGCCGAGTTTCAACTGCTCTTGAGGATGTTGGCGCATCGGCTTGCCGGGCGTGGGAACATCGTAGCGGTGACACAGTTCCGCGCCGCGCATCACGCCGAGCAGGCCCCACACTGTGTGATTGTGCACCGGCGTTTTTTGCCCCGGCCCCCACACGAAACTCACCACCGAAAAACGCTCGAGCGGATCGCAGTAGAGCAAATACTGCTGGTAATACTGCGCATGCGGCTTCGCGTATTCGTCGGGCAGCCAATCGTCGTGGCGCACGATGTCAGCAAGCAGCGTTGCGCCCTCGGCGTGGATGCGTTTTTCGTCGTTGCCCGCACGCTCGACTAAACGCGTGAACTCGGCGATGAAATGGCGAAAACGCTGAGTATTCATAAGTATTTGATTTAATTAAATAATTTCAGAAAGCACCAGTTGCGTATGTTCGCCCAGCGCGGGTGGGTTGCGATACACACTCAAGCGCTCGCCCGACACCCGCTGCGGTGAAATCACGGTTTTGCTCGGCGTGTTCCCGGGGAGCGTTACTGGTTCGACCCAGCCCATGTGTTCGACTTGCGCATCGGCGAGCACTTGCGAATAGGTGTTGATCGGTGCGCAAGGCACGCCGCGTTGGCGGAAAATATTGAGCAACTGTTCACAGCTGAAATTCGCGAAGGTCTGTTCGAGCAACACACGCAGTTCGTTTTGATGCTTGGCGCGCAGCGATGGCGTGGTGAAACGCGCGTCCTTAGTCAAATCCATGCGGCCGATGCCCTCGCACGCCGCTTCCCACAATTTGTTGGTGCCGGCGGCGAGCGCGATATCGCCATCCTTGCAGCGAAAACCTGCGTACGGCGCGTTCATCGGATGCGCCGAACCCAGACGCACCGGGTCACGGCCGGTGCCGAAAAGTTCGCTGGTTTGCAGGTTGGCGATGCCGAGCATGCTGCCCAGCATCGACACGTCGATGAAGTCACCCGCAGCGCCGTTGCTACGCGCGACCTTGCTCAGCGAGGCTACCACCGAAAACGCCGCATACAAGCCGGTGGTGAAATCGGCGATCGGAATGCCGCACTTCGCCGGGCGGCCGTCGGCGTCGCCGGTGACGCTCATCGCGCCGCTCATCGCTTGCAGCGTCATGTCAAAGCCGCCTTCCTTGGCGCGCGGGCCGCTTTGGCCGTAAGCCGACACCGAGCAATACACCAAAGAAGGTTTTTCTTGGACGAGCGAAGCGTGATCGAGGCGGAATTTCGCCATCACGCCGGGACGAAAATTTTCAATTACCACGTCGGCCGACAACGCCAGTTTGCGCGCGTTGGCCAAGCCGTCGGCGGTTTTAAGGTCGAGCACCACCGAGCGCTTGTTGCGGTTGACCGACGCAAAATACTGGCTGTAGCCGTTGACGATCGGCGGCCATGCGCGCATCAAATCGCCTTCGGGCGGTTCGACTTTGATGACGTCCGCGCCCATGTCGGCGAGCAGGCAGCCGCAGAAGGGGCCGGCGAGCACCTGGCAGAATTCGATGACTTTGATGCCGTGGAGCGGACGGGAAGGGCCCATGGCGATTTGCGCGAGCGGAAACGGGAACGCGCTATGTTAGCACGCAGTGAAACCGCTTAGCGCATGGCGGCTCGTACGAAGCGAAGCGCAGTCGGGTATTGCGGGCCGCCGGGTAGCGCGTAACTCGCTTGGCTGCCGACAGGCTGGGGGATAGGCTGCGCTCCGACGCCGGCCAGTGTGTTAAAGAATTCCCCCGCGAGGTGATCGGCAAAACCCACTCCGCGTGAGATGGCTAATGGAGTAAGCTTAAGCGCCTAATATGAGTCGCGAATGAGGAGGACGTGTCATGAAAACGGCTACATCGATGGCGGCAGTTCAACGTTGGTGCATGAGACTAGCGATTTTGTTGCTGGCGCACGCAAGCGGGGCGGTGGCCGCCGACAATTTGGTGCGCATCCAGCAAGTCGAAGTGGTGCTGTCGGAAGTCGGGCCGGTGGTGCTGTTAAAAGCCGAGAATCGCGCGATACCGGTGTTCATCGATACCACGGTGGCGCAATCGATACACGCCGCGTTGACCGGCGGCAAAACGCCGCGGCCCTATACCCATGATCTGATGCACAGCGTGTTAAGTGCCTATGACGGGCGGGTAACCAGCGTGATGATCACATTAAAGGGCAACACCTTTGTTGCCGCGATCACCGTGGTGCTGCGCGATGCGACCAAGGTGTTCGACAGCCGCGCCTCGGACGCGGTGGCGCTGGCCACGCATTTTAAGGCGCCGATCATGGTGCCGCGCGAATTGCTGGAGACACAAGGTAAAGCGCTCGATGCGCCACCCGGGAAAATCAAGCCCCCACCCGGCCAACTAAAAACGTAATAAAATCAATAGCTTAGTAATACTGCACGTATTCGCAGCCATTGCCCGTCGCAAACGTGCTGGCGACGGTTCCCGCGCTCAGGTCTAGCGCCGACACCACACCCAGGTCGTGATTGCACACCAGTGCGCGATCCGGCGCGGCGGGAAAACCAAAGCCCATCGGCGCCTTGCCGACATTGATCAGCGCGCTTTGTTCGACGCCCGGCAGTTTGAATACGGCAACGTTGCCGTCGGCGTGCGAGGAAAACAACAACTAGCGTTCATCGGGCGAAATGCGCACGCGGCGCAGTTGGGTTTTTTCTTCGGGACTGCCGTCGATGCGAATGCGTTTCACCAATTTTTCGCTGCGCGTATCGATCACGTTGAGCTCCGGCAGCGCGTGCGAGGCAAGAAAAAGCGTCGCGCCATCGCGCGTTAACGCCAGGCCCTCGCAGCGGTTGGGGATGCTGATTTCGTTGACCACACGCTGCTTGACGAGATCGACGACGCCGAGCTTGTGCGATTGTTTGTGCGACACATAAGCGCGCGTGCCGTCGGGCGACACCGCGAGCCAGTGCGCCGCGCCCGCGATATCTATCGCGGCCGCCACCTTGCGCGAGCGCGTATCGATGCCGAGGATCGCGTTGTTCAGTTCCGCGGTAACCCACAACATGCGGTCGGCGCCGAACATCAGCCCGTGCGGGGCGAGATAGGTGCCGGCGTCGATGTAACCGTCGATCGCGCGCGACGCCAGATCGATCACCACCACGCGGTGGTCGGGGTCCTTGTTTTTACCGAACACCCCGCCGCCGAACACCGAACCATAAGCCGTGCGGCCGTCCGGCGACAGCGCGAGTTCATGCACCGGCGCGGGCATATCGAGTTTTTCACGCGCGGCGTGGGTGGCGCCGTCGTAGAACTCGATGCGTTTGTCGTTCTTGGCGGTGAGGATGATGTTTTGCATGGTTGCTCACGACGGTTTGACAACGAACATCCAAACCTTTGACGCAGATTAACGCAGATTTTCGCAGATTTTTTCTTGGGGATACGCTGATCAAGTAGGTAAAAGGTGCGCCCGAGGAAAGCGATGATGCCGATTATGCGAAATGAATGCTGATTTCATCAGGCCGAAGGCGCTTTCGATGTTTAATTCGGTGTTTTTCGCCGTTTTAGGCTTCCGCTGCACGCACTTATCCCGTGAGCGGCCTATCCCATTTGTAAATGTTCACCATCGCCAGCATCGCAAAGGCGCGATTGGCGTTCT